>NZ_JBKEBF010000024.1:0-74606 GCF_047973035.1 Oleidesulfovibrio sp.
AAAGATACAAGATTACATTAGGCACCAACTTGAGCATGATAAGCTTGGTGATCAATTATCTCTTCCATATTCTGGAAACCCGTTTACGGGTCGCAAGTAACAGAGATGCAGATGCCAGACGAACGTGCGCCTGCTAGGGCGCTGCTAGTAAGAAAGCCTTATAGGCGCATATGAAGAACCCCCAGCTATGCTGGGGGGTACCTTTTTTGTTTATATTGATGCACTCCTTTTCCGATTGCTGGCCCTGAATGCAGTGTGAAGCTATAGGCAGGTCAACACCCAAGGAAAAAAAGTTTGGCTCCTGTGCAAGGTTGCAGGTACAAATAAGCGCCTGACTACAGTTTTGAAGTCAGGCGCTTAGCTGGCTGTAATTACATCTTTTTTAACACTGCCTTCTGGCTGTAAAAGGCAGTGCCTTCACCTGCATCTGTAAGAAGCGGTTCAATGATGCTGTTTGCCCCCCAGCCGCAGCTTACCCAGCCTCCGCGACGTAGACATGCCACCGTTGGGTGCATGGTGTTGTCGTGCCGGATTACGACACGCATTTCCCCTCTGGGGGTACATAAACGTGCTGTTTCCCCTTCGGCAAAGTTGCTGTTAGCCGGTAATAAGGGGGATACTGTAAGTTCCGGCAGGCCGCTTTGCTCGGCAGTCGGAATTTGCGAGTGCAGGGATTTTTTTCTGACCAGAGTTAACAACGACAACGGGTAATCGCCTGAAAACTCTTCGGGTGGAGAAAGCCTGTTGATGCAGCAAAACTTGCCGTCGGCATGAGCAAACACCATACCTTCAAAAGCAATTTCAGGGTGCTTTGCCAGAGTAAAGCCCGTGGATTTTAACTCTTCCAGTGTGGTTGCAAGCAACGGGGATTCAAGTCCGCGGCGCAGGCAGGCTTCTTTGTCCGGCAAGGCTATGGAAGGGCATAATCTGTTCCCGAGTTCCTGCAGAATATCGAAGTCATCTTTAACGCTTTCTGGAGGCTGTATGACCTTGGCAGAATAGTGCACGTAATTATGCAGAAACGAACCAAGGATTTCTTCACGTTCCAGCATGAGAGTGCATGGCAGAAAAACATCTGCCTGTCTGGCTGTATCGGTCATGAAAGCATCAGTAACAACCAGAAATGTTTTTTCCAGAGTTCTGGCTATAGTGCTGGAGTCAGGGCACTGGTTTACAAAGTTAATCCCCCTGCACCAGATAAGCTCTACTGGCGGGGCTGCGTGCGTAAGTTCCTGCCCGATACGTGGCAGGCTGAACTGACGAGGCGGGGGCGGGAGTTCTTTCATCCAGCTTCTGTTAAAATTGCGTGAAGATGAAATGTTGTAGTAGGTTCCGGCTCCCTTGCGGCCGATATTGCCGGAAATCAAAGCCAGTGCGTTGATGTGCCGGACGCTTTCTGCGCCGTACAGGTAGCGCTGCAACCCCCATCCGAGCAGGCTGGCGACAGGTTTGCTGTCTTTGCTGTACCATTCGACAAGCAGGTCCAAGTCCTGCACAGAGGCATCACAGGCGGACAACAGTTCCGCTTCACTCCTGCGCGCTAGGCTGGCGAGGTAACTTTGTGATCCTGTGGTATGGTTTTGAAGAATTTGTTGTGCTTCAGGAAACTTCAACAGACGCTTTGCCGCGGCGGCAGCCAGAAAACGGTCCGTTCCGGGGCGGATGGTGATGACCGCATCTGCAAATGAGTCCGCACCGGCAGGACAGGGACTGATCAGCAAAACTTTTGTTCCGGCTTTTCTGGCGTCTTTCAGAATCTGCGCCAGATGAATGGAAGAGCGTGAAACATCACGTCCCCAGTTGACTATGCGACTGGCGTTTGCAAGGTCGGATGGGGCGCTCATAGTCAGGTCGCCGAAGTCTGCCTTGCAGGCTTCAATGCCTGTCTCGTCACAAAGAGAACCATATGTTGTCGCCATGCGTAGACGTGCCGGAACTTCTCCTGCACTGTCGTACAATACTCCGCGGGTTCCTGCGCCCCGAATGTGCAGCATGCGTTCCGGCGTGTTTCTAAGTGCGTTGATTTTTTCTGCGCACAGAGTGAGTGCTTCGTCCCATGTGGCGGGCTGCAGTTGGCCGTTTTTGCGTATAAGAGGGGTTGTGATCCGTTCTTCAGAGTGCAGGCGCTTAGCAAACGTGCGACCTTTGTTACATATAATTCCGTTAGTGAACGGATGCGCCGGGTTTCCCTTGATGGTAAGCGTACCATCTTCATTGTGCTGCGTAATGAGCGAGCAACAGTCGGGACAATCCAGTGTGCAGGCACTGATCTGCTGGTTCATGCGTTACCCTTTTATACATATCAATGGTTTCAGCCTTGCAACTTGTACGGCAAGACCTGCTGTGCATGTGGATTCAATCACTTCATCGACATCTTTATACGCAGCGGGCGCCTCTTCTGCCAGCGCTTTAAGGTCTGAGGTTCGTATTTCAATACTCTGTTTTTGAAGCCTTGCCAGCAGCTCTTTGGAGTTATGGCGCTTTTTTGCCTGTGTGCGGCTAAGTTGTCTTCCTGCACCGTGATTGGCAGAATACAGACTTTGTTCAGCATGTTGTGAGCCTGCAAGAATCCACGATGCAGTCCCCATGCTGCCGCCTACAAGCACGGGCTGGCCTGTAGTCTTGAAGTCGGCGGGTATGTCAGGATGGTTGGGACCGAATGATCTGGTGGCTCCTTTACGGTGTACAAAAAGTCGCTTTTCGCTTCCGTCTATAATATGCCGTTCTTCTTTGCATGTGTTGTGGGAAACGTCATAAAGTTGCGTCAACATGCTGTCTGACATGGCCGATGTGAAAGCGTTACGGATGCTATGGGTGAGTGCCTGCCGGTTGGCTAAAGCACAGTTTATACCCGCTCGCATGGCTGCCAGATAATCTTGGCCCAGCTCAGACTGTATCGGTGCGCAGGCAAGGGCAGGGTCGGGCAGGTGCTGTCCGGTCTGTGCGGCATGCTTTTTCATCAGTAAAATATAGTCAGTGGCAACCTGATGTCCTAGCCCGCGTGAGCCGCAGTGGATACTGACCAGAATTTGTCCTTTGTGCAGATTGAACTGGTCGGCGATGTCTTTGTTAAAGATTGTATCGACAACCTGCACTTCAAGGTAATGATTTCCGGAGCCAAGTGTGCCCAGCTGATTAATAAATCGACTTTTTGCCTCCGCGGATACCTTACGGGGATCAGCCCCTCCGGCTTTGCCACCATCTTCTGTGCGTTCAAGGTCTGATCTGGTGCCCATGCCTTGTTCCGCCGCCCAGACAGCGCCGTTCAGAAGTATGTTGTCAATATCTTTGATAGTCAGGTTGTGAATGCCGCCTTTGCCGGTTCCGGCGGGAATTGCTTTAAATAGAGCGTCTGCGAGCTGCTGTGTGCGCTTGTGACTGGCGATATCTTTTACGGTCAGATTGGTCGTAAGTGTACGTACCCCGCAGGCTATGTCGTATCCCACACCACCGGCAGAAATAATGCCGCCATCATCAGCAGAAAAACCGGCAACACCGCCGATGGGAAAGCCGTAACCGGAGTGCGCATCTGACATGGCTATGGCAGGGCCTGTGATCCCGGGTAAGGAAGCGATATTTACAAGCTGTTGTAATGTCGTCTGGTCCATGCTCTCTACAAGCCTGCGGCTGGCAAAAATCAAGGCCGGAACACGCATTTTGCCGGAAGGGTATATTTTCCAGACAGATTCTGACTTTTGCACCGGAGTAATGGTGTTCCCCATGAGTGTGACTCCTGTCCGGACAGGTTCGCCCGACGATAATAAAAAAGGGCCGGCAATAACCGGCCCCCCTGAAAATACAGCATACAGGTTGTTATCCGTTATACAGCTTTTCGCCCGGAATAACGTTGAAGCCGCCCTGCTGGAGGACTTCAATTGCCTGATCTGTTCTGTCAAAGCGGAAGATCAGCACGGCACTGTTGCCACCGGGCTGAACGTATGCGTACATGTATTCGACATTAACTTTGTTGTCGGACAGTGTTTGCAGAATGTCATTGAGTCCACCCGGCTTGTCCGGCACTTCAACCGCCAGAACGGTGGTGCGACCAACAGTGAATCCTTTATCTTTTAAAACCTGTTTGGCTTTTTCATGGTCGGCCACAATCAGGCGTAGGATGCCGAAGTCCGAGGTGTCAGCCAAAGACAGCGCACGCAAGTTGATGCCCGCATCGGCAAGGGCGTTAGTGACTTCGGCCAGACGGCCTGCCTTGTTTTCGAGAAAAACAGAAATCTGTTCGACTTTCATGGCTAGTCAGTCCCATTTTGGTTGCAAGTAGTAGACGTAAAAAAAGCGTCGTCTTCGTCTCTCGTTTCAGTATCATTCCCGCCTTGTGATGACAAGCGCAAGCAACATGCGGGGTTGCGCGTATCTGCCGCTTGGATATACTGTATGGCCAATCAACAGTATTGCCTTATACCATGCGGCAAGACAACGGAGAAAACATGTCTAACCCCATGAATTTTGCTTTCCTCAGAAAAGAGGCTTTGCCTCCGAATGGTCGTAAAGTAGCCATCATTGGTGCCGGGCCGTCCGGACTTGCTGCTTCGGGCTATCTTGCGTGCCTTGGATACGAGGTTGTCGTTTACGATAAATTGCCCCAACCCGGAGGATTGATGGTTTTCGGGATTCCCAAAAAACGCATTCCACCGGAACGCATTCAGGCTGGTGTAAAGCGCATGGAGCGTCAGTTCGGGGTATTGTTTCGTACAAAAACCAAAATTTGCTGTAGTGCGCCCTTGCATGAAGAAGAGGGGGACCACTTTTCCTGTGACATCAGAGGACTGGGCGAGCTTGTACGCGAGTACGATGCCATTATGATCTGCACCGGTTCCTGGAAATCGCGCAAGCTCGGAATTCCCGGAGAAAAACTGAAAGGTGTGCATTCCGGTCTTGAATTTTTGTTTCCCATCCGTGCCGCACGCTATGCTTCTCCTAATGTGTCTATGCCGGCTGTGCAGGGGAAGCGCGTTGCGGTGGTCGGTGCCGGTCATTCCGCTGTAGATGTGGTAGACAGTGCTCATGCGCTGGGCGCGGAAAAAGTCTACATGATCTACCGGCGTACTGTGCGTGAAGCTCCATGCGGCAGTTATGAGATTGACCGTATTGAGGAGATGGGGGCTACGTGGCTTGAGCGCCGGACGCCGCTTTCAGTCATGGGTGATGACAGCGTCGTCGGCCTTGAACTTGCCAACGGTGTTACCGGAGAGACGGAAACACTGGATGTTGATATGGTTGTGACCGCTATTGGTGAGATCCCGACGCCGCCTTTCCAGCAGGAGCTGGGCCTTGAAAATGTTCGTAAGGGTGAAGTCCGCTGGCTGCATATGACCAGTATCGACAACGTCTTTGTTGCCGGTGATGTGCTTACCGGCCCCAGCAAGATCGGAAAGGCCATATATAGCGGGTTGCGGGCTTCGCGTTCCTTGACAAACTGGCTTGACCTTAAAGCTCAGGACCGTGAAGACGAATACAACTACGATGAAGATAAAATTGACCGTTAGCCCGTTTCATATCCGGAGGCGTTACAATGTCCTGTGAAGGAAAAACTCTTTTTATTGACTACAGCAAGTGTATCGGATGTGAGACGTGTGAGGCTGTGTGCAAGTTTTTGTATGATACTCCCCGCATAGCCATGACCCGGACAATCGAAGGTATTGCTGTTCCGCTTTACTGTAAGCATTGCGAGCATGCGCACTGTATGAAAGTCTGCAATCGCGGTGCGCTGTTGCGAGACAGAGACGGTGCTGTGGTGCTGCAGCCTTTATTATGCCGCGGTTGCGAAACAAGAAACTGTATCCTTGCCTGTCCGTATGCAGCTTTTTTTGCTACCGACAGGGGAGTCACGGTTCAGAAGTGCGACCTGTGCGCTGCCCGGCGCGATGTGGGGCTTGAACCTGCTTGTGTCGAGATGTGCCCCTGTGAAGCGATTGTGCTGGCTGACAGAGAAAAAATTCTTGAGCTGGAAACAGAAGAGTCCCGCAAGGCGTATGAAAAGGTGATGACTCATATCCGTCCGCCTGCCAAAAGTAGACGGTCCAGCAGAGAGGATTAAGAAGTTATAGGTATGGTGTCTGTTGCGTTGGCTCAGCCTTGCTTCTGTTTGGGCGCTTTAGCTAGCCAGATCGGGCTGGTGCGCTGTTAGCTGCTTAGCTCTGCAGAGTAACCTTATATTTTTTATTTGGGTTTAGTCGCTTGTTCAGCCTGAATTACTGTTTTGACAGAGTGCACACAAAAATAAAGGGGAAGCCTTGTGGCTTCCCCTTTATTTTCAGCTTTGCGGATTCTATTCTTCGTTGCGCAGGTCCAGCACTCGTTTTGCTTTACCTTCCGAGCGCTGAATGGAGCGCGGGTCAACCAGTCGTACTTTTGCTGTGACACCGAGAAATTCTTTGATTGTTTTCTGGATACGGCCCTCAAGACGTTGCAGGTTTTTGATCTCGTCTGAGAACATGTTCTCAGACAGTTCAACCTGTACTTCCATAACGTCGAGGTTCCCATGCTTTTTAACCACAATCTGGTAATGGGGCGAAGCACCTTCGGTTTCCAGCAGGATGGACTCAATCTGGGAGGGGAAGACGTTTACACCGCGGATAATCAGCATGTCGTCGCTTCTGCCCATTACACGGTCCATGCGAACGTGCGTTCTGCCACAGCAGCAGGGGGTGTAATTAAGCCTGCTGATGTCGCGGGTTCGGTAACGGATGAGCGGGATGCCTTCCTTTGTCAGCGTGGTAATGACCAGTTCGCCTCTTTCACCGGGAGGCAGTTGCTCGCCGGTTACAGGATCGATTATTTCAGGCAGGAAATGGTCTTCCCAGATATGCATCCCGTCCTTGGCATCTGCACATTCCATTGAGACGCCAGGTCCCATAATTTCAGAAAGGCCATAGATATTGACGGCGGAAATTCCCATTTTTTGCTCAATGTCATAGCGCATTTCATCGGTCCAAGGCTCTGCGCCGAAGATGCCTACCCGCAAGGGAAGGTCGCGCAGATCAATGCCGGCTTCGGTTGCTGCTTCGTATAAATACAGGCTGTAGGATGGGGTACAGCAGATAGCCGTTGCACCGAAGTCGCGCAGCAACACTACCTGTCGTTTGGTGTTGCCGCCGGAAACAGGAATGACAGTAGCGCCTAGCTTTTCTGCGCCGTAATGCGCACCCAGACCGCCCGTAAAAAGGCCGTAGCCGTATGCGTTGTGGATAAGGTCGCGGCGGGAAAGACCACCGGCCATGAAACTGCGGGCCATAAGTTCTGCCCAGTTGTTCAGGTCACGTGCGGTATAGCCGACAACCGTGGCTTTGCCGGTGGTGCCGCTGGATGCATGCAGACGGACGATATTTTCTTTTGGAACGGCAAAAAGTCCAAAGGGATAGTTGTTGCGTAGGTCCTGCTTCTCGGTAAACGGTAGATATTTCAGATCGGAAAGGCTGTTGATGTCTGCGGGGGTAATGCCTGCCTCCTCAAACTTGCGTCTGTAGTGGCCGACGTTTGCGTATACCCTTTCGCAAAGGTTTCTGAGGCGCTTAACCTGAAGGGTTTCAAGTTCTTCCCGCGGAAGCGTTTCGCGGTCAACATCGTAAATCATGCCGTAATCTCCCATCTGGACGTTCCAGATTTTTAAAGTGTCTACCGAAAAGAAGCAGTTGCGCCCTTAAAAGAACGCAAGCAATTTGTCTGCCCCAAACCAGGCTGGTGGTCAAGCGCTAGCGCACTGAGCTGGCGTTTCGTTCTTAAAGAAAAAAGTTTGTGTTACATTTGTGTGTCGAAAGCCTGTTGGCAATTGCTGCCACTTGATCAACCGGGCAATATATCTGTACCACTAGTGTCGTGCGGGGATGAAATGAGCACATGATGAGGATACTTATGAATGTCGGTTTTGAATGGCGTAAGCCTGTAAAGGGGACTGTTTTAGTTGTCGAAGATAGTAAAACAATAGCTGCTGTTTTAACAGGAGCATTAACACAGGACCTTTCTGTTAAGTGTAAAGTTGCCTGTAGCTTGCAGGAGACGAAACGACTTCTTTCTGCTGGTAATCATTTCGATGTTGCTGTGCTTGATCTTGTCCTGCCTGATGCCCGCAGGGGAGAAGTTGTTGACTATGTTGTTGCTGCAGGAATTCCCTCTATTGTCTTTACCGGTGAGATTTCGGATGAAATCAGAGGGGCAATGTGGGGGAAGCAGATTGCTGACTATATAGTGAAAGATGGCGGGCGCAATGTTCTGCAAGTAACCTCAATCGTCTACAGGTTGCTTGCAAACATGGGCCAGCGAGTGCTTGTGGTGGATGATTCTGCAGTGGCAAGGGGGCTTCTCAGAACGTTGCTTGAGCGCTGGAACTTTGAAGTAGATGAGGCGGAAACAGGATGTGACGGGTTGGAACTGCTGAAGAAGCATCGTGATTATTCGCTTATAATTACTGACTATGAAATGCCTGAGATGTGTGGTGTTGAATTCGTCAGAGAAGTCCGACGTCTTTTTCCGAAGCAGGAAGTGCCAATATTGGGCCTCTCAGCTGCGTCTGCAGCTTCCACATCTGCATTTTTTTGAAGTCCGGTGCTAATGATTTTTTGCATAAGCCCTTTGAAGCTGAAGAGTTTTACTGTCGTGTTGCCCAGCGAATTGAGACGCTTGAATATATGCGCGCGGTTCACACTTTGGCGGAACGTGACCCGCTTTCCGGTTTGTACAACAGACGTTCTTTTTTTCATCTGGGCCGCACGGCTTATGATAATGCCTGCGAAGGCGGCAAGGGCCTTGCTCTGGCTATGATCGATATCGATCACTTTAAAAAATGCAACGATACATATGGGCATGACGGTGGTGATGCAGTCATCAGAGACGTGGCAGGTTGGTTGCAGCGCTTTTTTAGCGATGCCGGAGTTGTAGCCCGCCTTGGCGGCGAAGAATTTTGTGTTGTTCTTTCAGGTGTGGATGCCGAAACCGCATGTGCAATGTGTGAAGCATTTCGGGAGAAACTTGAAAAGAATGTTGTTGAGTACGATGGTAAGAGAATTGCGGTAACAGTAAGTATCGGGGTGTGTTATGGCCCCTCTGCCGGTCTGGAGGCTATGCTGCAACTTGCTGATGGTGCTCTGTACGCGGCAAAAGAAGGGGGACGCAACAGAGTGATGCTTGCGCCTTGACTGTTACAGGCCGTCGAGAGCTGCGCAGCGCTTCATGTGAAGAACCTTGCCTGATTCTGCTCCACGTCCTTGCTCATCAGGAGCCAGTCTGACTTTCAGGATGGCCTTCAGTTGCTGCAGTGCGAGTGGGGTAAAGTCGGTGCCGCTTGCTACATGGATAACTTTGAAAAACGGATGGAGCAGGTTTGCCGTACTAAGGCGCAGAAGCAAACGTATGCGGGTATCGGTTGCAAGCTGCATGTATTGCACTCCGTCGTTAAAGTAGCAGGCGGTGATTTTTGCTGCCAGAATATGTTTGTTCGTGGCCTTGATGCGTGTTGCAAATTTTTGTGCGCAAAGTTCTCTTGCTCTGCGTCTACTCTGGTCAGAATCAGGGCCTCCTGAATGTACACCAGAGCCGAGATCATGACATAGCGCCATCCATACCGCCATGGGATAACCTGCCGTCAGGTCCATCAAGTCTGCAGTTTTTTCAAGGTCCGCCAGCGGTGTGTTGTCGGGCAAGGTTGTTTCAAACTCTTGAAACCAATGAGTTAAGCAGGCGGCACGTTGCAGCGTGCGCAGCAGGTTGCCCGGCTTGCTGCTGTTCAGCAGTTTGTGTATTTCGTTGCCGATGCGTTCGGGGGCGATGCTGGAAAGAGGAAATGTTTCGGCTGTCCGGCGTATGGCCTCGTTAAGGGATGTTGCAATGTGCAGGTCCGGAATGGTGGAAACCATACGGGCAGCCCTGTAGATTCTTACTGGGTCTTGTTCCAGAGCAGTTGGACCGGCAAGTGCCAGTCTGCCTGCAACAAGGTCTTGCAGCGCTTCAGGATGGGCGTATATCTTACCTTGTTCGTCGAGAGCTATTGCGTTGATAGTGAAGTCGCGGGCTAGCAGGTCGTCATGAATTGTGTTGCCGCGCAGCGGAGCAAACTCCAGTCCGTTCAAAATGGCTATCTGGAACTGGGTTCCCGCTTTGCGGGCTTTTGGGTGCTGCTGTAAAAAATCGTTAAGGGTTCCGGAGAATACGTAATCGTACTCACGGGGCTTTCTGCCAAGCAGCATGTCGCGGACCGCACCGCCAACCAGATACGTTTGCATTCTGCGTTCGTAACATATTGTCACGCTGCTCGAAAGAGTGGTTTTTTAGTCTGCATATATGCAGGAGCTATTTTGTCTGAGCCGGTTTACATTGTTCCCGTTTGCGACGGAAAGGTCGTAGATGCTGACCCTGCTGATGTTGCTGATGCTATTGCTGCTTCGCATCCGCTTTGGCATGCTGAAATCGCGCAGTTGGGTACTTTACGGCTTGAAAATGTCAACGGTGTCCGGATGCTTGCTGTGGATGGCAAGGTTGAGTGCGGCCCTGTATTTATCTGCGGCGATGTGAGTTCGTCTCTGGATGTTGCGCACAGTTTGCATAGCTTTGAATTGTTGCCGGAGTGGGGCAGTGTGCTGGCTGTTTCACAAAGTTCAGGCCGGGGGCAGATGAGGCGGGACTGGTCATCTCCGGCAGGAAATATTTATGCTGTACTACGGTTGCCCGTGGCAAGCGGGTATCCGGATTCTCTATCGTCTCTTGTTGTAGCGTATTGTTTTGCACGTGCGTTTGGTTCGCTGGGACTGGAAGTGCGCATTAAGTGGCCCAATGATTTGTTGCATAGTGACCGCAAGTTTGGCGGAATTTTACTGGAAGACAGGGCAGGGGCTCTTTTTGCCGGTATCGGAATAAATCTGGCGTATCGCCCTGATGATACGATGCTTCGCAAAGATGCTGCTGTGTCTGCATGTGCTTTAGAAGAATGCGGCTTTCATGGTGCACCTTTGCAGTTGTGGCGGAAGCTTGTCGAGCGTGCATTTTTTTGCTACTATAATGAGGTTCTTCGCTTCAGTGAAGATGGCTTGATCAGTCGCTTGGAAGCGTATCTTGCCTGGGTGGGCCGTGTTGTGAATGTACACGGAAGTGATTTCGGGAACTGTCCGGGCAGGCTAATGGGCTTGAGCCATGATGGAGCGTTGCGTGTTCTCCTGTCCGGCCGGGAGCAGGTTCTCCACTCCTGTAGTCTTTCCCTTACGTCATGACCCGTCGCACCTGTATGAATCTCAGTGTTTGTTGTAACCCGGGTGTTCTATGTAATGGGCTCCGGCTGTTTGTTGAGTACGAGGAGTGCATGGCTACTAAGACCTTCAATCAGGTGTTGGAAGAGGTTAAGGGCAAGCCTATACTGGTTGCCAACCGGGGGATTCCCGCCCGGCGAATCTGCCGCTCTATCCGTGAGCGGTTTAATGCTGTTGCCGTGATGACGGCTACGGATATCGATAAAACCTCTCCGGCCGCTTCCGCAGCGCAGGAACTTCTGCTGCTCGGATCCGATCCCAGAGCATATCTTGATATCGACCGAATCATCCGGCTCGCCAAACAGCGTGGGATTATAGCAATTCATCCCGGATGGGGCTTTGCTTCCGAAGACCCGCGCTTTCCCTCTCGTTGCGCAGAGGCGGGCATACTTTACATCGGCTCTACCGCAGAAGCCATGAATCTGCTGGGTAACAAGGTACAGGTACGTAAGCTTGCAAAGCGCCTTGAAATTCCCGTAGTTCCGGGCTCTGAAGGTGCTGTTGACATTCCCACAGGTCGTCAGATTGCTGAAGAAATCGGCTTTCCCGTGATGCTTAAAGCGGAAGGCGGCGGCGGTGGTCGTGGTATTTTTCTTGTTACATCTCAGGATGAACTGGAAGATGCTTTTGTTAAGGCCTCTACAATGGCTCAGGCATCTTTCGGAAACCCGCGCCTGTACGTTGAAAAGTACCTGCCTTCGGTTCGTCACATTGAGATTCAGGTTATTGCTGACATGCACGGTAACGTGTTCGCTTTTGACGAGCGTGACTGCACTGTCCAGCGTAACCACCAGAAGCTTATTGAAATCACTCCTTCGCCGTGGAAAGGGCTTACCGCTGAACTGCGTGAACGCCTGAAATCATACTCTCGTCAGCTCGTTCAGGAAGTTGGTTACTATTCGCTTTGCACGGTGGAATTCCTTGTTACCGACGATGGCACTCCGTACCTTATCGAAGTAAACACCCGCCTGCAGGTTGAGCACGGTATTACTGAATGCCGTTACGGTATCGACCTTGTCGAAGAACAGCTCGCTGTTGCCTTCGGTGCTGAGCTGCGGCTTACCGAAGAGAATGCAACGCCTACGCAGAACGCTATTCAGGTGCGCATCAACTGCGAATCGCCGCAGAATGAATTTGCTCCCAATGCCGGTCTTATCACCCGTTATGTTTCTCCCGGTGGTCCCGGTATCCGCCTCGACTCCAACTTGTCTGCCGGCTATGAGTTCCCGTCGAATTACGACTCTGCAGGTTCTTTGCTGATTGCATATGGCAAGGGTTGGGAAAAGGCTATTTCCACGCTGAACCGTGCTCTTCGCGAATACGTTGTCGGCGGTATTAAAACTACTATTCCTTTCTATAAGCAGGTTGTGAACCATCCCAAGTTCCTTGCTGCGGACTTTGATACCAACTTCATTGCCCGTACTCCCGAGCTGATGTGCTATACGGACCTTGAGCCTGAAGCAGAGCGCCTGTCGCGTCTTGTGGCCGAGATTTCTGCAAAAGGGTACAACCCGCATGTGCTGCTGGATGAGTACCGCACCCGCGAAACTCCGCGTATGCGCGAGTTCAAGCCCGTACTGCCCGAAATTACCACTAAAGTAAGAAAGGCTGCCACTCCGTATCCGGTAGGCGACAGAGCTGCCTTGCTGGATATGGTGCGTGATTCTGGCTACGTGCATTTCTGCGATACCACTGCCCGTGACATTACTCAGTCCAACAGTGGTAACAGGTTCCGCCTTGCAGAAGACAGCCTTATTGGCCCTTATCTTGATAATTGCAATTTCTTCTCGTTGGAGAGCGGCGGCGGGGCGCACTTCCATGTAGCCATGCTGGCTAACATGACATACCCCTTCACCGAAGCTAACCGCTGGAATCAGTTTGCACCCAAGACTGCAAAGCAGATTCTTATCCGGTCTACAAACGTTTTGGGGTATAAGCCGCAGCCCAAAAATCTGATGCGCCTTACCGGTGAGATGATCTGCGATCATTATCAGGTGGTCCGCTGCTTTGACTTCCTTAACCATGTAGGCAACATGCGCCCGTTTGCCGAGGTTGCTCTCAGCCGTAAGGGCGTTGTATTTGAGCCTGCGATTTCTCTTTCATGGGCACGTGGTTTTGATGTCCCCCATTACCTGCAGGTGACTGAAGCTGTGCTTCGCATGGTAGGCGATGTGGCCGGGGTAAGTCCAACCAAAGCTTCCGGTATGATTATTCTGGGACTGAAAGATATGGCGGGCGTTTGTCCTCCCCGCTTTATGACAGAACTGGTTACAGCGCTGCGTAAAGCATGGCCTCAGCTCGTGCTGCATTACCATCGTCACTATACTGATGGCTTGTTTGTGCCTGCTGTGGGTGCCGCTGCCAAAGCCGGTGCTCATATAGTGGATACGGCTATCGGCTCATCTGTACGCTGGTACGGTCAGGGCGAAGTGCTTTCGACTGCCGCATACATTGAAGATGAGCTTGGCCTGAAAACGAATCTGAATAAAGACATGATCCGTGACTGCAACTTTGTACTTAAGCAGATCATGCCTTATTACGACAGATATACTGCTCCGTACTTCCAGGGCATCGACTATGATGTTGTGGAGCATGCCATGCCCGGTGGTGCTACTTCCTCCTCTCAGGAAGGCGCTCTGAAGCAGGGATATATCCATTTGCTGCCCTATATGCTGAAGTTCCTCGCCGGAACCCGTAAGGTTGTGCGTTACCATGACGTTACCCCGGGGTCGCAGATTACATGGAATACTGCCTTCCTTGCTGTAACCAGCGCCTATAAGCGCGGTGGCGAGCAGGAAGTACGTTATCTGCTGGAAGTTCTGGAAAATATCACCAGACACGCTGAAGAAGATCTGTCTGAAGAGATGAAGAAAGCGCGTCTGGCTCTGTATCAGGATAGTAACGATGCCTTCCGCGATCTTCTGCTGGGCAAATATGGTAAGCTGCCTTTGGGCTTCCCTGCCGACTGGGTGTACCAGAGTGCATTCGGTAACGAGTGGAAGCGCGCACTCAGCTGCCGCACGGAAGCTTCGCCGCTTGAGTCTCTGGAAGATATGGATTTTGCCGCAGAAGAACGTGGCTTTGTTGACCTGATCCGCCGTAAGCCTACAGATGAAGAGTTTGTGATGTACCTGAACCATCCCGGTGATGCCATCAAGACTATCCAGTTCCGTCAGCAGTACGGTGATCCTAACAACCTGCCATTGAATGTCTGGTTTGAAGGTGTTGAGCCCGGAACCGAACTGAACTTTACCGATACGAACGGTAAACCGCATCAGATGACTATTCTGAGCATCTCGTCGCCTGATGAAAGCGGTATGAGTGTTGTCCGGTATGTTCTTGATTCTGAAATCATGAGTGTTGACATTCAGGTTTCCGAACCGACCAGTGACGACAACCATGGTGTGGAAAAAGCTGACCCCAATAACAGCTACCACATTGCTGCACCTTCCAATGGTGACCTGTGGGTCATGTATGTGCACCCCGGAGATTATGTGAAGAAGGGTGAAGAACTCTTTAACATTTCCATTATGAAGCAGGAAAAAGCCGTGCTTGCTCCCGTTGACGGTATGGTCAAGCGTGTGCTGCGGACTGCGGACTACAAGGAAAATAAACAGATGGTGCCTGTAAAAGGTGGTGAACTTATCGTTGAACTTGGACCTGTTCCTACTTTGTGCCCCAACGATAAATGTCAGCGTCCTATTACTATTGAAGGTATCGGCTTTTGCCCGTACTGCGGTGATCAGTTAAGCTGCGAATGCAAGCAGTAGCCTGATTTCCGTAGCCATCTAATTGACGGATATAGTAGTAGCGTATAAGCAAGAAAGGCTCGGAAAACCGCTTGGCTGTACTGGCGGTTTTCCAGCCTCTTAATACGAGCGACCGGGATTTGACTCGAGGTATGCCCGCCACCATGTATGTGGCCGGGCGTTTTCATCCCCCCATAGGAGGAGAGACAATGGCTAAAGCTCAGGCAGAAAAGCCCAAGGCTGAAGTAAAAGGCCAGAAGGCTAAAGCTGAGACCACTGCCCTGACTACACAGTTGGTGCTTAACGGCGCCGAGATCACCGCCATAGGCGAAGAAGCCGAACTACTTGTTGGCGGCAAAAACTACAATACCGCCATCATCAGTCAGGTAGAAGGTGTCCGGAGCCCCCAGTTCCGTGCTATTTCGTCTGTAGCGTTCCACAAGCTGCTGGATGAAACCAAGGTTAACGCATCCTTGGTACGTAGCGTGCTGGAAAAAGAGTACAACAGCATCGACTGGAATGACTCTGAGATCAACAGGGATCCTGAGTTTCTTAAAAAGTTCGTTCGCAATCTGGCTGATGAAATCCGTCAGAAAGCTGCAGCCTCGGGCGCGCAGAACATGCTTAAGACCAGAACCTTCATCAACAACGTTGTAGAAGGTTTTGCTACTTCTCCTGAAGGTATTGACCAGCTGCGTAAGCGTTCCGTACTTGTTCAGGCTGCACTCCTTTCAGCTGACTTGCCTGAAGAAGTAGCAAACTGCGTACGCGAAGCATACAATTCGATCTGCAAGGAAGCCGGTGTTGAGGACGTGGCTGTTGCAGTTCGTTCTTCCGCGGCTGGTGAAGACTCCCGTAAAAAGGCGTTTGCCGGTCTGCAGGACACGTACCTGAACATTGTCGGCGAAGCTCAGGCCGTGGAAGCATACCACTGGGACTGCGCTTCTGCGTATAACCTGCGCAGTATGACCTATCGCCGCGAAGCTATCCTTGATGCCATGGCCCGCGCAGAAGCTACCGGCGATGAATCCATTGCTGTAGCAGCCAAAGAAGAGTGGGCTATTGAAAATACCTCTCTTTCCGTGTGCATCATGCGCATGGTTAATCCGGTGATTTCCGGTACTGCCTTCAGCGCTGACACTGCTACCGGCTGTCAGGGTACGGCACGTCGTGATTTAGTCTCCGTTGATGCAAGCTACGGCCTTGGAGAAGCTGTCGTTGGCGGCATGGTTACTCCTGACAAGTTCTATGTTTTTCAGCGTGAAGACGGTCAGGAAGTTGTCATTCGCCAGATGGGCTGCAAAGATAAGAAGATTGTTAATGATGAAAAGGGCGGTACCAAAATGGTGCCGGTTCCTGAAAACGAAGCGTTCCGCTGGTCGCTTTCTCTGGCACAGGCCGAAGCCGTTGCCAAGGGCGTACGCAGTATCAGCAAAGCATACGGCGGCATGATCATGGATACGGAGTTCTGCATCGACAGCTCCGACCGTTTGTGGTTTGTGCAGGCTCGCCCTGAAACCCGCTGGAACGAAGAGTTTGAAAAACATCCCCATACCATTTTTATGCGCCGTCTTGAGGTGGATGAAAAAGCGGCAACCAATGCGGAAGTCATTCTGGAAGGTAACGGCGCTTCCCGAGGTGCGGGGCAGGGGACTGTTAAGTATCTGCGTTCAGCCTTAGAACTGAATAAGATTAATAAAGGCGATCTGCTTGCTGCAGAGCGTACCGACCCTGACATGGTTCCCGGTATGCGTATTGCCTCTGCTATTCTTGCTGATGTAGGCGGTGATACCAGCCACGCTGCCATTACGTCCCGCGAACTTGGCATTCCTGCCGTAATCGGTATCCAGCGCCTTGAAATTCTGCGTTCCCTTGACGGTCAGGAAGTGACTGTAGATGGAACCAGAGGCAAGGTATACCGCGGCCTTCTGCCTTTGCAGGAAGTCGGCGGCGAAATGGATGTCAGCGCGTTGCCCCAGACCAAGACCAATGTCGGTCTGATTCTGGCTGACGTCGGCCAGGCCATGTTCCTTTCGCGCCTGCGCGATGTTCCCGGTTTTGAAGTGGGCCTGCTGCGCGCCGAGTTTATGCTTGGCAATATCAGCGTTCACCCTCAGGCACTGGAAGCATACGACAATGGCGAACTTGACATCGTTGTTGCTGCCAAGCTGAAAGAGCTGGATGCACGCCTTACCAAGGTTCTTCGCGACCAGCTTGGTGCAGGCCTGATCGGGCTGGATATGAAATTGCGCGACTACGTAGGTCTGCTGACCGGACTCGCTCAGGATATTCAGCAGCTCACTGAGCGTGAAAACGTTCGCGGTACGGAAGAAGTGCTTGCCATGCACCGCCGTATGCGTGAACTGGACCACAAGCTTGATGAGCACGTAGAACAGGCAACCCGTCGTCTTGACGTGTTGAAGACCTCCGTCAACCTTGAAGAGCACATTCGTGTTGTCATGGGATACGACGAAGAGCTTGCGCTGCTTATCGGCAAAGACTCTGACACCATAAAGCGCAGAGCGGAAATCGATGCTACGGTTAAAGCCATGGCAGAGAGAGTTGCCGATGATCCCAAAGTGAAGGATGTTATGGAGCGCATTCAGGCGCTGCGTAATGAAGTAGCACAGAAGAGCGGTATGCTGAAAGAAATGGAAGAAGTGCGTAATGTGCCTTCCATGATCCGCGACCTTATCCGTTCGCGCGGTTTCCGTACCGGTAAAGAACACTACGTGCAGACTCTGGCGCAGGGACTTGCACTGTTCTCCATGGCCTTCCACGGTAAGGAGATTATTTACCGTACGACCGACTTCAAGTCGAACGAGTATCGCAACCTGCTTGGCGGCTCGCTTTTTGAGCATGTGGAAGATAACCCGATGCTGGGCTATCGTGGTGTTTCCCGTAAATTGCACGACTGGGAAATTGAAGCGTTCAAGCTTGCCCGTGGCGTGTTTGGCGGCACCAACCTGATGATCATGCTGCCCTTTGTGCGTACACTTGAGGAAGCGCGTTCTATGCGTCGTTACCTTGCTCAGGTGCATAAGCTGAGAAGCGGCGTCGATGGTCTTAAGATCATTCTGATGTCTGAGATTCCCAGCAACGCCATTATGGCTAAGCAGTTCATTCAGGAGTTTGACGGTTTCTCTATCGGCTCTAACGATATGACTCAGATGGTGCTTGCAACTGACCGTGACAACGCACGGCTTGGTCATATTTATGATGAAGAAGATCCTGCAGTTGTATGGGCTATTCTGGTAACCATCTTTACCGGACAGAAGTACGGCAAAAAAGTCGGTTTCTGCGGTCAGGGTGTGTCCAACAGCCGTATACTGCGTGGTATTGTAGCGATTGCCGGTATTATGTCTGCCTCGGTTGTGCCTGATACATATGCACAGACCAAGGTGGATATGGCAGAAGTTGAAGCAGAAAATATCCCGACCAGTAAGTTGGGCGACTGGCTGCGCAGGCAGTATCTGCAGACTTTGCGTACACTTCTTGAGGAAAATGGTTACGGCCACATCCTTAAGAAGTACAAGACCGCTGAAGACCTTATGGAGTGGTACGATGGTGAACTGAGCCGTCTGCATGAGCAGCTGCGCGAAAGCATCGAAACCCCCAAAGAGAAGTTTTACAGGCAAGAGCTTGATAACTTCCGTATGGTCTTCCACAAGCTGGTTATTTACGCTTCGTGGGATTGGCAGGCGACTGTTACCGACGCAATGCACCAGGCGGGTTTTGCCAACTTTGAAGAGCAGGCAAAGGCTCTTGAAGCGCAACGCAACAGAAAGTAACAGACGAAGAATAAATAGTCATAAAGGGCTGTCCATCTGGGCAGCCCTTTTTTTATGTCTGAGTGCTGCCTGAAATCGGCTTGATGCATAATAGAAAGGGAGGCAGATAGTTGTGAACAGTATGGCTACGCTAGATTCATGAGAGGGTGCAGCGGATACGTTATGTCTGAGAGCGCTTTGGACGGGAGTGCGAGCGCGATGCTTTAGCCGTGGCAAAGGAGGCTGTCGTACTCAGGGGCGCTTGAAGGGAAGAGGAATTTCTGACGTGAGTTACTTTTTGTGTCGTGGAGCGGCTACTAAAAAAGGGCTGCCTTATGAAGGCAGCCCTTTATGCTGGTTAGTTATTGCGCAAGGCGATCGGTAATGTTGTGCCGAATCCAGCGCTGGTCGAGCCATTCAAGAGGTTGTACCGGCAAGCCGGAAAGGATGACTCCGAAGTGCAGATGATCACCGCCTGCCATTCCTGTTGCACCGGTAAGTCCGAGAATATCGCCCCGGTTTACGGTATCGCCGTCTTTGACGTGCATCTCTGAAAGGTGGGCGTAGAGTGTTTGCAAACCAAGCCCGTGGTCAACAATCACGCAAAGGCCATAAATGCCCATATCATCCGCAAAAACGACAGTGCCGTTGTTTGCGGCAGGTACAGGTGCACGTGCGATGGACGCCATATCGAGGCCCAGATGGTATTGGTCGTCTACCTTCTGGCCTTTGTACATATATGAGCGGTGATCAGCAAAGCGTGCACGGTTGCTGGCATTGGGCAGGTTCAGGAATCTGCCGGACCAGAGCATGGTAGGCGATGTTTTGTGTCCGATGCTGAGAAGCGCTGCACGGTTAGCTTTTCTCAGATCACGGTTGACCTTAAGGAAGCGTTCCAAAGAGGACATCTGTCCGGGGAACTCGTCTGTAAAGTCCTGCATTTTGCTGTCAAGGAAGGAGTCAGGCAGAGGAATGGTGTCAACTCTGAACTCGACATGCAGCGGCTTGATTGCAAGCGCGATAGACGTAACGTTACCTGCTTCGTCTTCTGCCGTTACTCTGGGAGCAAAGTTGCTGGTAGTCATGTAGTACGGAAAAGCAAAGAAGCACAAGTAGCTGCCGTCAGGCTGCCGGTATCCGGGGAAGTATAAATCTTCCACGGTCACGCCTGTACTTTTGACTTCTTCGTTTACCGTATAAGCGATACAGGCAGTTCCGCCACGGCGCACGTACGGGGGAAGTGTTGTTACACTGATGCGCGGAGGCTGGCTGTCCAGTCGCAGGGTAAAGGTCTGGGTAGAGGTGTTCCCTTTGCCGAAACCGGAAAATGAGGCATCAGTAGCCTTTACGATGATTTTGACAGAGCCTTCGCCAAAATCAGCGCTTTCCTTCAATGAGAATTCAGCAGTGCGAGATACAAGCTTGTCGGTCCATTCTTCATCCAGTGCGACAAATTCACGACTGTTTTTCTGAACGCGGACACTGAGCGCTTTAACGCCGCTTTCAACGTCCTTTACGTTCAGAGTGAAAGGTGTCTGGGGGGAAATGCGTCCTTCAGCAGGGGTTAGTGTCATCTGAGGGCCTGCCTGATCGCGGAACAGCAAAAAGCCAACAAGAACAAGACCGCCCACAAGAGTCAGGAGAACGGTGGACAGCAAGAATTTTTTCATTGGAATCTGGCTCCAGTTACAATGCAATGGCCGCTCGCTCCGCGAACGGCCGTTCAATAGACAAATGAGGCTGGTGCAGCGCCTAGGTTTCTTCCACTGCGTCCAGAAGGGTAATGGTCAGCTTTAAAAAGTCGGCTTCCGTTACAATGCCTACAAGTGTTTCATTCTCGACCACCGGCAGGCAGCCGTATTTGTGGCGGAATAAAATCTCTGCAGCATCTCGCAACCTTAATTCCGGCGAAACGGTACGCACATCGGTACGCATAATTTCTTTTACCGGAATGCCTGAGTCAATTTCATCCTGCACAGTGTTATCTACTTCTGCAAAACGTGAGATTGTAGCTTCAAGAATATTGCGGTGAGTAAGCAGCCCGATAAACCGTTTCTGTTCATCCACAATGGGGATATGGCGTATACGGGCAAGCTGCATTAATGATCGCGCAGTCTTAAGCGAATCTGTAGTCTGTAACGTAAACAACTCTGTAGTCATCAGGTCACCGACATTAAGCATATGAGCCTCCGGGACGTGTTTCCTGCAAGTTTGGCATACTCTGGGCGGATGTCAAGATGGGAAGCATGCGGTACATTTTATCTTTATTCTGCTCCTAAGGTTGACTTGAGGCTGAAAATCTGATTTCCAACCAAAGCCCAGCCTGTTATTGTCATCGGTACAGGGCGATCATTATGCCGAAGGAAGCCATTCGATTATGATTGATAAAAGGCGCAGCAGAGAGCGCATGGTGCGAGAACAACTGGTGGCCAGAGGGATAACGGATTCTGCAGTACTTACCGCAATGCAGAAAATTCCGCGTCACCTGTTCGTTCAGGAAGCATTGCAGGCTCAGGCATATGAAGATCATCCTTTGCCTATAGGGTATGGTCAGACCATTTCACAACCGTTTATCGTGGCATTAATGTCACAGATAATTAAAGCCGAACCCGGTATGAAAGTGCTGGAAATCGGGACCGGGTCGGGATATCAGGCGGCCGTTCTGGCTGAAATGGGTCTGGATGTCTATACCGTCGAGCGAATCCCGGAACTGTACCATCATACACGAAAGCTGTTGCGTGACCTTGGCTATACCAAAGTACGCACTAAGCTTGACGATGGAACCATGGGCTGGCCGCTGGCCGCTCCTTATGATCGAATTCTTGTTACTGCGGGCGGCCCCGGTATTCCCGAGCCGTTGGCCGACCAGTTGGCAGATCCCGGTGTGATGGCGATTCCTGTCGGGGCGTCGCGTCGGGAACAGGAACTCTACCTGATGAAAAAACAAGACGGGACTCTGTCATATGAAAATTACGGCAAGGTTGTTTTTGTAGACCTTGTCGGTAACCATGGATGGTAGGTGTGACAGTATGAGTCTTTTTAAACCTCTGCTTGACCGTCTGTGGCGCATGGCAGACACTGCCGGTGCTACACGGGTACTTGCTCTGGTTTCTTTTACCGAATCGGTATTTTTTCCGATTCCACCTGACTTGCTGCTGATTCCCATGGCTCTGGCCAGAAGGGAAAAGGCAATGCGTCTTGCGCTTATCTGTTTAGTCTCATCGCTGTTAGGCGGTGTGGTGGGCTACTTTTTAGGCTATTTTTTTATGGAAGTAGTAGGCATGCCAATTGTGCGGTTCTATGGCTTGCTTGAAAAATATGATGCAATTCGAGTCTGGTACGAAACATACGATGCATGGGCAGTTGCGATTGCGGGTCTTACGCCCATTCCGTATAAAGTGTGTACTCTCACTGCAGGCGCTTTCCGCATTGATTTTTTAGTTTTTTTGATTGCTTCTGTTCTTAGTCGCGGATTGCGTTTTTTTGTAATTGCAGGGCTTATTTACTTGTTCGGGGATAAGGTTCGTTATTTTCTTGAGCGCCGTTTCGATCTGGTTTTGATTGCATTTACGGTGCTGGGGATAGCCGGCTTTGTCGCCCTTAAGTATTTTTAGGAGTCCGGCCGCGCTGGTGGCCGGGAATCGATGCTGGCAGACAGGTGTCTGTGCCGGAAGTTTTTTTTAAGGAGTATGCGAAATGTCATCGTGTAAAAGTCGCCCCGATAGTCTGAAAGGGGGCGATATCGCCAAAAATGCTTTTGGTGCGTCACAGCAGGAGCTGAATATTCAATCCGTGCTGCAGCGCATCCGCTACAAGCTGTTCATTATGAGCGGCAAGGGCGGTGTAGGTAAAAGTTCGGTTACTGTAAATACCGCTGCGGCTCTGGCTGCCAAAGGCTTTAAAGTAGGCATTCTGGACGTGGATATTCACGGCCCCAGTGTACCTAATTTGCTTGGAGTGAAGTCCGGCCTTGAAGTTGATGAAAAGACACAGAGAATCTGTCCTGCCGCTTACAGCGAGAATCTGTTTGTTGTATCTATGGATTCGCTTTTGAAAGACCGTGACTCTGCTGTACTCTGGCGCGGACCAAAAAAGACCGCCGCCATCCGCCAGTTTGTTTCTGACGTGGAGTGGGGCGAGCTTGATTTTCTTCTGATCGACTCTCCTCCCGGCACCGGTGACGAGCACATGACCGTTCTTAAGACTATTCCCGACGCTCTTTGTGTGGTTGTTACCACCCCGCAGGAAGTCTCTCTGGCTGACGTCAGAAAAGCCATCAACTTCCTGCAGTATGCTCAGTCCAATGTTCTGGGTATTGTAGAAAATATGAGTGGCCTTGTCTGTCCTCATTGTGGTGGCGAAATTTCGCTCTTCAAGAAAGGCGGAGGCAAAGAACTGGCCGAACGCTATGGACTGCCTTTCCTCGGAGCCGTTCCGCTTGACCCAGCGACTGTAGTTGCTGCGGATGTCGGACGTCCGGTAGTATTGCTTGAGGGAGAATCTCACGCAAAGACCGGCTTCCTTGATCTGGCGGACAAAATCGTTCATGCCTGCGAGAACAGTCTGGAAGTGATCGCAAGCGTACATGCCTGATAGCGACGGGGCCTTCTGGCCCCGTTCTTTTAGTATCTGTGTTTTTTACGAGATGAGTTTTGCTGTGCTGCAGCTTTTTTGCTACACTGTCTCCATATATAATCCATGGGGGTCTAGGTAACCTATGTTTACTTTGGCTAATAAGATAACTCTGTTCCGTATCCTTATTGTACCCCTTATTGTGCTGCTTTTGTACTTTCCGGGCCGCATTACCTGTCTTTTGGCTATGATAGGTTTTATGTTGGCTTCAATTTCTGATATGCTTGACGGACATATTGCCCGCAAGTCGAATACTGTTACCAGCTTCGGCAAGTTTCTTGACCCGTTGGCAGACAAGCTGCTTATCAGTTCCGTTCTTGTAATGCTGTCTGCTTTGGGCTGGGTTCCGGCATGGGTTGTTATTGTTATCATCTGTCGTGAGCTGATAGTGACTGGTTTGCGGGCAATTGCCGCTGATGAAGGTGTCGTGATTGCAGCCGACAAGTTTGGCAAGATGAAAACCATACTGCAGATGCTTGCACTGACACCTTTGCTTCTGCATTACCCGTGGTTTGGCTTTGATCCTAATCCCATCGGGCAGATTCTGCTTTACATGGCATTGATTCTCACTGTATTTTCTGGCGGAAACTACCTGTATGCGTTTTATAAAAACTGGCGTGCGGGCGATTCGGTATAGCCATTGCTGGCTTGATGTTGTGCCTGTTCACTGTACGACATCCGGAGCCACAGGCTTTGCGGGAGAATAGTGTGCGAGAAAATGAAGAACTCCAGAGCAGGTTGAGGAATTGTCTGCAGACCATTCTGGAGCTGGAACCCGATCTGGAAGATCTGGATATCGGTCAGGAACTGATGAAAGAACTCAGCACGCTGAAGTCTTTTATGAAAAAGCTTGATAATGTTGAGCTGGAAGAATCAGATGTGTTGCGGATAGAAAAGGCGACGGCTAATTTTTTGAAAGAATTAGAAGGTCCTTTGGCCATTTATAGAAAACAACAGGCTACGCGCCCCTACCTGCAATAATCAGATGCGTTGGCGGCATATTGTTATCAGTGTGTCGCTTCTGCTTAACCTGATCATGGTGTACACTTTGATCTGGGGTGAGCAGGGGCTGATTGCATACAACGATTTGAAGACAGAGTCTGAGAGGCTGAAAAGACAGATTGTTGAACTGGACAGCCGTAATGTTGCACTAAGTCGGGAGATCAGACTGCTTCAGTCTGATAATCGGTACATAGAGAAAATGATTCGTAAGCGGATGAATTTTGTAAAAAACGACGAAGTGCTGTATATTTTCCCCGAAAAGATGCCCCAGAACGTCTCAGGAGCGGCTTCCGATGAACGAGAAGATTAAGTGGTATCGTGAGGTTCTTGAGCTTGAGCCAAGCTCTAAAGTTTTTTTTCCTCTGGCTCGTCTCTTCTCTGATAACGGTCAGTTTGCCGAAGCTGTAGAAACTCTGCGGCAAGGGCTGGATCGGCATCCCGAGCACCTTGAAGCGCGGATGCTTCTGATTGAATGCCTTGATAGTCTCGGGCGTGAGCTTGAAGCAGATGATGAGGCCGAAGCTCTCAGTGAGCGGCTTCGCAAATATCCTCAGTTCTGGCAGGCTTGGGGCCGGTCAATGGCTTCGCGTCCTGATTCCAGAGATGCCTCGCTTGCTCTGGATTTTCTTGCAGCATCATTTGGCGATTCGCCTGTTTCCTGGGCCGCAGTTATCGAGCAAGGCTTGCGCTCGCTTTCTGCTGACGGTTGTAATGCTTCAGCCGAAAGTAAAACAGGTGGTTTTGCCTCGCCTGCGATGTCTGTATCTGCTCAGGATATAGAAAGTGTTGCCGCGGCTGCTGTCACAACTGAAGCGCAGGCCGGAATTTCCTCTGATGAAGCGAGTGACTTTATTTTTGAAGAGCCAGAATCTTCTGCTGCTGAACAGGTAGCGGATGTCTCTGGTTTTTCTGTTTCAGAGAATGCAGCAGAGCAGGGCAATGATGACTTTGATGTAGAAGATGACGAACCATTGTCCCTTCGTACCCGCTCCATGGCTGACGTGCTCGCACAGCAGGGAGATATTAAAGGTGCCATGGAGATTCTTGATGAACTTTTGGCCGGAACCATGGATAGTGAAGTCCGGCGAGATATTCTGGCAAGAAAAGAGTCTCTTACCTTAATAGGTTCGGCCAGCACTTCGTCAAAAGACGCACAGGCCGAACAGCCCCTGCATTCTAAACATAAGTTGTTGACCATGCTTGAAAGCCTTGCCGAGCGCCTTGAGGCGCGGGCCGCAGGGTAGCATTTCTTTATTCCGACCTATCTACTTTCTAAGCAGGAGAATAACGTGACTCGCTTTACGCGAATCCTCATTTTTATTGCCTTTGCAATCATTCTTTCCGGATGCAAGCAAGATGCTAAAAACTACTGGAAAGATACGCGTAAGCTGTATCGTGAATACGTAAACACACCTGCAACTCTTGATAACAATGAAGAGTTGGATGTGATGCTTGTGGAATCAAAAATTGCCACAGTTTTTACTAGTATGGACGAGCAGCTTGAGCAGATGCGTCGTGTGCTGGATAATCAGGACACGTTTCCCAGCGATGAGTGGATTGCGGGGTTTCTTGAACGTTTTCCGTGGGTGAGCGGTGTGGCTGTAGTAGACACTGACGGAACTGTGTTGCTCCAGCAACCTCAGCTTGCCATTAAGCCTTATAACTACAACCCGCTGCTTGAAGCTTCCTCTGATACACCTGTTCATGTCATGCGGGGCTACGCTGAAGCTAACCCTCTGGGTCCAGAGTTTTATCTGGCCAACCCGATGGTTGCCGGCCGTGATATATCGGCCTTGCTTATTGCCCACTTTGATGTGCGGAACCTGCTGGCTTTCTGCCCCAGCCCCGGTGATATTGTTGTCCTTTCCCGTACAGATATGCTTTGGCCCGGTAAGTATGTTTACGACAAGACTCCGCTGGCCGGAGTTGACTGGGCTGAAAAGTTGAAGACTGATGTCATGGGCGAAGTAGAAGACGACCGTGGCAGCTTCCTGTGGATTGCCCGTTACCTTGGAGGCATTCCGATTGTTTACGCCGCTTCGGTTGATCAGTACCCTGAAGATCCGGCAAATCTTGCGGGGCTGGCAGCCTGGTTTGAAACCAGAGAAGCTTTACGTAATGCTCCGGCTATGGAAGAAACTGAGGTTGACCCCGTAGCGCTTGCAGCTAGAGGCGAGATTCATGAAGACGTAGTTGTGGAATCAGAGCCGGTGTCTTCCGGTAATGCTCCGGAGCGGGTAACCCCCGGACTACATGACCAACCCACCGCGGCTCCTGCCACTGATGATTTTGTATACTCCGTGCAGATTGGCGCGTTTATTAACGAAGGTTACGCGAAAGATCGCGTAGAATTACTGCGTAAAGCAGGTTTTGAGCCTTGCACAATGAAGCTGTACGACAAAGACGGGCAGCTTTGGAATATTGTGCAGATTGGCGATTACCGTACCTCCACCGATGCGTGGAAGAGAGTGCGGGAATTTATAAATGCTGACACAGGTTTTGACTATAATATAGAATTCCTTGATGCCGGTGTTGTAAGCCGACGCAAGCAATGTCCTTAAATCTGCCGGACCGACAAGGAGATTCCATGAGACAGGTTACTGTTACTGAACACTTGCTGTTGCATCAGGCCAAATCGCCTGCAGCAACCGGCCAGTTTACAGCGCTGCTATACGACTTGATTCTGGCAGCTAAGATTATTTCAAAAAGCGTTAATAAAGCAGGTCTGCTGGATGTTCTGGGGGGCACCGGCCAGGTTAACGTGCAGGGCGAACAGGTTCAGAAGCTGGATGAATTCGCTAACCGTGTTCTCATCCACCGTATGGAGCGCACGGGCGTGCTGTGCGCTATGGCTTCCGAAGAAAACGCAGACCTTATCCGCGTACCGGAAAAATTTGGTGCCGGTGACTATATTTTGATTTTTGACCCGCTTGATGGTTCGTCTAATATTGATGTGAATATCAATGTGGGAACCATTTTCTCTATTTTGCGCAGAAAATCCGATAGTTCTTCTGCCAGAGACGTTACTCTCGGGGATGTTTTGCAAAGTGGAGTAGAACAGGTTGCTGCTGGCTATTTCCTCTATGGACCTTCCACTATGCTGGTGTATTCTTCCGGTCAGGGTGTGCACGGTTTTACTCTTGACCCCAGTGTGGGTGAGTTTCTGCTGTCGCATCCGGATATCCGCTTCCCAGATCAAGGCAAAGTATACTCGGTGAACGAGTCATACTGGCATTACTGGGATGAGCCTACGCGTGAAGTTATGCGCTATTTCAAAGGTACGGAAAATCCTCTGGGTAAGCCGTACTCGTTACGCTATGTCGGTTCGCTTGTTGCTGATTTCCATCGTAACCTGTTCTATGGTGGTATTTTTATGTACCCCATGGATTACCGCCTGCCGGATAAGCCGCAGGGTAAACTGCGCCTGATGTGCGAAGCTTCTCCGCTTGCCTTCCTTGCCGAGCAGGCTGGGGGCAAAGCTACTGATGGTCAGCGTCGCATTCTGGATATTACGCCGTCGGAGCTTCACGAACGTGTACCGCTTTTTATCGGCTCCCGAAGTGACGTGGAAATGGTTGAGAAAATCTATAGTCAGCATAAGTAGCTGGCTTTGACATGGTGTTATTATGCCGGCTGTCCTGCCTGCGGGGCTGCCGGCTTCATTTCTTTATTGTGATGTACTGCGCATGCGATGTTTAGGAATTGAAACAAGCTGTGACGAAACGGCGCTTGCCATTGTAGAAAACGGCAAGCTGGTTGATGCGGTGATGACTACGCAAGCAGAGGTGCATGCGCTGTTTGGCGGGGTTGTGCCTGAGCTTGCATCAAGAGAACATTATCGACTGATCGCCAGAATGTTCGACGCGTTAATGGAGCGTTGTAACTTGTCGTATCAGGATATTGATGTTGTTTCCGTTGCCAGAGGCCCCGGTTTGCTGGGCAGTCTTCTGGTGGGAGTCGGGTTTGCAAAGGGCCTTGTCCTGGCCGGTGGTCAGCGTTTGATCGGTGTTAACCATCTGCATGCCCACTTGCTTGCAGCAGGGCTTGAGCAGAAGTTGCAATTTCCCGCACTGGGCTTGTTGGTTTCCGGTGGGCATACGCATTTGTACCTTGTTGAGTCACCTCGTGAATTTCGCCTTATCGGCCGTACGCTGGATGATGCAGCGGGTGAAGCCTTTGACAAGGTGGCAAAGATGCTTAATCTTCCATATCCTGGGGGGCGCTTTATTGATGTCCTCGGAAATATGGTTGAACCTGATGCAAAGATGTTTCCCAGACCGTATGTTGATAACGACAATCTTGACTTCAGCTTCAGTGGGTTGAAAACAGCGGTCGGTAGCTGGTTGAACTCGCATCCTTCCGTTGCCTTACAGTTCCCCTTGGCAGAAGAACAGGCAGACTCTCTTTTATGCGAGAGAAGATTGCCCGAGAATGTTGCAGAAGACCTGCCGCTGGTCTGTGCTTCTTTTAATGCTGCAGTGGCCGATACTTTGTATATAAAGACAAAGAGGGCCTTGGGGCAGTTGCGGAGTGAAGGCTGTGAGGTCCGGTCGGTTATCGTGGCTGGTGGCGTCGCCGCCAACAGCCGTATACGAAGTTCCATAGCCGGACTGGCTGATGAGGCCGGACTGGTGTTGCACTTGCCGTCGTTTGGGTTGTGTACCGATAACGGGGCGATGATTGCCTATACTGGCTGGCTTCTGGCTGTTCAGGGCTTGTGTCATGGGCTGGACTTAGAAACAATGCCCCGCGGACGTGTGATTCCGGATGATTACCGGATGTATTCTTTTTAAACCTTAAAGTTGTCTCTCGTTTACTTGACAGTATTCGAGAGCGCTAATATCTCTAGTTGAATTGGCTTGCGACTCAAATGAGAGAGTTGCACTCTTAGCTATCAAGCGGGAGGCTTGTTTCGCCCGCTAAACGTTATTAAAAGGAGCTTCCCATGGCTGTGCAGGTTACCGATAGCAATTTCGAAGCTGAAGTGCTCAAGTCTGAACTCCCCACCCTTATCGATTTCTGGGCTCCCTGGTGCGGACCCTGTCGTGCAATGGGCCCTGTCATTGATGAACTGGCAGCCGAATTCGCCGGCAAGGTGAACATCGTTAAGATGAACGTGGATGAAAACCCCGCGACCCCCAGCAAGTATGGTATCCGCGCTATCCCCACTCTTATTCTGTTTAAGGACGGCGAAGTTGTGGAACAGATCACAGGTGCTGTTTCCAAAAGCAGCATTAAGGATATGATCACCCAGAAGGCTCTCGGGTAATGAAGCTCTACGACGCCATTGTTATTGGAGGGGGGCCGGCAGGAATAACGGCCGCCCTTTATCTTCTCCGTTCCGGTGTGACTGTTGCGTGGTGCGAAAAACTTTCGCCCGGCGGCCAGATGCTGATGACCGAAGAGATTGAGAACTATCCCGGATTTCCCAAGGGGCTGAAGGGGTATGAACTGGTTGATCTTTTTGCAGCACACCTCGACGGATGGTCTTTTGACAAGTATACGGACGAAGTTGCTGAAATTGTACCTGAAAAAGGACGCAATCGTGTACGTATCGGGGATGAGTGGATAGAAGGTAAAGCCATCATCATCAGCTCTGGAGCACGCTACAAAAAGCTTGGCCTGCCTAACGAAGAACGTCTTACCGGAAAGGGCATTTCCTATTGTGCTCTTTGTGACGGTAACTTTTTCAGAGGGCTTGAGGTCGGTGTAGTGGGGGGCGGCAACTCTGCATTGGAAGAGTCTCTGTATCTTTCCAAGCTGGTTGGCAAATTGCATCTTATCCACAGGCGTGATGATTTCCGCGCCATGAAGTGCTATCAGGATAAAGTTTGTGTCATGCCTGACATTGACGTTATCCGTAGTACGGTCGTGAAAAAAATCCACGGTGAAGACTCACTCGAAGGCGTTACTCTGCTGAATCGTAAGACAGGTGAGGAGCGTTTTCTCAAACTTGATGGACTGTTCATCTTTATCGGCTTTGAGCCTGTTTCAGGCTTCCTGCCTGAAGATATGAAAGTTGATGAACAGGGTTTCATCATTACAGATGCAGAGATGGCAACCAGTATCCCCGGTATTTTTGCTGCCGGTGATATCCGTTCCAAGCTGTGCCGTCAGGTGACCACTGCTGTGGGCGATGGCGCTACAGCGGCAAACTCTGCATTCCTGTATCTGGAACAACTTGATGCGTAGATCTGTTGTGCGCTTTCTGGCGATGCTGCCGCTGCTGGCAATGCTTTCCGGCTGCGGTCTCATCGACTACTTTTTTTTGCCTCCGCCGGAAGACACGGCGCAGGAGCTTTTTGAGTCCGGTAACGACGCCATGCGTGAAAAGGACTATGCTTCGGCTACAAATTATTTTTCAAAGCTGAAAGACAACTTCCCGTTCAGTCCTTATGCCATTGAGGCAGAGCTGTCCTTGGGGGATGCCTACTTTCTGGATGAAGAGTATTTGCTGGCGTCAGAGGCATATAAGGAATTTGAAATGCTGCACCCAAGGCACAGCGCAATTCCTTATGTTCTTTTCCAGATCGGTAACGCCAACTTGAAAAGTTTCGTTTCCATCGACAGGCCTCAAACAAATGTTGCTGAAGCGTATGAATACTTCAGCCGTGTTCGAGAGTCCTATCCCGGTAGCGAGTATGCAAAAAAGTCTGAAGAACTGCTTGGGCAGTGCCGCAGGCTGATGGCGGAACATGAGCTTTTTGTTGCAGATTTTTATTGGCGTACAGAGCGTTTTATGTCTGCTGCTTTTCGCTATAAATACGTGGCGGAAGAGTTCTCTGACGTTGAAGATTTGCAGAAATATGCAATTGAAAAAAGCCGGATAGCCTATCTGCGGGCTACTGCGGAGCACGCCCAGACTGACAGGGCAAAGCTCCACGGGTCATGGAAAGAATGGTTTGAATGGTTATAAATAAGACAAAAAGGCGGCTCCGGCCGCCTTTTTTTATCTATTTAACCGCCTTGAACTCCCTCCCGTGTCTTTCAAGTTCCCGTTGCTTACTGTATAGTATGCAGGAAATTTCTTTTTATCTGTAAAATTGATCAGTTGTGCAGGGTTGATATGGCTGATGACTTCTTCCCCGAATGGCTTTATTCCCGCCAGATTGATGATGATCAGTTTGGGGCTGCGTATAACAATGTGTCTGACTTTCACAGGTCTTGTCTGAAAACAAACATTGCTCGGCATCAGGCTTTGTACGGCTTTCCTGACGTTACTTCTGTTTTAGAAAAAAAAGTTCTGGCGCAAGGCGGTTCTGTCGAAATACAGGTCAGGCCTCTCGATTGGTGTGTTTTTGTTCTTGCAAAGGGATATGCTTCCGCCCCTCGGTTTCTGGCAGTGCTTATGCCTGCGCTTTTTTCCGGTGTGCAGGCTGTCGCAGTTGTGCAGTGCGGTTCGGAATCTGTTGAAGGCACCATTCTTACTGCCTGTGAGCTTGCGGGTGTAGAGACCGTGGTTGCTCTTTCTGAGCAGCAGTTGATTACTCTTGTGCAGGATTGTTCAGTTAAAGGGCACGGTGCCGTGCTGACTCTGGGCACAGGTGTATTATCAGGTCTGAACACTACTTCTGCTTCTCAACGCACTTTGAAGTGCTGGAGCGAGCCTGTATACCATACTGTCTTTGCAGACAAAGATGCTGATCTGAATCTGCTTAGCTGGGCGCATCCGGATATGGAGCTTATTTGCTCCGCGGCAAGTGTGAAAGGTCGCCTGCTGGCGACGTGTGCAGCGTCTGCAGATACTTTTCCTGATGTTCCAGTCCGCTTGGGAGCCGGACAGGAAGCTCTTTTTTGTTGGCCTGGCTTGCAGAAAGATTTTTTCCTTGCTCGATCAGTCGCTTTTCTGGCCTGATATATTGATTTTGCCTTGCGCGGTTCAACCCTTATAATTCGGCAGGCTGTTTATGACCGCTAAAGATTCTTCTTCCTATCTGAAATCGCTTAGAAATATCGGAATTATCGCCCATATTGATGCAGGCAAGACTACGCTGACAGAGCGTTTTTTGTATTACGCTGATAAAATCCATCGTATGGGGGAAGTCCATGAAGGTACTGCCACAATGGACTACCTGCCTGAAGAGCAGGAGCGCGGAATCACCATCACGTCAGCGTGCACAAGCTGTCGCTGGGCGGGGTACGATATCAATATAATCGATACGCCGGGCCATGTTGATTTTACCATTGAAGTGGAGCGCTCGTTACGTGTGCTTGATGGTGCTGTCGGTGTGTTCTGTGCGGTGGGCGGGGTAGAGCCTCAGTCTGAAACCGTATGGAGGCAGTCTGAGCGGTTTAAAGTGCCTAAGCTTGCTTTTATTAACAAGATGGACAGAATAGGCGCAGATTTTGAGGGCGTTCTGAATAATATACGCACACGCCTGAAAGCGAAAGCGGTTGCTGTGCAGATTCCTGTCGGTCAGGGCGAAGAGTTTGAAGCTGTTATTGACCTTATTGCCATGCAACGGATTAACTTTGACAGCGAAGACTACGGTAAGACCTACACATATGAGCCGCTTTCTGAGAATGAACTGGCTTTGGCTGAACCTTGGCGCGAGAAATTGCTTGAAGCTTTGGCTGACTTTGATGATGCGCTTCTTGAGGCCTACCTTGGTGGTGAAGAAATTAGCAGTGGCAGCCTGATTGCCACTATCAGGCAGGCTACTCTTTCTCTGCAACTGGTTCCCGTTTTTACCGGTTCTGCTCTTCGCAATACCGGCGTGCAGCCCTTGATGGATGGCGTCTGCCGTTTTCTTCCCGGGCCACAGGATGTGGTTGCGCCTTATGGCTTGCTTGGCGAAGAGCGTGTTCCGGTAGAAATCACGCCTGACGGGCCTTTTTCTGCTCTTGTTTTTAAGGTCATCATGGAAGGCTCGCGGCCTGTCGCTTTTTTGCGACTTTACTCCGGTACACTTAGTGAAGGTGCTGCCTGCTGGAATTGTGCTCAAAGCGGCTTTGAAAAGGCTTCGCAGCTTTTCAAGCTGCACGCAGGAAGGCGTGAACGGGTAGAGCAGGCTAAAGCAGGTGATATTATTGCTGTTGTCGGTTTTAAAAAAGCACGTACCGGTGATTCGCTGGCAGATAAAGAGCACCCTGTCGTTTTGGAAAATATCCAGCAGTACCGCCCTGTAATTTCGCTGGCGCTTGAGCCGCGGAACTCTGAAGAGGGCGATAAGCTGGACGAAGTCCTTGAAAGAGTACTGGTTGAAGACCCGACACTTACCTTGGAACATGACGAGGATTCCGGTCAGCGTGTCCTTTCTGGTATGGGCGAACTGCACCTTGAAGTTGTGCTGGAGCGGCTGAAACGGGAATACGGTGTCAGTCCGCGTGCCGGTAACCCGCAGGTTGTCTATCAGGAAACGATTCGCAAAGCCGCAGACGGTGTCGGGATTTTTGACCGTGAGCTTGGGGACATTAAACTTTATGGTCACGTAAGTGTATCTGTACTGCCGTTGGGTCGTGATGAGGGGATCATTGTCGAGTCACAGGTGACTGATGAATCTATCCCCGATGCGTGGCTTGCAGATGCTATTCAGGGCGTTAAAGACAGCCTGCAAAGTGGCGTGCTGAAAGGGTATCCGGTTCAGGATATTAAGGTGGCTGTCTGTGCTTTGCAACGAAAAGAAGGCTTTTCTTCTTCGGCAGGCTACCGTATGGCTGCAGTGGCAGCTGTTAAAAATGCGCTTGCACTGGCAGAGCCGGTATTGCTTGAGCCTATTATGGCCGTTGAAATTTCCGTTCCTGCTGATTTTGTAGGGGATGCAATCAGCCTGCTGGGAGCAAAAGGTGGAAGGATTGAAGACATGCTGGATCAGGCTGGCGTAAAAATTGTACGCGGCTTTGCCCCCATGCGTATGCTTTTCGGGTTTACCACGCAACTGCGTAGCGCTACGCAGGGGCGCGCAGCACTTGTCTTAAAGTTCCACCGTTTTGACATGCTACAGTAACTTGCAGCGTTCTATTTTTTATCCGGAGGGTTAACCACTCGTGGATTGGTGGGCTTCTTTTAAACGTCTTGTGCGGCTTCAATATTTGCGTTTGCTGCGCTTAAAGGCTTCAACACATAGTATTGCCATGGGATTGGCGGTAGGTGTCTTTGTGGGCTGTCTGCCGGTTATTCCTTTTCAGACTATAATCGCTGTTGTTATGGCGTTCATTTTCAGAGGCAGTAAGGTGGCGGCAGCGTTGGGGACATGGGTGTCCAACCCTGTCAACATGATCCCCTTCTATACCATGCTGTATTATGTTGGCAGCTTGGTTATGCCTGTAACCGCATATTTTGATCCGCACCATCTTGAGCTGAAAGCTATGCTGCATCAAGGGTGGGAGATTGTGCTGGTTATGTTTACCGGTGGTATCCTGATAGGTGTTCCGGCTTCTTTTGCTACTTACATACTGACGTTCAGATCTGTTAACGCCTATCGTCAGCGTAGAATGATCAAGCTGCTCAAGCAGTATGAACAGCGTCGGGAAGCGAATAATGCAGACATGGACGAAAGCCAAAAACAATCATGAATTCTGGCATCAGATCGCAGCAGCTCCCGGGCTGCTGCTTATGTTTGATTATGATGGTACGTTGGCGCCTTTTACGACAGAGCGTGACAAGGCGTGGCCCTATGCTGGTGTACGTGAAGCTTTGCGCACACTTGTGAGTCTGCCTGATATACACGTTGCAATCGTTACTGGCCGCACCTGCGCTGAAATTCCTTCTTTGCTTGGCCTTGATGCAGACGTTGAAATATGGGGCTGCCACGGCGGAGAGAGAAAATCTGCAGGCGGCTCATGCCATAAGGCAGACCTGTCCCCTGACCTGACTGCGCTGATTGAATCTGCTTACAATAAGGCTGCTGCTCTGATTGCTCCTGAGAATATTGAGCGTAAGCCTTTTAGTGTAGCAGTTCATGTTCGTAGCCTGCAGGAGTCGCGTAGAAAGGCTACGTTGCAGGCGGTTTGTTCTGCATGGGCCTCATTGCCCGGTTATTTAACTGCAGAGCTTTTACCTTTTGCTTGTGGCCTTGAGCTACGCGTAGCGGGATACAGCAAGGCGCGGGCTGTAACTGCGTTGCTGCAGGAACATCCTCAGGCAGCTGCATTTTATGTAGGTGATGACAAGACCGATGAGGATGCTTTTAGTGCGCTGATTCCCTTCCTGCAGCAGGGCGTTCCGGGAGCTGCTGTTTTGGCAGCAGTGAAGCCTGACGTCGAAAGCGCTGCTCAATGGATTCTTTCTCCCCCGCAAGAGTTGCTTGAGTTTTTGGCTTTTCTTGCTGCTGCACGTTCTTGATTTGTCGTTTTCCTGCCGAAATATTTTCTTATAGTTGTATCAACATGCTGTAAGGGGTATAGTTTTAGCTGATATTTGGTATTCAGGAGGCTGGACTATGCCATCTTCTTCTCAAGGGTTGATTGTTGTCTCAAACCGATTGCCTGTTGTGCTATCAAAAGCTGATGGCGAGTGGGGTATCAAGGCAGGCGCAGGTGGCCTTGTTTCTGCAATGGCTCCTGTTTTGCGTGACAGAGGGGGGACTTGGGTAGGTTGGACCGGAACTGAGGGGGCACACGAGGCAGAATCGCTTCTGGGGGATTTTTCGCGTGATGCCGGATATTCGCTTTGCCCGGTCCGGCTAGAAAAAGAAGATGTTGCAGACTTTTATTATGGTTTTGCTAACGAAGTTATCTGGCCGCTGTTTCATGATTTTCAGTCGCTTTGTAATTTTTATCCCCGCTACTGGCGCTCCTATCTGAAAGTAAACAAATTATACGCAGACGCTGTCATAAGTTCCGGCCAGCCTGATGCCTATGTATGGGTGCACGATTATCATCTGATGCATGTCGGTCAGCTGCTTAAAGAAATGGGCAGTACGAGGCGGGCAGGCTTTTTTCTGCATATTCCGTTTCCTCCTGTTGATAATTACCTCAAGCTGCCTTGGCGTGACAGGGTGCTTTCCGCTTTGCTGGAATATGATCTGGTGGGGTTTCAGACATACCGTGATCGCCGTAATTTTATGCAGGCGATCAATGTGTTGCTGCCACATGTAAAGTCTCAGGGCAGAGGGCCGGTTGTTGAATTGCTTGTTGATGGAAGGGTAGTGCGTGTTGGGGCTTTCCCGATAAGTATTGACTACAGGTCTTTTGTCAGAACGGCACGCTCAGCCGGTGTCAGTGAGATGGTCAGCTCACTTAATGCCGCAATGCAGCAACGCAAAATGCTTCTTGCAGTTGACAGGCTGGATTACTCCAAAGGCATTCCATACAGGCTGGAAGGGTATAAAGAAGCGCTTAGCAGGTATCCAGAACTGCATGAGAATGTGACCCTGATGCAGATTATGGTTCCAAGCAGGCAGGAGGTACCACGCTATCAGGCTCTTAAACAAGATATTGAGCGCATGGTGGGTGAAATTAACGGGCTATTCAGTAAGCCAGGCTGGAATCCTGTCGAGTACCAGTACAGAAGCCTTGGCAGGGAAGAGCTTGTGGCGTATTACAGGGCCGCTGCCATGGCTATCGTTTCTCCATTGCGCGATGGTATGAATCTTGTCGCGAAAGAGTATTGCGCATGCAATCTGGGTAAGCGTGGCGTTTTGATGCTTAGTGAATTCGCAGGTGCTGCTGCACAGTTGCAAAACGGTGCGGTACTGATTAATCCGTTTGATACGGAAGGAATGGCACAGGCGATTAAGGAATCATTAGAGTTTCCGCAGGAGCAGGTTCGTAAAAGAATGGAGCGCATGCGGGACGGTATTCGTAAAAATGATATTTTCAGGTGGGTGGATATGTTTCTTCTTGCTGCGTTTTCGCGCCACTTGAACGATTTTCCTACAAGTAATGTTCGTGATTAAGGATAATTGCCAATAATGAACGGTTCAGCAACTGCGCCCCGGGCCAAGAAAAGCCTGGGGCAGAATTTTCTGCAGGACAAAAATATTTCTCGCAGGATTGTGGATGCGTTGCAGATTTCAGCGCAGGACAGGGTGATTGAGATAGGCCCCGGGCCTGGAGCTTTGACGACTTTTATTCAGCAGGCAGGGCCGATGAGTCTTTGGGTGCTGGAAAAAGACTATTACTGGGCAGGGGAGCATAAACGTACAGATACGAAGAGTCCTGTGACTAAGGAAGTTGTGTTGACCGATGCGCTAACTTTTCCTTGGGAGAAACTTGGAAAAGGACAGGCATGGAAAATAATCGGCAACCTGCCTTATAATGTTGCTTCTCCGCTGATGTGGGATATTTTGAGTCGCTCGGCGTTTACCCGTGCAGTTTTCATGATTCAGAAGGAAGTGGGGGACAGGATTCTGGCTGCTCCTCGAACCCGTCAGTATGGAGCTTTGTCTGTATGGCTGCAAAGCTTCTCTGTGCCCAGAAAAGAGCTTATCGTTCCGCCGACGGTTTTTAAGCCTCGGCCGAAGGTGGACTCTGCAGTTCTTTCTTTTGATCCGTTGCCTGAGGATGATAAAAAATTTAGTGCCCGGGCGCTTTCGATGCTCCTGAAGTTGTGCTTTCAGCAGCGTAGAAAGCAATTGCAAAAGATTTTAAAGCCTTACTGGGATGAGTCGGTCAGCTTGTGGATTGAATCACATGGGCTGACTCCGGCCCTAAGACCTGAAGAATTATCCCCTAAACAGTTTCAAGAACTTGCAAACTTGTTGGAAATGCGGTTGGCATCTTGACGTAATGCCGCTAAATATGCTTGAGTCTTTCTCGGACAACGTGCCGGTTGCGCTGTTTAAGACGCTCTGGTACATGCGAAACAAAGCTTGAGAAAAAAATCTCAAAGTTGCCGGTTGCAATTTTTTTGTGTGGGTGCGCCGGTAATTATGGCTTAAGCCTGATAATCCTGCAAACCTTGAGAGGAGGAGACGGCAGATGACCAAGGCTGATCTGGTTGAAAAGATTGCTGAAAAGGCGAACCTGACTAAGGCAAATGCAGAGCGTGCACTTAACGCATTTCTGGACTCTGTAGAAGATGTTCTGGTTAAAGAAGGCAAGCTGACCCTTACCGGATTCGGCACTTTTGTTGTCGAAACCCGTCAGGAGCGTCAGGGACGCAATCCCCGTACCGGCGATCCCCTTGTCATTCCTGCAGCCAAGGTTGTTAAGTTCCGTCCCGGCAAGCTGCTTAAGGATGCTGTAAAGTAACAATCGGAGGCTGTTGTTATGATGTTGCATGGTGAAACAATTCAGAGCCCTCTGCCTATGGATATCCCGTGGTGGATGCCTGATCACTTTGTATTTTTTGGCGTTCTGTACGCTGTTTTGTTTGTTCTCTTCGCCGGCCTTGGCTATGTCATGGTCAAGTCGGCCTCTCAGGCTGCACAGGACTGTCAGGGTGGTGGTTCTCACCACTAATCATACAGTTTGTATGAGGCGACCTTCGGGTCGCCTTTTTTTATGCGAAAAAGTGTGTATTGGGGCTTGCTATGTCGGTTGAATGAGGGTAAGGAAGTCGGTTCATGGTGTCCGCAATCCGTTGCGGAACTTTGCCACTGAGGGAGGTGATTTCTTTGCCCGGTGTATACCTTGATGATAGCGAATACAACTTTGATATCGCACTGCGTCGCTTCAAGAAGCAGGTCGAAAAGGCCGGCGTTCTGTCTGAAATGAAGAAGCGTCAGCATTTCGAAAAGCCCAGCGTAATGCGCAAGAAGAAAAAAGCTGCAGCACGTAAGCGTCTTCTGAAGAAAATGCGTAAGGCTAACATGGGTTAGTTTTAACCTCTCTGTTATGAAAGCCAGCGCGCTTTGCTGAGGCTTATATAACTTTCACGGGAAATCCGGCTTGTTCCGGATTTCCCGTATTGTCTTATCTAAAGGGGCAATATCATGACTCTCTCTTCCCGTATTGAAAGCGACTACATCACAGCTTACAAAGCAAAAAACAGCTTGAAGCTTGGTGTGCTGCGTCTTTTGAAGACCGCTGTGAAAAACCTGCAGGTCGAAAAAATGCGTCCTCTTACCGAGGACGAAATTTTCGACGTACTTATGCGTCAGGTTAAGCAACGGCAGGATTCCATTGAACAGTTTGAAAATGCAAATCGCCAGGACCTTGCTGATAAAGAAGCCGCTGAACTTACTGTCTTGCAGGAATACATGCCTGCGCAGCTCGGTGCGGAAGAACTTGCCGCAGCTGTTGATAAAGCTATTGCTGATTCCGGTGCTGCTTCCATGCAGGATATGGGCAAAGTGATGAGCGCAATCATGGCTGAGTACAAGGGCCGTGTTGACGGTAAAGAACTTAGCGGTATGGTCCGTTCCAAGCTGCAGGCACTGTCTTAATTTTCTATGCAGCCCAGAACCGCAAACGTTCTTGAATTTGATAAGGTGCTTCGGCATCTGGCAGGGTACACTGTATCCGAAGCCGGTGCCGAAGCTTGTCTTGCGCTTACTCCGGAGCATGACGTAGAAGCCGCCAGAGCCAGAAGTGATTTTTTTAGTCAGGGGCAACGTTGGAGAGAGGTCTCAGGCTTTCGTCTGACTTCTTTTCCTGATCTGGAAGGCGTCTTTCATTTTTTGCAGGCTCCTGCTGCTGTGCTGGATTGCGACGCTTTGTGGGCTGTCAGGCAAGTTCTGGTTCTCGGGCGGGAGCTTACTTCCTCAATCTCCAGAGCTGGTGAAACCGGCGGCGCATGGCCGCTGCTGGAAGACATGCTTGCCCGCTACAGCTGGCCTGAGAAGACCCTCTCCGGTCTTTCCCGCTGCCTTGGCGATGACGGGCTGCTGCGTGATGAAAGCTCGCCTGAACTTCTTCTGGTACGTGAGGAAATCCGGCGTATTCACCAACTTTGCACCCGCAAAGTAAAAGATCTCGCGTATAAGTATAACCTCAGCCATTATATGCAGGACGAGTTTATTACGCTTTCGTCCGACAGATATGTTTTGCCTTTAAAAGCAAACTTTAAAGGCCGGCTGCAAGGTATTATTCATGACTATTCGCAGACAGGCGAAACCTGTTATTTTGAGCCGATTTTTCTTGTAGAGCTGAATAACCAGCTGCAGCAGCTCAAGCGGCAGGAACGCGCTGAAGAACGGAAAATTTTTGAATATCTGACAGGTCTGATCAGGGCTGAACTGGATAGCATCGGCTCAATCTGGAATCTGCTTGTCGAAGTAGATGTCCTGCAGGCTCGTTGTGCGTTGGCTGCTGCCTATGACGGCATAGCTCTAGACTTCGATAATGCCCGTCCTTTCTGCCTTAAGCAGGTTCGGCATCCTTTACTGGCACTGGCTACAGATAAAACGCATCCTGTAGATCTGGAATTATTGCCCGGCCAGCACTGCCTGATTATCAGCGGAGGCAATGCCGGTGGTAAGACTGTGTGTCTTAAGACCATCGGTTTGATAGCCATGATGGCTGCAGCCGGACTGCCTGTTCCTGCACAGCAGGGGAGCACGCTGCCCGGGTGGGATGCCATTTATGCCTTTATCGGTGATGAACAGAGCCTGGAAGGCAGCGTAAGTACGTTTACTGCTCAGATTCGTCATCTTAGTGATGTATGGGAGCAGGTTAACCACGGCACGCTGATTATTCTGGACGAGTTTGGTGCTGGCACAGACCCCGCACAGGGCGCTGCGTTGGCACAGGCTGTGGTGGACGAACTGATGGAAAAAGGGGCTACTGTTTGCGTTGCCACTCACTTCCCTGCGCTTAAGGCGTACGCCCTTAGCAGAGATGGGGTTCGGGCTGCCTCTGTTTTGTTTGATCCCGGTACCAAACGTCCTCTTTATCGCCTTGCTTATGATCAGGTCGGGGCCAGTCAGGCTCTTGATGTGGCTCGCGAACATGGTCTTCCCGAGACTGTACTTAAGCGTGCCCAGAATTATCTTTTGATTGACGGTGAAGACTCCGCGGCCCTTATTGAACGACTGAATTCGCTTGCTGTTGCCCGGGAAGATGAACTGGACGAACTGAACAGAGAGAAAGACAAGTTCCGCGTAAAACGTGACAAGCTTGAAGCGCGGTTTGAAAAAGAGCGTATGAAGCTTTTTGAAAGTGTTCAGGCTCAGGCGCAGGACATTTTGCGCGAGTGGAAGCAGGGCAAGCGCTCTCATAAGCAGGCATTAAAAGATCTGGCCGAAACCCGTCAGCGTCTGGTTGCGGAAAAAACCGCTGAAAAGCCACAGGAAGATGTAGTAGATACTGCTAAACTTGTTGTAGGGATGACAGTAAAGTATATTCCCTGGGATAAGAAAGCTGTCATTGAAGAGATCGATATTCGCAAAAAACGTGTAAAAGTTGATCTTAACGGCGTTTCCATGTGGGTAAAGCTGCAGGATATTTCTGCAGGCCAAGGACAGCAGGGCACCCAGCATGTTGTTTCCGGCGCTACAGGCAAAAAGCCTTTGGCTGATGACGCTGCTGGCGATGTTCCCGCTTCTGTCGGGCCGCCTATGCGGGCTGATCTCAGAGGGTTGCGCGCAGATGCTGCCATTGCAGAACTCGCATCTGTTCTTGATAAGGCACTGCTTGCAGGCACGCAAGAGGTGGAAGTCGTCCACGGGCGTGGTACAGGCGCTTTACGTAAAGAAGTGCACTCTTTTCTACGCAGCTTTGCTGCTGTTGAAGGCTTTTCTCTTGCGCCTGAAGGGCGCGGGGGCGATGGCATGACCATTGTCGAGCTTAGATAGCTTATAGTTCCAACGGAGTTTGTTTTCTATGTCGGGTCATGACAATTCAGCAGTGCAGGCTATTAAAGCCAGACTGAATCTTGCGGAACTTGCACGCAGGTATGTTGAGTTGCGTCGAATCGGCAATCGCTGGATGGCTCCTTGTCCTTTTCATCAGGAAACCAAACCTTCCTTTTCTATTAACGAAGAAGAAGGATTTTATTACTGTTTCGGCTGTCAGGCTTCCGGCGATCTTATTGACTTTTATTGCCGTATAAACGGGCTGGAATTCAGGGAAGGACTGGAACAACTTGCTGAAGAGGCTGGCGTAACACTGGGGCAGCGACAAGTTAACCCTTACGAAGAGCAGGAGCGGAAGTTTCGTACTCAGTGCTTTGACATGTATGCAATCGCCACGCAGCATTTCAGCCGTAATCTGCGCGACGCTTCCGGCAAGGAGTGCAGGGATTACATTCAAGGGCGAACTATGTCGCCTGAAATTGTAAAGAGTTTTGAGCTTGGCTGGAGTAAGCGGGAATGGTCCGCACTGGCAGACGAGTTGCAACGTGCCGGTTACCAGCCCCGTGCAGCTGCCAAAGCAGGGCTGCTTTCCACCAATGATTCCGGAAGAATGTACGACCGTTTTCGCGGACGTCTTATTTTTCCTATAAAAAATCTTTCTGGAAAAGTTATTGCCTTTGGCGGTAGAATTATTAGTTCTGAAGATCAGGCAAAATATATAAACAGCAGCGACAGTACCATTTATAAAAAAGGTGACCACCTTTATGGGCTGTATCAGGCCAGAAGGGCTATTTCCCAGCATAAAAGAGCCTTGTTGACAGAGGGGTACATGGATGTTCTGGCATTGCACCAGTTCGGCTATGCTAATGCTTGTGGTGTGCTGGGAACTGCGCTGACAGAATCTCAGGTCAAACGGCTGAGCGGGTTCTGCTCTCACGTAGATTTGATTTTTGATGGAGACGGCCCCGGGCGCAAAGCTGCTTTGCGCAGCTGTGAGATGATGCTTGTCAAAGGTATGAACTGCCGTGTGGTGTTGATGCCGGAAGGCGAAGATATTGACAGCTTGCTTCATAAGCAGGGGACTCAAGCATTTGACGAATTGTCCGATCAGGCTCCTGATGGCTTGGACTATTGTATCAAGACACTGCAAACTACTTTTTCGCCACGAGAGATTCTAGATTGGACCACTGCGTTTCTCAATCAGTTGGAACGTCCGGAACTGGCCAGCTTTTATGTGTCCAGACTGGCGGGAGGACTGGGATTGCAGGAAGCGGAACTTCGGGCCGGCCTGAAAATGGCAGGGGGCAAGGCTGCTCCTCAGGCTCGTTCATCCGCCGCAGGGCGAGTTGGAAAAGAGCGCAAGCTTGAACGCCACCTGATGGAGTTTGCTGTTCGCTTCCCTCGTCATCTTACCGACTTGCAGGCCCGCGGAGCAGAAGAGGTTCTTGTCTCCCGCTGGGCCAAAGATATGTGGGATAAACTTTTGGAGTTCGGCGAGGGTGATGCGCCGAATCATTTTTCCGAAGAGCAGAAATCGTTTTGGATTCGTTGCAGGGTGGCTGACCCTATTCCAGCTGAGAACGAGCGGCAGGAACTTGAAGATTTATACAGCAAGTTAGCCGAACTTAACCAGAAAGAACAAAGCCGGATGATGTTGGCAGCTCTCAGGCAACTTAGCAAAGATGCTAATTCCGATGCGGGGTTTGAGCTTCTTCGGGCCATGAAAGATAATCTGGGGAGATCCGATGGGTAACATTAAGGAAATCCAGCAAATCAAGACCCTCATTGCCAAAGGCAAAGTCGCAGGCTTTCTCACTTTTGATGAAGTGAACAAAGCGTTGCCGGCGGAGATCAACACCCCCGAGCAGATTGAAGAGATCATTGGGATTTTCGATCAGCTCGACATTGCTATTGTCGATTCTGAAAAAGACGGCAAAAAAATAAGCATGTCGCCTGGCGAGAATGACGATGATGCGGGCGATGGTGGTCTTGAACTGACTGATGAAGAAGATCCTGCGGATTATTCTTCTCGTAGTACCGATCCCGTGCGCATGTACCTGCGCGAAATGGGGGCGGTCCCGTTGCTCGACCGCGATGGCGAAGTCAACATCGCCAAAAAGATAGAAACAGGCGAGCAGGATGTTTTGTATGCGCTGGTGGAAGTCCCCGGTGCCGTAGAAGAACAGATGGCCGTCGGCGAAGACCTGAAAGATAACCACATCAAGCTGAAGGATGTCGTTAAAACCATTGAGGAAGACGACCCCAGTGAAGATGAAATGAACCAGCGCCAGCGTGTAATCATGCTGCTGGATGAAATTCAGACTGCTTTTAAGAAGAAGCGTAAGATTTATCAGCGTCTTGATGAATGTGCCACGCTCGAAAAGCGTGTGTACGGCATCCAGAAGGAAATTATCGCGTACAAAGAGGAAATTGTTTCTCGCCTGCGCGATATCAAGCTGGAAAAAACACTGATCGACCGTATCATCGAAACTGTCGAGGATTACGTGCGTCAGATGCACAACTGCCAGCGCGACCTTTCGGCATACATTCTTTCTACCGGTAAAACTCAGGTAGAAATGCGCGAACTTTTCCGGCAGCTGGATGAGCGCGAAATCAATCCTGTCGTTGCCGCGGACAGCTTGAATCTGACAGTCGAAGAGCTTTTCTCTTTCAAGGAAATGATCATGGGCAAGATGGAAATCCTGAATCGTCTTCAGGAAAAGTGTTGCCATAACGTGACTGACCTTGAAGAAGTTCTGTGGCGTATCAAGCGCGGTAACAGCCATGCCATGCGTGCAAAGCAGGAACTTATTCGCTCCAACCTGCGCCTGGTTGTCAGCATTGCAAAGAAATACACCAACCGCGGGCTACAGTTCCTTGACCTGATTCAGGAAGGTAACATTGGCCTGATGAAAGCTGTTGATAAGTTTGAATACCAGAGGGGCTACAAGTTCTCCACGTACGCCACCTGGTGGATCAGACAGGCAATTACCCGTGCTATTGCCGATCAGGCGCGCACGATCCGTATTCCTGTGCATATGATCGAAACTATTAACAAGCTTATCCGTACTTCACGTTACCTTGTGCAGGAGCTGGGACGTGACCCCACTCCGGAAGAAATCGCCGAACGTATGGATTATCCCATCGACAAGGTGAAAAAAGTATTGAAGATTGCCAAGGAACCGATTTCGCTTGAAACGCCTATCGGTGATGAAGAAGATTCGAGCCTTGGTGATTTTATCGAAGATAAAAAGGCTGTTGCCCCTGCAGAAGAAGTGGTTAACACGAAGCTAAGCGAACAGATCGCTTCTGTGCTTGCAGACTTGACCCCCAGAGAAGAGCAGGTGCTGCGTAAACGCTTTGGTATTAATGAAAAATCTGACCACACTTTGGAAGAAGTGGGCAAACTTTTCAATGTTACCAGAGAACGCATCAGACAGATTGAAGCCAAGGCTTTGAGAAAGTTGAGACATCCTGTCCGTAGCCAGACATTACGGTCATACTACGAAAGCTAAAAGTGTATGGCGGCTCCTGAAGGAGCCGCCATTTTTATAATCAGGCGGCTGAAATGGATGTGAGTTACAAGCGAGGAAAGATCCTCTGCCTGTGTGCGGGACTATGCGTGCTGTTATTTGCTGCATCTGTGGCGCGCGCTTCCGACGTTAGCTTTCCGGTACGGTTTATTCCTGATGGCGATACGGTCGTTATGCTGGACGGGAGGTCTGTCAGGCTTGCCGGTATTGATGCACCTGAAATGCCGCGTGATGGAAAAACCGGAGGGCTTTACTCTGTACAATCCCGTGATGTTTTGAGAAAATATCTTGCAGGGGGATTGATTGTATTGAATATGTCCAATAGTGGCAAAGACCGCTTCGGACGCATTGTCGGAGAAGGAAAATTACCTGACGGAACATCATTGAATGAGGTTCTTGTACGAGATGGTGCTGCATGGTTTTATTACCATGATGACGTCCCTGAGGAACTCTCAAAGAGACTTTTACGGGCACAAAAAAAAGCCATAGGAGAAAAGCGGGGGATGTGGGCCTTGGTCCAAGCGTTTGATACTGCCGAAAAAGGTTACAGAGGCAATAAACGTAGCAAGCGTTTCTTTAGCTCTCGATGTGATGCATTCAATAAAATATCCTATCGGAACCGTGTGCATTTTGATAATCTTATACAAGCCTTCCTTCATGGCATGGCTCCGGCCAGATCTTGTTCGGTCTGGCCTGCTCAGCCTTAATGGATTGTGTAAAGCAGCTATGGAACGACCATGAACAAGAAAATTTTGAAACCAGAAGACGCCGCAGATGCTGCGACTGGTTGCGTGCGCACCGGGGGGTGCGATTTTTCGGCTGACGGCCGGATGTGCGAAGCGCTCGACAGAGTAGGAGTTCCCAAAGACGCTAAATGGCGGACGCTGATTTTATATATGCGAGGTCTGCAAGAATATACGTACCTAACTGGCGAGCAGAAAGTTCAGGTTCAGCAGCTCCTTGTCGAAGTTTTGCAGAATAGAGATTTTTCAGAAGAAAGTTATCAGCACATCCTTGAACGGGACAGGCAGATTCTGGTTGCCCCTTATGAGCAACGTCTGAACAGGGCCATGCAGGAAACAGCCAGTCTGGCAGAAGAATTCAGAAATTTGATGCTGCGGCGCAAAGGTGAAGTTGAACACCTTGAGACAGCCAGCATTGACGCTGTTGTGAGCGGTAAAGAGCCTGAAGAAGTAGTGGCAATGCTTAAAAAGACGTTCCATGATGTCATTAACGTGATGGAACGCGATGCAGCAGCCATGACGGAACTAACACAGCGTGACCCGTTAAGTGGTCTTCATAACAGACGAGCTTTTGATGAGTTCCTGCAAGATTCTGTAACGATGTGGCGCAAGAAGGACGTGCCGCTTGCGTTGATAATGCTTGATATTGATAATTTTAAAAACTTCAATGATGAGTTTGGCCATAGGATAGGTGATCAGGCCATCCGCACTGTGGCAAAAATTTTGCAAGATGCTGTTTCAACTCTTGTAGGAAAGAGAGACACAGATGTGTTGGTTGCTCGCTACGGCGGTGAAGAGTTTTCAATTATTCTTCGCGGGCAGTTTGTGGTGAAGGCCGAGGAACTTGCAGAGGCTGCACGTACGAGTATGGAAGCGTTTAACTTTGTCATCCGTAATAATGACGGAGAGGTTGTACGTAGCGGTATCCGTATTACTCTGAGTGCCGGCGTGGCTTATGCAAGTAAGGCATGGCGGGGGGCTTTTGAGGATAACCTGATCGATTCTGCCGATAGTGCTCTTTATGAAGCAAAGCGTCAGGGCAGGAATCTGGTTTGCAAATACCTCGAAGGCAAAGAGGGTGAAGACAGGTTCGAAATAATCGGTTCATGATTTGTTCCCACCTGCTAAACGAGTATGAATAAGTAAAAATGCCGGCACCCTGAGGTGCCGGCATTTTATTTTACTGATTCAGCTTGGAGCGCTGCTCACATTCATCTTTGTACAATTTGTACGTGATTGAATCGACCAGTGCCTGCCAGCTTGCTTCGATGATATTGAAGGAAACGCCTACCGTAACCCACCGGCTATGTTGGTCTCCTGATTCGATGAGAACCCGTACAACAGAAGCCGTGCTGCCTTTTTCATCTTTGGCGCCGGTCAGAACTCTTACTTTAAAGTCCAGCAGGCGCATTTCATTAAGGCGCGGGTAAAAGCCCGACAATGCTTTACGCAGGGCGTTATCCAATGCGTTCACAGGACCCATGCCGGAGGCTGCAGTATGTTCTTCGATGCCCTCAACCTCTACAATGACTGTCGCTTCAGACATGGGCTGATCGTCACGCCCTTGCTTGGACTCAAGCACCCTGAAGTTGATCAGCCTGAAGAACTGCCGTACACCTCTGCGGGCAAGCTTCCGGAAGAGCAGTAATTCTACGGATGCTTCTGCTGCAGCGTAGTCGTAGCCCAGACTTGCTTTGTCTTTAAGCTCTTTCAGCAGTCCTTTGACCACAGGCTCGTCTTTTTCGAGGTGAAAGCCGAACCGTCTGGCAATGGAAACAATATTACTTCTTCCTGCAAGCTCGGTAAGCAGTACCCGTTGCCTGTTACCAATCACCTCAGGGTCCATATGTTCATACAGGCTTGCCATTCTGTTTACTGCACTGGCATGAATACCGCCTTTATGAGCAAACGCAGAGCGACCGACAAAAGGTTGTCTGCTGAACGGCTGAACGTTGGCAACTTCAGAGACAAAGTGCGAGATACGCGTAAGCATCTGCAGGTGCCCCTCGGGAAGACATTGATGCTTGCCCGGGAATTTTTGTTCAAGCGTTGGTATGATTGAACACAGGTTGGCGTTGCCACAGCGTTCGCCAACGCCGTTGATGGTTCCCTGAATATGCTCAGCACCGGCTTGAACAGCGGCAATGGAGTTTGCCACAGCGAGTTCACAATCGTTGTGAGTATGAATGCCGAGTGTTGCATCCGGTAGTGCTTTGCGAACTTCTGCAGTGATGTCGAAAACTTCACTGGGAAGGCTTCCTCCGTTGGTGTCGCAAAGCACCAGAACGCGGGCTCCTGCTTCGTGCGCTTTGCGCAGTGCTGCCAGCGCGTATTCCGGATTCGCTTTATAGCCGTCAAAAAAGTGCTCTGCATCAAAAAGCACTTCATTTAGCTTGCTGTGCAGATAGGCGACCGAATCATGGATAATCTCCAGATTTCGCTCCAACGGTATGCGTAGTGCTTCATTGACGTGAATGTCCCAGCTTTTACCGAAGATAGTGGCCGTCTGAACGCCGGATTCAATAATAGCCCGTAGGTTCGGGTCTTCAGACGCTGCAAAATTCGGGTGATGCGTGCTGCCAAAGGCGGTAATTCGCGCATGCCGTATTGCATAGTTGGTAATCTCGTTGAAGAAAGCGCGATCGACTGGGTTTGATCCCGGCCAGCCGCCTTCAATATAACGGACTCCCAACTCATCGAGCTTTAGAGCTATTTTGATTTTATCTTCAGTGCTGAGGTTGATGTCTTCAGCCTGTGTACCATCGCGGAGCGTAGTGTCGTATATTTCTATCTGCTTCATGGCATTTTATTTTCAGCCTGATTGAGACTGATCCTTGTCGAGGCCGAAAGCGTCATGCAAAGTACGTACGGCCAGTTCTGTGTATTTTTCTTCTATCAGACAGGTGATTTTGATTTCAGAAGTACTGATCATCAAAATGTTAATGTTTTCGCGGCGCAGAGTTGCAAAGGTTTTGCTTGCTACGCCGGAATGGTTTCGCATGCCCACGCCGATGGCGGAAACCTTACATACGTGCAGGTCGTGCAGTACTTCTTTTGCTCCGACTTCTGTCTTGGTTTTTTCGACCAGCTCAAGCGCACTCTTCAGGTCTTTGCGCGGTACGGTGAACGTCATGTCCGTAACGCCGTCCAGACTGGGGTTCTGGACGATCATGTCAACGACGATTCCGGCATCGGCCAGCGGACAGAACAGCGACGCGGCAACACCGGGAGTATCCGGTACCCCGCGTAGGGTAATTCGTGCCTGATCTTTGTCATATGCGATTCCGGATACCATAACGGCTTCCATCTGAGAGTCCTCCTGAGTAAGCAGCGTTCCTGCGTCGTCGGTAAACGTCGAACGGACGCGTACAGGAACTTTATATTTTTTAGCAAATTCGACGGAACGGATTTGTAGAACCTTTGCACCCATGCTGGCCATCTCAAGCATTTCGTCATACGAAATTCTGTCCAGCTTGCGCGCTGTAGAGCACATGTTGGGGTCTGTGGTGTATACGCCGTCTACATCTGTATAAATTTCGCATTCACAGCCAAGAGCCGCAGCAAGGGCTACAGCTGACGTGTCAGAGCCGCCGCGGCCCAATGTGGAGATACGGTTTTTATCTGTAACTCCCTGAAAACCGGCTACGGCAAGCACATCGTGCTGCTCGAGCATGTTGAGCAGAATTTTGCTGTCAATATCAAGAATCCTTGCCCGACCGTGCGAAGTGTTGGTCTTCATGGGAATCTGAAAGCCCAGTACCGACCTTGCACTGACTCCATCCCCCTGCAGAAGCATGGAAAAAAGAGAGACAGAAATTTGTTCACCTGTCGAAATGAGAGCATCGACTTCGGCGGGATCGGGGCATTGTGACCATTGGTCCGCCATTGCGAGTAGGCGGTTTGTCTCTCCGGACATGGCTGACAGGACAGCGACGACCTTGTATCCCTGTGCGCGGGCTTTGAGGACCTTTTGCTTTACCTGTTGCATGCACTCCAGATTGGCAACTGAAGTTCCTCCGAACTTCTGTACTAGAATACGCATACCGTAATCCTGATCGTTTAGCGTTATTTCAACGGACATTAGCCCGCATGGGGGCTGACGGTGCAGCCGGCAGTCCGTGATGCCAGCTCGGCAAGTATGGTTTCCGCCTTGTCGCCAGTTGCTTGAATTGTAACCAGTCGGCCAGAGTCGCACGGTTGCCATGCTAACGTGAGGGCATGGTCTGGACGTGCATCTTCTGGCAGGTATTCGGCCCACTCAACAATAGTCAGGGATGCCCCGTCTTCAATATGATCGTACAGGCTGTCATCCACAGGAGCGCCTTCGAGCCGGTAAAGATCGTAATGCGCTGTTTCCGGTTGAGTAGGGTAAATATTACAAATATTAAAACTGGGGCTGCTTACTTCTGCGTTGTCACCACCCGGCAAAGCGGAAACCAAACCACGAACCAGCGTAGTTTTGCCCGCGCCAAGAGTACCTTTAAGAAAAAGTGCAACGCCGCCGCCGGAATGCATAATGCTTTCCGCCAGTAACGCTCCCAGTTCTTGCGTGGCTTCAGAGTTTTGAAGCCTGAGTAACAGTTGCATTGCTATGCTTGTGGCTATGCGCCCACGAGGGTGCGCAGAACGTCTTCTTTGCCGACAACGCCGACAAGACGACCATCCTGCACCACGGGCAACGTGTAGTACTTGGAGTCCACCATCAAAGTGGCAACTTCATCCAGCGGCGTATCAGGAGATACCGTAACCGGCTCTTCGGTCATGGCGTCTGCCACACGGGTTGCCGCGACTTTTCGCATTTCTGAGTCAACGTCAGATAGCGATTTCAGAGGGATAAAGCCATCAAGGATGGTAAACAGGGAGGGCAGGTTGACCTTTTTTTGTTGTGCAACAAGGTCGCTCTGACAGAGAACACCGACGAGCTTGCCGTTATGGTCCACAACTGGCAGACCATTGAACTTGTGTTCAAGCAGCAGCTTGGTGGCTTCGATAATATCCATGTCAGGAGCTATGGTCACAGGGTCTGCGGACATAATGTCTTTTGCGCTAAGCATGGTAGAGCTCCTTTCTTGTACGTGGAATAATGTCGGCGATTTCTGTTGCGGTAGTACCGCGCAACGGATTTTCGCGCAATAGCTGTTCGCCGGCTTTTCCGTGAATATGTGCGGCTGCCACCGTAGCGTTAAAGGGACCTAGCCCTTGTGCAGTAAAAGCCGCGCACATACCGGCAAGAACATCTCCGGAACCGCCTACTGCAAGAGAAGGGGCACCAGCATTAATAAAAGCTGTGAAGGAACGGCTGTTGGCAACCAATGTTCCGGCACCCTTAAGCAGGCAGGTTGCTGGGCAGCGTTGCGTGAAAAGCTTCATTGCCGCCAGCCTGTCGGCTTGTACCTGATCACAGGTTAGTCCGGTAAGGAATGCCATTTCTCCCGGATGAGGGGTAAGAATATCTATTTCGCGCATCAATGCAAGTGCATGTGTCGGGTGACGTAAATGAAAAAGTGCATCGGCATCAAAAATTGTTGCGGGACGCGGCAGTTCAATTACGTTGGCAAACAGTCGGGCTGCATGTTCCGATCGGCCCATGCCATTGCCTACAAGCAATGCACCGCATCGCTGCAGCAGGTGCACTATGCACTCCGGATCTGCTCCTTCCCAGTTGTCGCCGCACTGAACGGGCACGGTCATGATATCCGGATGGCTGCACTTTACATGGCTTTCAAGGCGTTCAGGAAGGGCTACTGTAACCAGCCCGGCGCCCGACCTGAGAGCTCCCAGAGCAGCCAACAAGGGAGCACCGGAGAGACCTGTGGAGCCACCAAGAATAAGTACATGGCCCGCAGTGCCTTTGTGCATGGCCGCCGAAGGCGGGGGAGGCAGCATAGCCACGGCATCTGTTGTCCTCTGAACTGCAGCCGGCAATTTTTTTTGTACAGACTGGGGGATGCCTATTTCTCGGACATACAGTGTGCCGGTGTGCTCATGTGCTTCTGGCTGCACAAGGCCCAGCTTTGCGGCCTGAAAAGTCACTGTACAGTCCGCTTGCACGCATTCAGGTGCAGGTATGCCTGTTTCTCCGTTAAGTCCGCTGGGGATGTCCAGAGACATCACAAACGCATGCTGCCCTAATGTGTTGATATGCCGTATGGGTGCAAGCATTTCTTCGGAAACATCACCCTTAAGTCCCGTGCCCAAAAGACCGTCTATAACTACGTCAGGCAGTGCGGGGATGCTGTGATCAGTATCATTCCAATAAGCCAGTTGCTTGGAACTGAGCGTAGCAGGAATAAAAGAGTTCGCTGCCGGATCATAGGGGAGAAAAGGGACACCATGCTGCATTGCCTGATCTATGTGCCATGCAGCTTCATTGGCAAAGGCTTCCAACGGTCTGGTGTGTATCACAAGAACCGTTGCACCCGCATTGTACAGGTGGCGGGCAACAGCCGCTGCGTCGCCGGCGTTATTGCCGCCTCCCATGAAACAGATAATCCGTTTGTCAGCCAGCGCTGTTGCCGGATCTTCCTGCAGGTGCGCACCAGTGTGCCGGACGGGGGCAAAGCATGAACTCAGAACTCTGAAAGCTTCTCTGGCCGCGTTTTCCATCAGGAGTTCGGCCGGTATTCCAGCGTCATGAATAGCACTGTGATCCCAGCTGTTCATTTCTGTCGGGGTAGGCAGCGGAAGGTACATATTTAGTCCTGTGGCGTACGGAAGGTTAATTCTCTAATATAACAACTGCTGCAGCCGTATCTCTGCCATGCGTCAATGAAAGGTGAATGCGGGTTACGCCAAGTTGTTCTGCTTGCTCTCTGGCTTCACCGTGCAAGCGGAGTGCGGGCTTGCCGTTCGCTTCATTATATACTTCCAAGTCCTTGAAACTGATTCCCATGGTAAAACCGGTTCCAAGCGCTTTGACAGCAGCTTCTTTAGCGGCAAAGCGGGCAGCCAGCCTTGCTGGTGTGACAGGCTGCAGGCTTTCCAGCTCATTGTCATGCAGAATCCGCTTGGCAAAGCGCTCAGGATGTCTCTCAAGCGCTTTGCGGATACGGTCCAGCTCTGTCAGGTCTATGCCGGTTCCGACTATCACCACGTTATCCCGTTGGGTTAAATGGACGTTTGACCGGACTACTCGGCAAAAGTGCCGATGATGTCTGCCATCTGCCGGACGGCTTTCTCAAAACCAACCATAACGGCACGGGAAACAATGGAGTGTCCGATGGAGTATTCATTAATTCCGGACACATTTTTAAATTCAAAAATGTTGGTGTAATTCAGGCCGTGCCCGAGGTTTACTTTTAACCCCAGCGTGCGGGCTAGCTCGACTCCAGCGATGATTTTATCACGCTCTTTTTTCATTGCCTCTGGGGTAGGAGCATCGGCAAAATGTCCGGTGTGCAGTTCAATGTATTCTGAGCCTACAGCCTTGGCTGCACGGATTTGCTCGGGGTCTGCTTCAATGAACAAGCTGGAGCGGATGCCCTGCGCATGAATGGGAGCAAGGTATTCCCGCAACACATCAACTCTGCCTGCAACAGCCAGCCCGCCTTCAGTGGTAAGCTCTTCCCGCTTTTCAGGGACAAGGCAGACAATATAAGGAGTTACGCGGAGCGCTATCTCCCGCATTTCTTCTGTACCTGCCATCTCAAGGTGTAGACGTGTATTCAGGCACTGCGAAATAAGTTCAACATCTCTGTCCTGTATGTGCCTGCGGTCCTCCCTCAGATGGACAATAACCCCCCTTGCACCTGCCAGTTCGGCTAAATGTGCCGCCGTTACCGGTTCAGGCTCTTTTCCCATCCGTTGCTGACGCAACGTCGCAATATGATCAACATTAACTACCAGAACTGGCATTCTTTTGCTCCTAAGTTTTTTGCAATGTTCAGAACATAGTTATGAAAAAAGTCAAGCCCTGCGGGCCATATTTGCAGCGCTGTAGCGATATAGGAGCAGGCATTGACGTTTTTTATGCTAATGAGTAACTGAACGGTGCAACAACCTTACTACGCATTATACTCAACTTTGATAAGGATACCATAATGAATGTTTGTATCGTAGGCACTGGATACGTAGGTCTCGTCAGTGCTGCCTGCTTTGCAGAAATGGGTAATACCGTCCGCTGCGTGGATGTTAACCCTGAAGTTGTCAAGACACTGAAAGCCGGCAAAGTTCATATTTACGAACCCGGTTTGGAAGAGCTGGTTCGCCGGAACTACGCTGAAGGCCGTCTGCAGTTTACCACAAGCCTTGAAGAAGGGCTTAAGGACTCACTGTTCGTCTTTATTACCGTGGGCACTCCTTCGCGCGAAGACGGCTCTTGTGACCTTGGCTACGTGGAGCAGGTTGCACGTGAAGTCGGTATGTACATGACCGACAAAAAAATCGTTGTTGATAAGTCTACGGTTCCGGTTGGCACTGCAGATAAAGTACGTGCAATTATTGCGGAAGAGTTGGCTAAGCGCGGCGCAGACATTCCTTACGATGTTGTTTCTAACCCGGAATTTCTTAAAGAGGGTGACGCGGTCAACGATTTTATGAAGCCTGATCGCGTTGTTGTAGGTACTGATTCTCCTGAAACTGCGGAGTACCTCAAGCAGCTTTATTCGCCTTTTGCACGCAGTCGCGAAAAGTTGATCGTGATGGGTGTGCGCAGTGCGGAAATGACGAAGTATGCCGCTAACTGCATGCTGGCAACAAAAATTTCTTTTATTAATGAAATCGCAACACTGTGCGAGCGCGTAGGTGCTGATGTTCGCGATGTTCGTACCGGCATCGGTTCTGACCATCGTATTGGTTACCACTTCATCTACCCCGGTGTGGGCTACGGGGGCTCCTGCTTCCCCAAGGACGTAAAAGCCCTGATTCATACCGCGCATGAATATGACTTCCGCCCGCAACTGCTGGAAGCTGTAGAAGATGTCAACTTCCGTCAGAAGCGCCATATGGCAGAGCGTATTATCAACTACTTCGAGCCTCAGGGCGGAGTAGAGGGTAAGACAATCGCGTTGTGGGGACTTGCTTTTAAAGCCAATACTGATGACATGCGCGAAGCCGCGGCCTTAGCCATTATCAAGGAATTGACTGACCGTGGCATGAGAGTCAAAGCTTTTGACCCCGTTGCAGCTGATAATGCCCGTGAACTGCTTGCCGACAATCCGCTTGTAAGCATTGTTGATGAACAGTACGAAGCAGTAGAAGGCGCTCAGGCTCTTCTGGTAGTGACTGAATGGAACCAGTTCCGTAACCCTGACTTCAGTCGGGTACGCAAGTCTTTGACTGCTCCGATTCTTTTTGATGGCAGAAACCTGTATTCGCCCCAGTTCATGGCTGAGGAAGGATTTGCATATTTCTGCGTTGGTCGTCCCGACTAACAGATATGCATGATGTGATTAAAAAGGGCGCTTCAACAAGAAGCGTCCTTTTTTATGCATACTACTCTGACTTGAGAGGCCTGTTGTCGAATGGTAGTGAAGATTACGGACAGGGTGAAAAAGCATTTGGTGAAGTACGTTGGGAAAGTCATAGGAAGTAATATTTGCTTTAGTGATTGTCATAAAGAATGTTGTCGATGCAGTGGTGGATAGGTGCATAAATGTTGTGACTCAGAGATACTACAGTGTAGTTTGAAACAAGTAACCTTCGGTCTGTATATAAAAAAGGGCTGTGAGGTTATCCCACAGCCCTGATTTGTGTGTAACACGTCGAGTTATTGCAGGGCTGATGCCCAGACATTGCCTTTACACGTCGAAGAGCATTTCAAGGTCGTCGCGAGTAAGAGATTTCCAACTATCCTGTCCGGGAATGATGGAGTCTGCAACGTTACGTTTCATATCCTGTAATTTGAGGATCTTCTCTTCAACAGTGTTCTGGCAGATCATCTTATACGAGAACACCTGACTTTTCTGGCCGATACGGTGTGCGCGGTCAGTAGCCTGATTTTCTACTGCAGGGTTCCACCACGGGTCGTAGTGGATTACGTAGTCAGCACTGGTCAGGTTCAGGCCTGTACCACCTGCCTTAAGCGAAATAAGGAAGATGGGAATGTCAGGCGAGTCGTTGAACCTGTCTACCTGATCAAAGCGGTCCTTACTGGTTCCGTCAAGGTAGCAGAAAGGCATATCATTAATCTGCAGCCATGAGCGGATGATATGCAGCATCTGAACAAACTGCGAGAATACCAGTACCTTGTGGCCTTCTTCCACGATGTCAGTAATCATGTCTTTGAAGGCGTCAAACTTGCCGGAGGGCAGGTTCGTTGTCAGGCCGGGCATATCCAGTTTGAGCAGTCTCGGGTGGCAGCAAATCTGACGAAGCTTGAGCAGCGCATCAAGGATGGACATCTGGCTTTTAGCGATGCCTTTTTCATCCACGTCAGCCATGACCTGCTCTTTAAGCCGCTTGGCAAGTGCGCCGTAAAGTTCCTGCTGCTCTTCTGCAAGAGCACAGTAGTAGACGTTTTCCACCTTGGGCGGCAGGTCTTTTGCCACTTCTGATTTAGTACGTCGCAGGATAAACGGTTTAACGCGAGTACGAAGGTATTCCAGCGTATCCGGGTCCCCATCCTTGATGGGTTTGATGATTCCGCGCTGGAAGCTGTGCTGCGAACCGAGGAAGCCGGGCATAAGGAACTCAAACAACGACCACAGCTCAAAGAGGTTGTTCTCAATGGGCGTACCCGACAGGCAGAGACGCAGATCTGCGCTGATCTTGCGCACAGAACGGGCGGTGATTGTGTTCGGGTTCTTGATATTCTGGGCTTCGTCAAGAATGAGCGAGTTGAATTCGTATTCCTGTAGTTCTTCAAGGTCACGGCGCAGCAGAGCATACGTGGTGACTACAATGTCAGAATCTGCAATCTGGGCAAACATATTTTCACGGCGGGTACCGTAAATGATCAGTCTGCGCAGGTTGGGTACAAACTTTTGCGCTTCACGGTCCCAGTTAGGCAGAACGGAGGTCGGCACAACGATCAGGTTGGGACCGGTGCGGCCGCTTTCCACCATGTACTGGATGAACGAAAGAGTCTGAATGGTCTTACCAAGGCCCATTTCGTCAGCCAGAATACCGCCGAAGCCATATTCGCGCAGGAAGTTAAGATAACTGAGTCCCTGTTGCTGGTAACCACGCAGGGTGGCATTCAGCCCCTTGGGCTGGTCAATGATTTTGATTTCTTGGAAGGTATGAATCTTTTCGCGCAATGAGTTCCAGAACGAATCTGTCTGAACTTCAGGCAGGTCTTCCAGAAGGTTGTCCAGCAGCGGGGCTTCGTATTGTTCAAAGCGCTTTTTGGGAGCCTTTTCAGGGTCAAGGCCCATGGCACGAAGCTTGTGTCCCAATGTCTTAAGCCATGACTCGGGTAAGCTTGTGTACGAGCCGTCTTTTAACTGAACGTAACGCTTACCTTCTGTCCACGCCTTCCAGATTTTTTCAATGGGAACGCTCTGACCATCGTACTCAACGTTAAGGTCAAGCGAGAACCACTTTTCCTCTTCGTTGGATTCAACTTTAGCCGAAATGATCGGCTGCGACAGACGTACCTTGTAACGCGAGAGAGCCTTTTCGCCGTATACGCGGTATTCAGCAATCAGCTTGGGGTATGCGTCCAGCAAAAAGTTGATAGCTTCCTCCGGCTCAAGGAACCAGACCCTGTTGTTACGCGGCTGGAAGTTCATTTCCAGCAATTGCTGCGTAAGGGCGGCCTCCTGATCTTGTTGGCGCCGTAAAAGGAACGTTTGCCCCTCAAACGGATAACTGCCTGTCTGGAATTCGGGGTTCGGCCCGGGTAGCAGGAATTCTCCGTGAATCGTCTCGTAGATGTTCTGAATCTGTAAAGTCAGCAGACTGCCTTCTTCGTCCAGATATAACTTGGGGTTATAGCTGGCAGGAACGAAGATGGGCTCCATATGCTCAAGAAACTCTTCCTGACCGTACAAGTCGGAAGCTGGCAGCTGCGTCCATACACGGTCAAGGAATTCCGAGATGTCTTCCTGCGGAATGACGGGAGGGTGTTGTGCAAGTTCCTGAACAAGACCGGAGCTGAGACTGGTGTGTACAGGGTAAAATCCCCGGCGCCAGCATACCCATAGCGGCAGTTGACCGTGGAAGGTAACTTCAGAGTCAAGAATCGATTGCGGTGCTTTGCCTTCGCGGTGCAGCATAACGTCAAAGCCCAGCCCTCCATCAAGAAGGCGTGGCTGAAGCTTCAGGCGCATAGTGGTGCTGTCGATATGGCAAGGTTTTTCAGTTTCCTGCCAGAACAGATAATACTCGTTACGGATTGTCCAGAAAAACCAGGTGAGCAGACCATCAGGAATTTCTACACGGTGTCCCATGTAGTCCAGATACTGTCCTATCTGTCTGGCGACAGCCGGTAAGTCCGGAGACAGCTCGCACCAGTCAGGATTGTTGATAATCTGGTCAAGCGTGACTTCGTTGTGAACCGTTGAAAGGCCTGATTTGTTCTGGCGCGCACGGAAGAAGGACACCTGAAGCCTGCCCGGCTCAGGGTGAAAACGGTAGATCAGGTAGTGCTTGCCTGCTTCCGGCTCAAACTCGGTTGAGAAAAAGTTTCTGAAGCTCTGTCGCCACTCCATTTTGGGCGCAACAGGTTCCGCTTCGTCAGATGATTCAAGGGACGAAAGCAATTTGAGAGCAGCGGCCCCTACATGGCGGCACACACCGGAAAACGAATCCGGGCAGTTGCACATGTAGTTGATCGTCTCTTCACTTATGTTTAACGAAAGTTTGGGCGAATAATTTTGAAAATCATCGCCTTGAATGTGTGCCTCAACATCCCAGTAGCCCCCGCTTTTTTTCAAGCTAAGCTTAAGGACTCCCCCGCTGTTGAGGATGTTGTGCGACCCGTCAATGATATACTCCGGAACCGTGTCAGTCACGAATTCCTGCAACATTGATTTTACGGTCGTTTCCTCTGGTCTGTCCATGGTAAGGTCTAGCTCCTCTACAGTGCGGAATCCGCCTTGCGGGCAGCCGCAACAGCGTGTCCCCCCGCGTGGTAAGCGCGGACTGTTTATAGTACTAGGTGAAAACCTTGCTGTTTTCAACGGAACGGAACTTTGGTAGGTGCATATGTTAGGGGCACTCACCCTTAGTTTTCTATTGAAGAATAACGTATCCGCCGGAATTGGCAATAGCCTGAGAGGTTTTCATGAAACGAGTGTTAACAGTTTTTGCCAGTGTGTTGCTTTTGTGCGTACTTGGAGCCTGTGACGGTGGTGAAAAAACTTCCACTGATGAGCAGCAGTCTTTAAACGAGCAGCCGTCAGCAGCCAACCCCCTTCCTGAAGTTGCAACAAAAAACAACGTAAAGCCTGACTATGGTGGCCGCATAGTTATTGGCACTATAGGCGAACCTACCAACCTTATCAGTGCACTTTCAAATGATAGCGCATCAAAGGAAATCACTAGTCAGCTATATATCGGTTTGCTGAAATACGACAAAGACCTGGAGATAGTTCCATGGGCTGCCGAATCCTATGACGTGGAAGAAGGCGGAACGCTGTTGCGTTTTCGACTTCGAAAAGGAATTCAATGGGAAGATGGCACAGAACTGACAGCAGATGATGTCGAGTTCACATACCGCATGATGATAGACCCCAAAACCCCCACGGCATATGCAAGTGACTTTCTGGCAGTAAAGGAATTCCGTAAAATCGACAAATACACAGTCGAAGTGCGGTATGAAAAACCTTTTGCCAGATCACTCATTACTTGGATGAGTGACATCCTGCCCAAGCATAAGCTTGAAGGACAGGATTTAGTAACTACACCTTTGCTGCGTAAACCTGTAGGTTCCGGCCCCTATAAATTGAAAGAATGGGTGCCCGGCAGCAGGGTAGTACTGGAAGCGAACGACTCTTATTTTGAAGGTCGTCCGTATATTGATGAGGTTGTGTATCGTAACATTCCTGATTTGGCTACCATGTTCCTTGAATTAAAAGCTGGAAAGCTTGATATGATGGGACTCACTCCTCAGCAATTCAAGTTTCAGTCTAATGGGGGCGAGTGGGACGCTAATTGGCAGAAATTTCGCTACTTGTCGTTTGGTTACGCATACCTCGGATATAATCTTGAAAGAGCCCCGTTCAACGAGTTGAACGTCCGTCGTGCCTTGTCTTATGGCATTGACCGCAAAGCTTTGATTGCCGGAGTGCTGCTGGGGGAAGGCAGGACGACTGTCGGGCCGTATAAGCCCGAAACGTGGGTGTATAATGACAAGCTTGATGAATACCCTTATGATATTGCCGAGGCGCGTAGACTTTTAGCACAAGCAGGCTTTACAGATTCCGACGGAAACGGTGTGGTAGAGCGCGATGGCCAGCCTTTTGTCTTTACTATTCTGACCAATCAGGGAAATGATCAGCGTATAAAAGCTGCAACGATTATTCAAAGCCAGCTGAAGCAGGTTGGAGTGGATGTACGCATCCGTACTGTTGAATGGGCGGCATTTGTGAAAGAGTTTGTTGAAAAAGGGCGTTTTGACGCGGTGCTGCTGGGATGGAATATCTTGCAAGACCCTGACATTTTTATGGTCTGGCATTCCTCTCAAGCTGTGGCCGGCGGGCTGAATTTTACCAAGTACCGTAATCCAGAGGTTGATTCGCTGCTTGAGCAAGCCAGATCAGTGCTGGATCAGGAAAGCAGAAAGCCGCTGTATGACGAAGTTCAACGTATTCTCGACTATGAACAGCCGTATTCATTTTTGTACGTGCCGTACGCCCTGCCCATTGTACATGCCCGCTTCAAGGGTGTTGAGCCTGCTCCTGCAGGGTTGACGCATAATTTTACCAAGTGGTGGGTTCCCGCCGGAATGCAACGGTATAAAGCCGCTTCCGGCAGAGCTGCCTCTAACGATGAGACAAAGAAGAACTAGATGATCCGTATACAGGACATACTCGATACCATTGCGGAGTATCGGCAGGATGCCGATATCGAGCTTATTCAGAAAGCATACGTATTTTCTGCCTCTGCTCATGCGGGGCAGACACGTCTTTCCGGCGAACCTTACCTTATGCATCCTCTTGCAGTGGCGCACAGTCTGGCCAAGATGCGTCTGGACGAGGCCTCCATTGCTGCGGGGCTGCTGCATGATACCGTCGAAGATACCGAAACTTCCATTGAAGAGATTGATTCGCTGTTCGGTGAAGAAGTTGCTGATATTGTCGATGGGGTGACAAAAATCAGCCAGATGACCTTCGACAGTAAAGAAGAGGCGCAGGCTGAAAATATCCGTAAAATGGTTCTGGCAATGGCGGAAGATATTCGCGTGCTCATCGTTAAACTGGCAGACCGCCTGCACAATATGAGTACGCTGGATTTCCAGAAGCCGCATAAGCAAAAGCTGATTGCACAGGAAACAATGGATATTTACGCGCCGCTGGCGAACAGGCTGGGGCTGCACCGCATGAAGCTGCAGCTTGAGGACCTCTCGTTACGGTACCTTAAGCCAGACATCTGGAGTCAGCTTTCTGACTGGTTGGAAAAAAAGCGTGTTGCAGACACTGATTATATAAATCAGGTGATAGGCATTTTGCAGGGAATGCTTGAAGAAAACGACATCCCGGGCAAGGTGAAAGGGCGTGTAAAGCATATTAACAGTATCTATCGCAAAATGCTGCAGCAGAACCTTGCTCTTGATGAAGTGCCGGATGTTATCGCGTTCCGTGTAATCGTGGACGACGTGAAGAATTGCTATGCCATGCTTGGGCTTGTTCATGCGGCCTGGAAGCCAATTCATGGAAGATTCAAAGACTATATCTCCATGCCTAAGGCTAACATGTACCAGAGCCTGCATACTACGGTGGTCGGTCCCGGCGGCGAACGTATCGAGATTCAGATACGTACGGCAGAAATGAACCGTATGGCGGAACACGGCGTTGCATCTCACTGGCTTTACAAAGAAGGCAAACGTGTAAGCTCTAAAGATGTCAGACAATTTGCGTGGTTGCGCGAGATGCTGGACTGGCAGAAAATGGAAAGTGATTCGCGTGAGTTCATGCGGTCGCTTAAGTTCGATCTTTTCAAAGAAGAAGTCTACGTTTTCACTCCGCGAGGTGAAGTAAAAGAGCTGCCGGAAGGGGCTACCCCTATCGACTTTGCTTATCTTATCCATACTAAAGTCGGTGACCATTGTTCCGGCGCCAAAGTAAACGGCAAACTCGTTCCTCTTTCCACAAAGCTGGTTAACAGCGATACCGTCGAGATCATTACCGACCCAAACCGTCACCCGAGCAGAGACTGGCTTAAGTTTGTAAAAACAGCCAAAGCAAGAACCAGAATCAACAACTATATACGTACGGAAGAGCGCAGCCGTAGTATCGCTCTTGGCCGTGAAATGTTGGAAAAGCAGGGCCGCAGAATGGGGCTTAATTTTGCTCGCTTGTTGAAAGAAGGTGAGTTTCAGGCCATTGCGGAAGAGTTTTCTTATCGCGATGTGGAAGAACTGCTGTCGTCAGTGGGGTATGCACGCCTTACTCCGCGCAAGGTGTTGCGCCGCTTGCTTCCTAAAGAGGAAGAGCCGTCCAAGCCGCAGGAAACCAGACAACAGGAGCCTGCGAAAGAGCGTCGCAAATCGGATAGTGTAAGTATCAAAGGTGTGGATGACGTTCTTGTGCGGTTCGGGAAGTGTTGCAATCCTGTTCCTGGCGATGCCATTGTGGGCTATATCAGCCGTGGCAGAGGTGTGACCGTCCATACTTCCGACTGTGTGAATGTTCAGGCTATGGAGCCGGAGCGCCTGATAAGTGTGTTTTGGGATGGTGCAGAAGACAAGCCGTATCCTGCGCGTGTTCATATGCTGTGCCAGAATAAGATCGGTGCTTTTGCAGAAGTTACCGCTCTGCTGGCAGAAGAAAATGTGAATATTGATGCATGCCACATGCGTTCATCAGTAGATGGAAAGTCTGAGCTGGATGTTACGGTGGAAGTTCGTGACGTTGCGCATCTGTATAGAACTATCGACAGGTTACGGCATCTGGATGCCGTTATTGAGGTTGCGCGTTCGTCGTCTCATAGTGATTAGATTCCACCTTGTTTTTTATATGCAGAATGAGAAAGGGCCGCCTGTATGGGCGGCCCTTTCGTCTGGCGCTTTGAGTGAGGAGGATGGTCTTTCCTGAAGTAGTGTCTTCGTACCGTCCCCTGGCGTCATGGAAGCCTGTGGTTAGTATGCTGTTGTAAGCGTCTCCCTTTCTGGCGCTCGGTTATGCCCCGAGAAGATTCAGGGCCAACCTCGGGAGAGTGTTTGCCTGCGACAGCATAGCAACTGCGGACTGTGACAGAATCTGTTGTCTGGTAAATTCTGTCATCTCAAGCGATACGTCCACGTCGGAAATACGCGATTCCGCCGCTTGCAGGTTTTCAGACTGAATCTGCAGGTTGCTGATTGTATTTTCCAGTCTGTTTTGAATGGCACCAAGATTTGCCCGGATTTTATCCTTGGAAACGATGGCGTCTTCCAGTGCCGCAAGTGCTGCCTGAGCGGCAGACTGCGTTGAAATGGTATACGCCTGTGCGCTTGATCCTGCCTGGGTTCCCACGCCCAGAGCGGACGCTGTGGATGCTCCGATCTTGATGTAGTAATAGTCCTCCGCCGAGTCGTTGGCAGTGCCGAAGTGTACCTTCAGCTTGCCGGTGGAAGAAAGACCGCTACCATCGTGTGTGTCACTGGAGAGGTTGCCGTTCAACAGGTAGATGCCGTTGAAGTCGGTGGCGTTTGCGATACGGGTAATCTCTGAAGCCATTGCCTGATACTCGGAATCGATAATCAGACGCTGGTCAGAGGTATACGTACCTGTTGAAGCCTGCTCTGCCAGTTCCTTCATACGAATGAGCTTTTCGTCAATGACCTGCAATGCACCGTCAGCTGTTTGAATCAGTGAAATTGCATCGTTTGCGTTGCGTATACCCTGATTGAGGGCTGCAATGTCAGAACGCATAATTTCACGGATTGCGAGACCGGCGGCGTCATCGGCAGCGGTTCCCACTCGAAGACCTGATGAAAGGCGGCGAATTGACGTAGCAAGTTTGCTGTACGAACCACTAAGGTTGTTCGCCGCGTTCAAGGCCATTAAATTGTGGTTGATTACTAGAGACATGACCATTCCTCCTTGAATGTGTCACGGCTTCCTCACCACTTGTCGGGGAGCGGTCAGATAGAATTCACGTTCTTCTGACCCGTAGATTCTCCCCTCCCCACTCGCAAGGCTTATCGGCATATAGAAGTTGAACTTTAGGGTTCAGGATGAAAAAAATGTTTTTTTATTTTTAAAAGCAAAAAGCTTTTTTCTTGTGATGGGTTGTGACGCTATAGAGCTTGCCTGTCGAGGGTGGTGTGATGGTGTAAGGCGGGAAAGTATATGGGAAGACGGGCCGAGAATTTATCGGCGTGGAGCTGGTAGGGGGGTTATGAAGTTGCTTGCGAGACGTTTCTTTCAAAGCTGAAGTGAAAGAAAGAGTAGCAAAGCTAAGAAAAACTTAGTGTTGCCGATGCGGTTACTAGGGGGACAGCCAAGATGAGAAATAGCGTGGGGCCTAAAACAGATAGGACAAACATAGGACATATATAGGCCAAACCCGCTACTGGCGAAGCTTGCCAACGCGTACCGGTCGACAGCTTCGGACAAAAAGAAGGGCGAAATCCAAAAATGAGAAATATGTTTGATGAGAAGCGTTATTCTTGCGCGATTTCTTTTTAGGGCGTGTCCGGTTACAAAAAGAATCAGTGAGCCAAAGAGGCAGGAGAGGAGGTGCAGTATGGAAAAAGAGAAATATCAATGAATACTTGCGTCTTTGGAAATGCATAAAAAAGGACTTGCAGTGTTACCGCAAGTCCCGTTTTTTCTGGTCGGGATGAAAGGATTCGAACCTTCGGCCTCAGCGTCCCGAACGCTGCGCTCTAGCCAAACTGAGCCACATCCCGTGAGGAGGTGGTTTTTAGCGAAGTCGAATGATAAATGCAAGTACTTTTTACATTCGATTGCAAAAAAAAGGGTGTTTCCTTATGCTTGGTAAAAGACTAAACTTGTCTTCAGTTCTTTGTACTAATTCGGGTACTATGTTTTTTTGTTACTGTATATTGTCCATGCTCATTTCGGGTGAATAAGGATAACGGCTATGTTTCGTATCGTCTCGGCGCTATGATGTGTAGTCAGGAACGTTAGGAGTACTTGGTGATTAAAGTCGTCGTAGTTGATGATTCCGCCTTTATGCGCAAGGCCCTGAGCAGTATGCTGGAAAAAGACCCCGGCATTACCGTTGTTGCTACAGCCCGTAACGGGGAAGAAGGGCTGGAGTTGATCCGTAAGCATGATCCTGACGTGGTGACGCTTGATATTGAAATGCCGCGCATGGATGGATTGACAGCTTTGCGGCACATTATGATGGAGATGCCCAGACCGGTTTTGATGGTAAGCTCTCTTACCATGGAAGGGGCGGAAGCTACTCTTAAAGCGATGGAACTGGGCGCTGTAGACTTTATTCCTAAACAGCTTTCAAAAGTATCCCTTGATATCATCAAGATTGAAAAAGACCTGCAGGATAAGGTGAAAGCTATTTCTCGCCGTAAAATGCCTGTCAGGCCTCTGCGTCCTGCCCCTGTAGCCCGCCCGGTTACTTCCGGTCTGGCAAAGGGTGCTGCTGTTCCTTCCCGTCCTGTGGCTGCAAAGGCTACCCCTCTGGTCGCACGTAGCGGCAAACCTGTAGTGGATGCGGTTGCTATCGGCGTTTCTACCGGTGGACCGCCAGCCGTGCAGAAAGTGCTTTCCGTTCTTCCGGCAGACTTTCCGGTGGGGATTGTCATTGCTCAGCATATGCCTGCTGCTTTTACAGGGCCTTTTGCAAAACGTTTGGATAGCGTTTGTGCAATTTCAGTAAAAGAAGCCGAACATGGCGACTTGCTTACCCCTGCAACAGCATATATTGCTCCTGGCGGAAAACACGTTCGGATTGCCAATAACCGCGGAAGGTTGGTTGTTGAAGTAACTACAGATCCGGCGGATGCATTGTATAAGCCTTCGGCAAATGTGCTGATGGAATCTGCCGGGCTTGCTTTGGGGCGTCGTTCTTTGGGTGTTATTCTCACGGGTATGGGTAGCGACGGAATGGAAGGAATGAAGGTGCTGAAGCAAAAGGGGGGACGTGCTCTGGCACAAAGTGATTCTACCTGTGTTGTATACGGGATGCCTAAAGCCATTGTGGATGCAGGCCTTGCTGACGGCATCATTGACATTGATGATATGGCAGAAGCCATTATGAATGCTGTTTATAAGTGAAATCAGACCTTGTGACCTGCTATAGTTAAGCTGGCTAAGCCGTAGCTTTGCTGAATCAATAACTCGTAAGGAATGAAACATGTCTGAGCATAAGCACATTCTTGAGCAGCTAGGCAGTGATAATACAGAGGACGTGCGGGAAGCTGCCTTTGCAGCAGGTGACCTTTTGCTGAAGGAAGCCGTGCCGTTACTGGCAACGCATCTGGAGAGTGCAAATCTCGGGGTGCAGGAGGCTGCAGAACAGGCTATCCGCAAAATCGGGGGGGCTCCTGCTGTGCAGGCGGTTATTCCCTTGCTGCGTTCCGACGAGGCTCCTGCCAGAAATATTTCTATGGATATCCTGCGCGAGATCGGTGCAGATGATTTTGATTCTCTTACCCGCCTTCTGCATGATGATGATCCTGATATGCGTATTTTTGCATCTGACATTCTTGGCTCCTGCGCCAAGGTGGACGCTGTACGCCCCCTTTGCGAAGCCTTGTTGCGCGATCCGGAAGTTAACGTCCGCTATCAGGCCGCCGTCAGCTTGGGAAGCCTTGCCTTCCCCGAAGCTGCAGAGTGTCTGAACAATGCCTTGCAAGATGAAGAATGGGTTCAATTTTCAGTTATCGAGGCTTTGACAAAAATACGGGCCGAGTCTTCAGTTAATGCCCTTGTCAGGGCTTTGGACTATTCCTCGGACCTCGTTGCGTCCATGATTGTCGATGCGCTGGGAGAAATGGGCAATATCAAGGCTGTTTCACTGTTGCTGAGAAGACTGGAGTCTTCTCCTACTCCTTTACGTAATAAGATTGTTAAAGCCGTTGTTCAGCTGATGGGCGGTAAGCTGCTTAACCTGCTTCCTGATAAAGAACACGAGCGATTCAGAGAATACCTGCTTGTAGCCATACAGGACGAAGAAGAAGATATTCAGGATGCTGCTATCTTCGGGCTCGGCTTTATGGGCGGGGACAAGGCAACTACTGCTGTTATGGATATAGCAGCAAAGTTGAATCCTGATCGGGACCATGAGCGTCTGGTAAAAGCCGTAGATTCGCTTGCTTCAATCGGAGCAAATTCCGCATTGGAAAAAGAACTGCACTCAGAAGACGAGTATCGGGTTCAGATTGCGGTGGAAGCTATTGCCGGCATGAGCGATCCTTCGCCGATTATTCCCGTACTGATGGAGCTCTTCTGGAGCAAAGACCGGGATGTGCAGCGTGCGCTGGTTTCGGTTCTTGCCTCTGTCGCAGCCGCAGAAGAAATTCAGTTCTTCCTTGATGTGCTGGCAAAGCACAATGACGGCAATGTTCTTAAAGCTGCATTGACCTTTATCGGCAAAATGGGACAGGCAGATGAAGTTGGCGATATCCTTTTTTCCATGCTTGAGCATCCTTACGACGATGTCAAAGAGGTTGCGCTGGACGCCTGCATTGCCCTTGCTGATGATAAAATGGGGCAACGTTTCAGAACACTGTTCGCAAGCGAAGATCCTCTTAACCGCCTTATGGCAACGTACGCCCTTGGCAAATTTGATATCGATGGCAACCTTGACCTGCTTGAGACTGCCCTTGAAGACTCTGTTCCCGATATCCGCAAAGTCGCTTTAGAAGCCGTTGCTGATGTGTGCTCCGATGTTGATCGTCGCCTGCAGATGGTGCTGCCAAGATTGCATGACGAAAATAGCGAAGTCCGTCTTGCTCTGGTGGAATTGCTGGGCAAATGCGATTGTGCTGATGTCAGTGAGCCTTTGATGCAGGCTTTGCATGACGGCGATGACTGGGTGCGGATGAGGGCCGCAGAAGCCTTGGGTAAAAGGCGTGAAAGAACGGCTCTGCCTGCCTTGGTCGAAATGCTGAACGATGACAGTCCATTGGTGACCATAAAAGCCATTGAAGCGCTGGGAGTGATTGGCGGCAAAACTGCTTTCCGTGCGCTTCTGTCGATGGTTGATTCTGACAGCCCCGAGATTCAGGAAGCAGCTGAGCTTGCTATCGGCAAGATTCAAGAACAAGGAGAGGGCGCGTAGATGTCGTCATTGTTTTCAAAGTCGATCACGCTTCGTAAAGAGCAGAAGATCACGGATGAAGAGTTTTCGCAGCTGCGCGACTTCATTTATGATCAGTGCGGCATTTATATTGCGGATAACAGAAAATATCTGGTGGAGAATCGGTTGGCCAACCGTCTGAAAGACCTGAACCTGAAGACGTACGGCGAATACTTTTATTTTCTTCGTTATGATGCAGGAAGACGACAGGAGTTGACCAAGCTTTTTGAGGTTGTCACGACCAACGAAACAAGCTTCTTCCGCAACCCGCCACAGTTGAAAGTCTTTGAAGAAAAAGTTCTTGGCGCTGTTCTTGACGACTTGCGAAGCAAGCGCTCCAAGCGGCTGAGGATTTGGTCGGCAGGGTGTTCAACCGGTGAAGAGCCGTACACTCTGGCGATAATTCTTCATGAAGTCCTCCGTACGGAAATCGGCAGCTGGGATATTAAAATTACTGCCAACGATTTGTCCGAAGGAGTGCTGCAGGCTGCCAGAAGAGGAATTTATACAGAGTATGCTCTGCGTACGACTCCTCCTTCGATGATTTCCAAGTACTTCATCAAGGAAGGTTCAAATTACAAAATAAAGCCGGAACTGAAGAGGCTGGTTAATTTCGGACAGATTAACCTGAGTGACAGAGTGCAGTTGAAGCGTGTCGAGCGTTCCCAGATTGTATTCTGCAGGAATGTTATTATCTATTTTGATGATGATATGAAAAAGCGGGTTATCGGGTCTTTTTATGATAACCTGCTGCCTGGAGGTTTTCTGCTTATCGGCCACTCTGAGTCGCTGCATAACATTACGCGTGCCTTCAAGCCCGAGCACCATCAGGGCGCAATAGTCTATAAAAAGATGGAATAACGATGCGTTTGAATAGAGGACAATTTCAAAAGGCTGCAACGGTTCGGGGAGGCATATAGTGGGTGCACGGGTGCTGGCCGTAGCCAACCAGAAAGGCGGGGTAGGGAAAACCACAACCACGCTGACATTGGCTGCCGCACTGGCAAATAAAGGGTATCGGGTGCTGATCATGGATCTGGACCCTCACGCCTGCGCATCGGTGCATTTGCGTTACTATCCTGAGGGGCTGGTTGGTACTGCGTTTGATTTGTTTTCCAAAGAAATTGAAGACGCTGAAGCGCTTTGGAAAAGCATCCGGCACAGGCATGAAATGCAGACCTTTGATGTGGTGCCGGCGCATATCAGGCTTTCAGAACTGGAAGTAGATCTGAGGGGGAGAAAAGGCAAGGGGGCAATTCTGCAGCAGGCTTTGGAGCATGTGCAGGATGACTATGATTACGTTGTTCTGGATTGTCCGCCCCATGTGGGTATATTGCTGGTCAACGCGATTGTTGCTTCTAATTTGCTGATTATACCGATTCAAACTGATTTTTTGGCGTTGCATGGGTTGAAACTGCTGTTTGACACCATTCGAATTTTAAATAAAGCAATGCCGTCTCCGGTGAAATACAAAGCTCTTGCTACCATGTATGACAGAAGAGCAGGAGCCTGTAACAGAGTTCTGGAACTGATCGGTCAGAAAATGGGTGAAAATATGTTTCAGACTGTCATCGGTATAGATACTAAATTTCGGGAAGCCAGTGCTCAGGGAAAAGTCATTTACGACATAGACAAAAACACTAGAGGGGCCAAAGCCTATGAGGCGTTGGCTGAAGAGATTATGTCCATATGGTAAAAACACCCGAAGAATATTTCAAAGAGCAGGACTTCGGCGTAGGTGCGGGCGGAGATGATGCCAAGTTTACAGAGGCAGAACGCTCATTTATGCAGAAGTATCTGGGCATGGATGAACAGGACGTTCTGCAACGCCTTGGCAAGGAGCAACGACCAGAGTCTGTCATGCAAGTTCAGCCCGATGTTGCTGCACCTGCCGTCGTATCAGAAGACGGGCAGCAGGGGATGCCGCCGGAAGAAGCGCTCGAGGTTCCGCAGTCGCTTGAAGATCAGATGCGTGATCTTGAAGACGTGCAGATGGTCAGTTTTTATCTTGGCGAGCAGGAGTTTACAGTTCCCATCATGGCTGTGCAGGAAGTTGTCCGTTTTATGCAGCCTACCAAGCTGCCTGCAGCCCCGGGATTTATTGCAGGAATAGTAAACTTGCGCGGGCGTGTGACTCCGCTTGTTTATCTGAGGGATCTTTTAGGGATTGCCTCTGTAAATGAAGATGACGGAAGATTTATTGTTATCTGCAAACGTAAAGGTCTGCAGGTGGGGCTGATTATAGATCGTGTGCATACGATGTATAGAGTTCCGCAGCACACCATTGACTGGAATATAGAGTCCCGTCTGGGGACAACTATTGATTTTGTTTCCGGCTTGATGAATTCGAATGAGCGGCTAGTCAGCATTATTTCTGTAGATCGAATCGTTGAGCGTGTTCTGCAAAGTTAAAGGAGTGCACCATGAGCAAACATATATTGATCGTTGACGACTCCAAGACTGTCCGCAACTTGGTTGCTTTTATCATGAAGAAAGAAGGCTTTCGCGTTACAATGGCAGAAGATGGTTTCGATGGTCTTGAGAAGCTGTATTCTGCAGAAGAGCCTGTTGATCTGATTATCTCAGATGTGAATATGCCCCGTATGGATGGTTTTACTTTTATCCGTACAGTGCGTGAGCAGGAAACATACCGTGATCTGCCTATTGTTGTGCTTTCCACGGAAGGGCAGGAAAAGGATATCCAGATGGGTATGAGCCTTGGTGCAAACCTGTACATGGTAAAGCCTGCACAGCCCGACAAGATGGTAAAGAATATTAAAATGCTGTTGGGCTAAAGCTGCGGCGTTATTCTGCCGATGTAATGTACTAGAAACGTTTTTTTATAGTGCGGTTTTTCATATGCCTTTCACGGCGACCAGAACAGAGGTAATGACATGAGTCAGGATTTCATGGATCCGGAAATATTCGCCGACTTTATTTTAGAGGCGAAAGAGCATCTGGAGACTATCGAGCCTAACTTGCTTGAGCTTGAAAATTCTCCAGATAACCTTTCGTTGCTTAATGAAATTTTCCGGCCCATGCACTCGCTTAAGGGGGCATCCGGTTTTCTTGGGTTGAATAGAATCAACTCTCTTGCGCATCGTGCTGAAAATATTCTTGATGAGCTCCGTAAGGGAGAGATGGCTGTTTCAGCTGAGATAATGGATGTAATTTTGTCGGCTACCGATGCTCTGCGCCAGATGATTGATAATCTGGATGTCACTGGGCAGGAAGGCGATGTAGAGATTGCTTCGATTGTTGAAATCATCGATCAGATAATGGCCGGAGGAGGGGTGCCTGCTGCTCAGCCGGCAACGCCTGTTGAGGAAGATACCTCTGCAGATTCAGAAAGTACCGGAGAGTTTGCTGGCGGAAACGTGCTTGTTGAAGCTGAACCGCAGGAAGCTGAAGAGCGTGTATTTCAGGATCAGGAAGCTTATGTTCTGACAGCTTTCGGCGAAGGTCATCTGAGAGACTTTGTTGAAGAAGCTCGTGAAATTTCAGAAAACCTGAATTCCGGCCTGCTTGAGCTTGAAAAGAATCCCAACGCTGAAGGTGATCTGGTAAACGATCTTTTCCGCTATTTTCATAACTTAAAAGGAAACAGCGGCATCATCGGTTATGCCGAACTCAACAGCCTGACACATGAAGCTGAGACCTTGCTTAACAGGGTGCGAAAAGGAGAGATGCCTTCATCGCATGCGCTGGTAGATTTGTTGCTTGTCGTTGTGGATTACATCGATGCTATGGTCGAGCGGATCGACACGACCTCCGGTAAAGCTACGCCTGTTGTTATTGAAGATGTTCTCGCGCGTTTGCAGAAAGCCGTTTCCGAAGGGATCATTGATGCACCGGTAAGAGCACAGGCTACTGCACCGCAGGAAGCCAAAGCTGCTCCACCCGCTGCCGAACAGGTTGCGCCTGCGGCGGCAGGCGAAGCGAACGGCGTGGATGCTGACGATCTGAACGTTTTTAAAGATACTATCCGCCAGCAGTTTGAGAGTATTAAGATAGCGCTGGAAGAATTGTCGAAGGACAGTTCACAAAAAGACTATATTGATGCTCTGTTCCGTTCTCTTGTTACAATTCAGAATTCGTGCGGCTATATGGGACTTGAAGAAAGCAAGGTGTATGCAGATCGTACTTCCAAGCTTGTTGATCAGGCCAGATCGACTGATTTAGATTTTTCACTGATGACAGACCTGCTTGAGCAGGAATGTGCAATCCTGAAAGACATGGTGGATGGGCACGTAGCCGCTTTGGCTTCTCCCGCGCCTGTTGCTGATGCTCCCGATACTGATTCCGGCAGTACTCCGGCTCAGCCGCAACCACCCGCAGGCGTAAAGCCTGCGGCAGCGAAAAAGGAAGAAAAGGCTGCACCCAAAGCGGAAAAAACTGCACCGCCTGAGAAACCAGCTTCTGCAGCGCCCAAGCCGACAGCCCCCAAAGCTGCTCCGACAGCTAAGCCTGCAGCACCACCAGCAGAGCAGCCAACAGCCCAGAAAGGAAAGTCTTCATCCACAATCAGAGTTGATCATGAAAAGCTTGACCACCTGATGAACCTTATCGGCGAGCTGATCATCAACAGGAACCGCTACACAATGCTGGCGCGTCGTCTTGAAGGTGAGACCAACGTCAACGTTGCTGATGTAGCACAGAATCTTACAGAAACTACCTACGCGATGGCCCGTATTTCTGATGACCTTCAGGATACGATTATGAAAGTGCGTATGGTGCCTGTTTCTTCAGTATTCTCTCGTTTTCCCCGACTGGTTCGCGACCTTTCACGCAAAAGTGGCAAGGAAGTTGAGTTGATAATGGAAGGCGAAGAGACGGAACTGGATAAGAGTGTCGTTGAAGTTATCGGCGACCCTCTGGTTCACCTTATCCGAAACGCCATGGACCATGGTGTAGAGCCTGAAGAAGAGCGCATTGCAAAAGGCAAGCGTGCTAAAGGGCGGGTATGCCTGCGCGCTTACCACAAGGGTAACTCCGTTGCCATTGAGATTGAAGACGATGGTAAAGGGATTGATCCGGAAAAGATGCGCGAAGTGGCTATCAAAAAAGGCATTATCAGCCCGGAAGAAGCCAAAGCACTTGATGATCGAGAAGCCATGGAGCTCATTTTTGCTCCGGGTTTCTCTTCTGCCGAGACGATTACGGATATTTCCGGTCGCGGTGTGGGTATGGACGTTGTCCGCACGAATATCAAGAACCTGAAAGGTAGTGTAAGTATTCAGTCTGAAATAGGTAAAGGCACCAAGTTTATTCTGTCCTTGCCGCTTACGCTGGCCATTATTGATGCGCTGATGGTGAATGTTTCCGGCGAAACATATGCCATTCCGCTGGATGCCGTGTCTGAAACTACCAAGATTGAAGCGGAACGCCTGACCGATGTAAACCATCGTAAGGCAGTGACCCTCCGCGGAGAAGTTCTGGGTATTGTTACTCTGTCCGAGCTTCTTGGTCTGGAATCAACCACCGATGACGATGAAGTTCTGTCAGTAGTTGTCATTCATGATAACGACCGCAGGCTGGGCCTTGTAGTAGACAGGCTGCTTGAGCGACAGGAAATAGTTATCAAGCCGATGGGTGAATACCTTGGAGACCTGAGGGGCATTTCCGGTGCAACGATCATGGGTGACGGCAGCGTGGTTCTGATTCTGGACCCGCATGAAGTTTACCTGATGGCGACTTCGAAAGCGATGTAGCTGAATAGTGAAAGCCGCTCCTTTTGGAGCGGCTTTTTTGTATGCAGAAAACCCCCCGCTAGGCGGGGGGTTCCGTAAAGCTTAAAGCTATAGAGATATTAGTAAAACTCCTTTTGATTTGCTAACTAATCCCTGCGGTCTGGCAACTGCAGGTGGCAAATCAAAAGGAGGCCACAATGGGTGACACTAAGAGTTTAGCCCACACAAAATGGAACTGCAAATACCACGTAGTGTTTGCGCCAAAGTATCGGCGGCAAGTTTTTTACGGAGAGAAGAAGCGCG
>NZ_JBKEBF010000025.1:0-2777 GCF_047973035.1 Oleidesulfovibrio sp.
GAGTAAAAACGCCATGAATCGGGCAGTAAACCACAATTCGCGCGCTGCTTCCGTTGCGCACAATGCACCATATCTGCGCCAGAGAGTGGACATACGTCATGGTGCAGGCGTCGGCGTTCGGTGCAATCTGAGCCAGTAGCTTGTTAATCTTGATGCCCACAATGGTATCAACTGCGATGTCGCCATACTGACCGTTGGGCGCCGGAGCTACGGCCTTAAAGCCGTTCGTGTCCATCATGTACGCCGCGCTGACCAACGATGAACTTAGCGCAAAGGTCGCGGAGTTGCGGGGGGCGATTAAGGATGCAGCTTGCAGCAGGTACAATCCTTATAGAAAGCGCCATGAGCCGTGCGAGTCTACTGTTTCAGTCTTTCCCAGCTACGCAGACGACATGAACTTAGCTTTGGAGCTGCTGGAAGAAGTGCGTAAAGAAAACCCGACAATAGAAATAGTCGTCATATCACGGAATCGATGGCTGATCAGGGGCATAGGCTTTATGGCAGAACTTACTGATGCAGATGCATATTTGCCGATTGCAGTGTGCAAGTTTTACATCTCGTATAAAACACAACGCTCCGCAGACCTCGACAACCCATGCGGCAACCCTGACTTTATTCATGAGTAGGAGAAGATATGCGCAGTGTTAACATATCGAAAATCGGGAATATCATCCCACACGCGCCGGAAGGAGTGTTTCACTGTTGGGGGGCTGAATTTGAAGAGTTCGAATCCGGCCCCGGAAATTATACCGTCGCAGTTGTCGAGCACAGTGACGGCACGGTCAAGCTGTACCCACCAGAGGCAATCAGGTTTGTTGACAAACCAGAGAACGATAGTGTGCGCATCGAGCAATGCCGCGACGTAAGTATCGAAATGTAGCGAGGTCACAATGCCAACAGCAACATGCCAATACTGCGGCAGCGAGTTCGACGCTCCGCAGTCCAGAATCAACATAGGCCGCGCCAAATATTGCAGCCGTCAATGTGGCAACCTAGGGCGTATCAAAAAACCTCAGACAGGCACGTGCGCGTGGTGTGGAGGCGCATTTGAGATGTCACACCCAAACCAGAGGTTCTGCTCAAGGTCATGCGGCGCAAAAAATCAGGCAGCAAGCGCGCAACGCATATGCAAGCACTGTGGCGAAAAGTTTACTCCGGATACCCCGAAGCAGCAATTCTGCAACGCACTATGTAGGTCGCGTTCGCTTTCTGCCGACAGGAAAAAGTTCCTCGCCACGCAGCAGGAGAAAGCAAGCTGTTACGGCATGAGCTTTGACCCGTGGGCGGTCAAGGCAGCTAACGGCGGCGTGTCAACAATTGAATGTCCGTTCTGGTAGGTGGATAAGATGAGCAACCTTGTACGGCTTGCAGAACGATACGGGAAACCAATCCCCGCGCAGGACGTCGCCGCGCTATTTGGCAAATCGAAGAACTGGGCATATAAACATGCTCGGGAGCTTGGCGGCATAAAAGTAGCCGGGTCATGGTTCTTCTTTGCGGAATTAGTCGGCAAGGCCATCGACTCGGCAGAAAAGGAGGCAACAACAGATGCCGCTCAAGAGGAAAGACAGACACGGCAACACCGTGATTTACGGCAGGGTGAAACTGCCAAACGGCAAGGTGCGGGAGCGACGCTGCACCACTTGGAACGCCGCCATAGCGTGGGAAGAGACCGCCAAACTGGAAAACCCGGATACGTCGTTGACCGACACGGTATCCTTGGCTGCCCTGTTCACGAAATACCTTGACCACGTTCAGGCAAGAGGCGTCGCAAAGACGACGTACAACTGGAAATGCCGGGTGTTCCGCTTGCTGCTTACAGAGATGCCGGCGCATACTCCTGTAATAAAAGTTACGTACTCAGCCGTTGAAGAATACCTCAACGACATTGCACGTCAGCAAAGCGGGAAAACCGCGAACCGGCACAGGCGCGAGCTATGCGCAGCGTATCGATGGGGCATCAAGTCCATGAACCTTCCCTCGCCATGCCCTTGGACTGTCGAGACCTACAGCGAGGACGCCAGAAAGAAGCATGTGCCGTCGGTCGCGGACTTCTGGAAAGTATATGATGCAGCGGACGAGCAGCGTCAGCGGCTCTTGCTGGCCTATCTGCATACCGGCGCACGCAGGTCAGATATATTCCGTCTGAAATGGTCGGACGTCGACATGCAGAACAAGCGCCTTGCACTGTCCACCCGAAAGCGCAAGGGCGGCGGCATGGAGTATGACTACATACCAATGACAGACGAACTGCATGCGATGCTGACTAAACAGAGGCTCACTACCGGGTTCAAGGAATACGTCTTCCTGTCGCAGCATGGCAGACCATGGAGATCGGCAACCAAGCTGATGGGAAAGCTGTGCGAACGTGCAGGCGTGCAACCCTTCGGCTTCCACTCCATCCGTCACCTGTCGGCGTCGATACTGGACGGAAAGGGCGTTCCGCTCTCTGTCATACAGGCGATCCTCAGGCACAAATCGGCACACACAACCGCCCGATACCTGAACTCGTTGCGAGGCGTACAGATATAGGGGGACAGCCAAGATGAGAAATAGCGTGGAGCCTAAAACAGATAGGACAAACATAGGACAGATATAGGCCAAATCCGCTACTGGCGCGGCCTTCTAGTGAGTATAGGTCGACTGTTTCGGATAAAAAGAAGGGCGAAATCCAAAATGAGAAAAACTCTGGATTTCGCCCTTCTTTGTACACCCAAAATGAGAAATATGTTTGATGAGAAACGTTATTCTTGTGGGATCTTCTTTTCTGGGGTGGC
>NZ_JBKEBF010000026.1:0-28229 GCF_047973035.1 Oleidesulfovibrio sp.
CACGACTGGTTTTCATTTCTGAAGGCTCATAATCTTGTCTGCAGTATGAGCCGACGTGGCAACTGCCACGACAACGCGGTTGCAGAAAGCTTCTTTCAACTTCTCAAACGAGCACGAATTAAGCGGAAAACTTACAGAAGCCGGGAAGAGGCCCGGCAGGACGTATTTAATTATATAGAGATGTTCTATAACCCGATTCGCCGCCATGGACACAATGGCAACTTATCTCCAATAAAATTTGAAGAAAAGTTTGTTAGTAAAGTTGGGGGTGTCTAGTAAATTAGTGGCGATTCATCCTGCCTTTTTTACATCAAGGTGCTCCAAGTTTTTCGAAACATGAAAGGCCTTGTCGAGCTATGAAAAAGCTCAGGAGGGGAAAGTCAAGATGCTCAGGAAACGGAGGCTTCTATAGTTACCGCAAAGACTATAACTACCTATGAAAAGAGGGGATGTTATGCGGCGAAAAGCAAGTTACACGACTGATTAAACAAGCAACCTCAAGATAGAGAGTTACTACAGAGTCTTCACCCAAAATCCGGCAAATCTTCTATCCAATCCAGAAGTCATATCCACAAAAAGCCAGCCCTGTTGCACTAACGCAATCTTAAGTCTGAACAAATGTTACATTCATCCAGACTCATCTGGGCTAACTATTTCAACCCGCGGCAAACGCCTTGCCCTTTCGACAGATTGCCGGCTGGGATATAGACACGACCAGCGCAAGGTGTGGGAAAAGGTTGGCCGCCGTAGCGAGGGCTACACCGCGGCCATGGCAAGCGAGATTCGCTCTGAACGCCTGCGCGGCCTGCGTCACGGCGATATGCCCCCTGCAGCGCGTAAGCGTGCAGCTATTAGCCTTAACCAAGCATGGCAGCTGTATGACGAACGCCACCTGTATCAAGTAAAGGGCGTTGCAACTGATCGTGCCCGCTACCGCTTGCTGATAGAGCCAACCCTCGGAGAACTCTCGCTTGAGAGTATCAAGCCTTTGGACGTTGAGGGGTTGAAGGCTGATCTCATTAAGTCCGGTCGTTCTGCTCAGACTGTCCGGCATGCATTGAGCCTGTTGCACAGGGTTTACCGCAAAATGACCGCATGGGGCGTTTACAGCGGCAAGATTCCCTCTGCAGAAGTAACGTTGCCCAAGGTGGACAATGCTCGTACACGCTGGCTTACTCAGGAAGAAGCGCACCTGTTGCTGGATGAATTGAAAAAGCGCAGCCCGCAAATGTACGCGGTTGCTCTTATGGCCCTTCACACCGGCATGAGGGCAGGCGAAGTCCTTTCTTTGCAGGCCGGGCAGATTGAACTTGAAAGCGGCGTCATTCACATCATGGACGCCAAAGCAGGTTCCCGTACCGCGTATATCACTCCAAGCCTGAATACGCTGCTTGGACAGATTCTGCCTGATTCTCCCACTGCGCTGTTGTTTCCTGCCCGTAACGGCAAACAAAGTTCCACGGTCAGCAAAACGTTTATGCGTGCAGTGGATGCGGTCGGGCTCAATGCCGGCGTCACTGACAACAGACACAAAGTTGTTTTTCACACGTTGCGTCACACTTTTGGCTCTTGGCTGGCCATGGCTGGCGTGCCCTTGTATGTCATTGCGGAACTGATGGGGCACAGCACTATTGCAATGACCGAGAGATACAGCCACCTGTGCCCCGATGCCAAGCGGCAGGCCGTTCGTACGATTGAGAATATATTTATTGCTGGTCATAAGTCCGCCTCTTTCGAGCCTGCATCCATGCTTCAACGTCCTTTTGAGGATAAAGAATAGAGCCTCTGTCCTTGTCTTGAATATATCTTGGGCCAAGGCCAAGTACGCGTTTGTTGGATAGCGTTGTGGCCTTTAATCCATAGAGCTTTTCCACTTCGTCAGGCCGCAGGTATTTCTTTTTTCTCAGCATCTCCATTTCCAAGATGGGCGCTGCGGCATCCCGCAGGACTTCGGGCAGCACCGCGCGCAACTCGTCACGTACCATTTGAGCTAACAGTTCAGTATCAATATTCATCCCTTATTCCTCCATGAAGCGGTTCCAAGCTTCATCCAGCACCAACACCTTGAACCTGTTCCCTGCGCCGCCGTACCGAACTGTCAGCCCCTGTGCATACAGCAAGTTCCACAGCCCGTTAACGGACAACATCTGCGTTTTGGTCGAGTTCGCATTCACTTTGTTGCGCAGGTACTGCAGCCCCACATATCCCTGATTTATCCAGCGACCATGCAGGCGCTTGCCAACTCTGCGCAGCGCACGAATGTGCGGGTTGTCCTGCTCCGGCTCTGCCGCTTGCCTCTGCGCTGCTTTCAGCTTCGGTTTCGGCTTCGACTTTGCCAGCGCATCCAGCATGGCCCCGTCACTGCCGCATGGCTGCATATCAATCACAGGCGGCGGCGCAGGCACAGCAGCAAGCGGGGGGCTGTCCATTCCATAGTCCGGTGGCGGGGCCGGCGTGGCTCCTGCCCATGTTTCCGGCAAACAATCCAGCAGCCTTGCCCTTTCGCGCTCCCTATCCTCTTTACGTGCTGCGGTTCTGATAAGCTCCGCGCCGTGGGGGCACGCCTTGCACTGCTTCAACTCGCTGCCGCGCTCCGTAGCCAGAATAAGACGGCAGCAATCCATAGGGGCTATTTCGTCCGCTTTTCTTTGGCATTGCACTGCAGCTCCTCCGGTGTCTTAAAAACCAGCACCCAGCGGCCTGATTTGTCTTTGATACGTATGCGGTTACGCCCACTGAAACATTCGGGGCAGTATCCCTCAGCGCCCGGTATTTTTTGGCATACCGGGCAGCGCCTGCGGTCGGGCGCGCTCATTACATCACTCCGAACTGGGGCAGATCGTGCGGACCTGCAGAAAAAACCCATGGCCGCTTCACAGTACAACCCCACCAGCGGCAAGGGCTTTTGATGCAACATACTGCGGGTCGTATGCCTCTAGGCATTCACCGCAGAGGGGGCATACCACGTCGCCTTGCTCAGAAATTTTAACAGTCGGGCCGCCTTCGGCCTCCTGACTCGCCAAGCTCAGCCTGCATTTTTTGCACATAAAATCCCTACCGTTAGCGATATCCCGCAATGCATTACGGAACCTGTATCTCCCCTCGACAATCCTAGACAACACGCCAAACAACCTTTCCTTTTCATCATAAGAGAGGCTCTTGAGCCTCCTATTCGCTTCAGCACCAATGATTCTTTCCACACGCTCAAAAGGGGTACTCCGGCGAAGGCTTCAACAGGCGGCCTGTCTCTAGGTCAATTACGCCGTTCAGACATGGCAACAGGGTGGGGTGTTTGTCCCACTCTTTGCCGGTGGTGCCCAGACTGTGCGCGCCGTATGTTGCCATTTCCAGCACGTTTTTTATGCGGTTACGTCCGCGCAGTAGGCGTGCCCGCTCTTTTAGCCGCTGCCCTTTACTGCGTAAGCCTTTAAGAATGCGTTCTGCTTTTTTGCGCAGTCGGTCTGCTTCGTCTTTGTCTTCTTCCTTGGCAATCTCTGCCTGCATTTCCATTGTGCGCACATCGGCGTAGTCTAGCTGCTCAAAGGCGGCTGCTTCATAGTCTTCGGCTATGTCAGTAACGGCGCGCTGCGCATTCTTCACCCGTCCGTCATTTACCCAACGTATGCCGTCGTATTCCATCCATTCTTGTGTGGCGTGGTCATACAGGTGCCTGCTGCGTATGTAGTTGGCCAGCAGCTCTGCGTCGCCCAGTTCGTTGCGCTGGCAATAGTCCAGCATGGTGGCCACGTCGGGCCGCTCAGGTCGCTGGGGTGGCAACTCGGCTTTCCATACGTCCAAACCTTCGGGCGCTTCTTCCAGTTCCGGGTTTAATTTTTGCGCTTTGTCTTCTGCCTGCGCCGCACGCCAGCAGGCGTTGCGCTCTTCGGCTATCTCTTGCCGTACCTGCTCTGCCAGCGCGGCATAGTCAGGCAGACCCTCTGTGGTCATGGGCATACTGCGCGGCTGGCGCTGTTTCAGCGTGTCCGCAATCAGATCAACCCGCGGCTTAGTCGGTTGCTTCGCGCTTTGCGCCTTGCTGCCTTTGCCCGTACTCTGCTTTGCCTGCTTACCTTTACTCTTTGCACTGGCAGTTCCGGCCTTCGCTTTGGCGGCCTCGCTGCTGGCTTTTTCTGAACCTTGCGCCTTGGCATTTCGGCTGCGGCCCTTTCCTTTCTCGCTTTCCGCGTGGGTGCTGCCGCCGACCTTCTCCTGCATGGCTCTGCCTTGCTCATCTTCGTGGCCTTGCATTGCGGCCTCTGCCACTTTCGCGCTGTGCGTGTTCTTTGCCGGTCTGGTCTTGCGCCCGCCCGCGCTGCTGCTTTTTTTCGTGTCGTCATGCTGTTTACTCATGCCGCACCCCCATCAGCCAAAAAGCAGGCAAACGGACGTCCACAACAGCTAGACCACCGTAAAAAATGCACCATTTTCATTTTTTCAAAAAAAATCAGACCCCACACCCGCAGACGCAACACGCCTGCCACGACCCCTGTTATTTGACCCCTGCCAAAGGACCCGCGCACGGCAAGACACGCACCAACTTGCGCTGGCCCATTAATAGAGGTTCCCGTGCCCCCTTTTAGAGGGGGAGAGGGGGGGAAGGGGAAAGGGTAGAGGTTCCCGTGCCCAAGACAAGAAGGATGCGCCCCGCTCCGCGGGCCGCGCGAGTCAAATCCGAAAAGAAATAAGAGACGAGAAAAAACTAAGACTAGGTAGATATAGGGTAGATAAAAGGAAAAGGGCTCATCGCTTTGTATGCAATAAACCCTTGTTTTTGATGGTGGGCGGTACAGGGCTCGAACCTGTGACCCTCGGCTTGTAAGGCCGATGCTCTCCCAACTGAGCTAACCGCCCGTGAAGAGGGTTTCTATAGAAACGCCCTCTCGGTGTCAACAGATATTTTCAAAAAAAATTATTTGCTAAAGAAAGCTGCTACAGCGCCGATACATAGTGCATGGACGTCGCCTTCGCAGCCCGTTGGTACAGACAAATTTCCACCTAAGCAAGCAACAGCGTCAGGGCACCCGACCATCTGGCGATCGCCGGAGACGATGCGGCTTGGGGAGAAGACGCCTCTATCCGCTCCGGTGGTGTTGCATGCAGCGCAACATGCTTATATCAGCCCTTTGCGCTGCACAGCGTGGTCACCAGGGTCTGCTTGAAGGCGACGTCCGTTATTCTAGCTGCCATCCTCTGGCGGCTATCTCTTTTTTTAAATCGATACCATGCTTCAGCATCCTGTTTCGCACAGTTCCTCTGTGTACGCCAAGTATCCTTGCAGCCTGAGTCATGTTCCCCCCTGCCACACGTAGCGCCTGTACCAGTTCGTCGCGTTCAACTTCTGCGTCATGCCGCTGCAAGGCTCCATAGTCTCCTCCGACGGTCTTCGTCTCCCCCGTTCTGACACCAATATGTTCTTCACCAGCAGAAAAAAACTTCTGAGCTTTTGAGGAAGCAGGCGAACCGCCCTCCCTGCTCTCATCAACTGCGGGCACTTGATAAGTGAGGGCGACGTTGCTGTGATCTTGTGCACCACCCCCATACTCTATTATTCTTCCGCCATGCCCACGTGAACCGCCTTTCTGCTTGCCGCGCTCAGCACCATCTATGACGGCAGCATCTGCGACCATCCCCTGAGGACCGCAGTCAGTGCTTGTGCCATAACCTATGTGCTGAGGCAGGTGCGCTATGCCCAACCTGCCGCTATCTGCCAGCACAAAGGCATATTCCACAGCACTGCGCAATTCGCGCACGTTACCGGGCCAGGAATAGACTGTCAGGCTCCGCATGGCTTCCGGAGTAAAGCCTTCAATATCCTTTCCTGTACGCTGGCGGATACCCGCCGCAAAGTGAGTGGCAAGCAAGGGAATATCCTCCTTACGCTCCTGCAGTGCAGGCAAAACCACAGGAATGACATTGATACGGTACAGCAAATCTTCGCGGAAGGCCCCCATCCGGACCATTGACCACAGGTCACGATGTGTCGCGCAGATAATCCGCACATCCACTTCTCTGGACTGATTCTCGCCCACCCGCTCAATATGCTTAGTTTCCAGCACTCGCAGCAACTTCACCTGAATGGAAGGCGGCAGGTCACCTATCTCGTCAAGAAACAGGTCTCCACCATGCGCCGCTTCAAACCTACCCTGCCTGTCGCGGATAGCACCGCTAAAAGAGCCTTTGGCATGGCCGAACAGTTCACTTTCCAGCAACGCGTCATTCAGGGCGGAGCAGTTCAGCGGCACAAACGGTCCTCGCTGGCGCGGTCCCAGATCATGTACAGCCCGCGCCACCAGTTCTTTGCCGCTGCCTGACGGTCCCAGTATCAGTACCGGCGCGTCACTTTCCGCCGCGCGCTCCACAATGCGAAACACCCGCTGCATAGCCTGAGAGGAGCCCACCATTCCTGCAAATCCGGCGCCGGAATCGAGCATCCGGGAAAGAGCCTCGATGCGTCTGTCGCGCTCCACAACTTCAGAAAGGTCAGTAAACGTTTCTACAGCTCCGGCAATGGTTCCGTCTTTGCGTACTACCCGGGCATTTTTCGATACGGGCACCCGCACGCCATCCTTGCGTACGATTTCACAGCGTTTATGACTGTCAGTATCGCGCTCGAAAAGCCTGCACCAGCCTATGGCACCCTTACGGGCCTCATGACATGCCTCGCACCCCAGTATAGTGCACGGCTGCCCGATCAGCTCCGCTGCAGAATACCCCGTCAGGCGTTCCAAAGCAGGGTTAACCATCTCTATACGGCCCTGTGGCGAAACCAGCATCAACCCTTCACTGATAGTTGCCACAACCTCTGCCACCATATCGCTGCATTTTGACGTACTGTTCATTTCCGGCCCTCTTTGAGCATTTGTCTAAGCATATGATTAGACACTTTCAACACCATGCGCAATCCGAAGGTCACAGCCAGTGGAACTATCAATGTCTTTTCAATAAATTACGGGCATCATAAAAATCAGGCACGTTTTGTGCTTTATGCACTGTCAACAGTTTCCAACTCTTACCATGTAAGCGAACACAATAATGACACAATCCGGCACTTCCTCTCTGAGTAACAAAAGTCCAGACCGCAACACGCGGGTCAGCCGCCGCAAATTTCTGACAACGCTTGGCGTTGCAGGCATAGCTGGTGCAGCTGTCACCTCATTACCTGCCAAGGCGGCTGCCGCAACACCGCAGAATGCGGCAGAACCTATGGCAACCATGTTTGATCTGACAAAGTGTGTAGGTTGCGGTGCCTGTGTCAGCGCCTGCCATGCCCGGAACGGCCACAAATACCCCGAACCGGAAAAGCCCTTTCCGGCCATGTTTCCCGACCGGGCAAAGCCGGCAGACTGGTCTTCCCGCCGCGATGTGGAAGACCGCCTTACGCCATACAACTGGCTGACTGTCCAGCAGGCCAACGTGACCTATAACGGACAGGAATATGATCTGAACATCCCCCGCCGCTGCATGCACTGTGACAATCCGCTGTGCGCCAACCTGTGCCCGTGGGGGGCCTCGTACAAAGAAGACTCAGGTACTGTGCGCATTGATCCTGACATATGTCTGGGCGGAGCTAAGTGTCGTCAGGCGTGTCCGTGGAATATTCCGCAAAGGCAGACCGGCGTGGGATTATACCTTGATATTATGCCCCGCTTCGCCGGTAACGGTGTCATGTATAAATGCGACCGTTGCCATGACAGCGTGAAACAGGGCGAACAGCCTGCATGCGTTGAGGCATGCCCGTATGACGTTCAGCAGATCGGCCCGCGGGATGAAATTATCGCCAAAGCAAAACAACTTGCGCAATCCATCAGCGGATTCATTTACGGACTGGAAGAAGCAGGCGGCACAAGCACGGTATATGTTTCACCTGTACCGTTTAAACTGCTTGATATGGCTATTAAGCACGGTAAAGGCAGCCCGCACCTAAAACCCGTAAAAAACGCCCTTGCTCCGCAGGAAAAACTTACACGGGCGCTAGTCCTTGCGCCTTTTGCAGGATTAGCGGCAGGCACTTTGAAGATGGTCAGTGTGCTGCGCAATGAACGCAAGACGCCCGATACACCTGCAGAAAAAAATTCTTCGGCCAGCAAAGGGGCCCGTCATGAATAGTGCACCACAAATAAAGCCCGCCATCTATCTATGGATTATCAGCGTTGCCATGCTTGCATTCAGCGGTATCGGGCAGATGCCCATATTCAAACGGTATTATCTGGCGGACATTCCCGGACTGGGCTGGAGCGCCGACCCTATAGCAACACACATAGTACACTACGTCAGCGCAGGGGTTTTTCTTACTGTCTGCGGCTGGCTGGCCACCATGTTCATACTCAACTATCGCCACCACTGGCGGCTGACCATGAGCGGCATCATACGGCTTGCAATAATCATCGCCATTATCATCACCGGATATATGCGTGTGGCAAAAAACCTGCATTCATTTCACTGGTCGCCCATTGCCACCATGCTCATCGACTGGACGCATCTGGGGCTTGCAGCGCTTCTTGGAATAGTCGCCATATCCTGCCGCACTACCGGCAGCAAGGCGTGGCTTGAAGCAAAAGCCGAAACCCTGAATTAATCTACATACAGGCTACCGCGCTGCGCATCCACGGTAGCCTTGCCTGCACAAACGTACAGGCACCGAACGACGGGGCATGGGAATACTCTCGTGCCCTGTTATCATATGCACCAGCCCGCCACTCATCGGTATGATACGAAGCAGCCTCCTTTCCGCTACAGAAAGGAGGCTGCTCTGCCTGAGGCACTGGAATGTGGTAGATACTGCTGTGCTATTCCGCAGTAACAGCACTCAATACAATGGGGCTCCGTCACCGAGAAACACTTTGAAGTCTTTTCCGCAATCACAGGGACGTCCTCAACGGTAATCCGAACATTTTCATCCTCATCCGCTTCGTCCATGCTCAGACCGAGCACTGATTTAGCTTTTCAGCCTGCGCCTACTTTGTATTCGCGCAGGCGTACACAGCAGCCTTCATCTTCGTCTTCCAGCAGTTGACGAAGCTTGTCGTGTATCCTCTTCCTCAATTCCAACGCCTGCCTGCTACACTGCAATCCGTCGCAACGCAGCTACGGCTGGCGAACTTCCGGAAAGATACCTTTTGCTGATTTCAAAATCTTCTTCTGTATGCGGCTCCAGAGTTACGGTGGTTTTCACTCCCCGCGACTCCAGCCCTGCAAACACATCCTCCAGCGGTATCAGGGAACTGGCCAGCCCGAGGTGCAAATCATCGGTTCCGTCGTTGTCATGCAGGTGCAGATGGCGCACTCTGGCGCCGAACGCATCAAGCCAGTCATCCAGATTACTGTAACGTTGCCCCTGCCCGAAGCTGAACCAGTGCCCGATGTCAAAACAGATTCCCACATCAAACACCCTGTCATTTTGTTCATCCATAAGGTCGACCAGTTCCGCGAGCGGATGCGGGCTCACCTCATAGGTATTCTCCAGCCGTAACGGAACTCCCCCTGCCCGTTCCTGCACCATCTGCCATGTTTCCGCACTTCGCTTCAACCATTGTGAATGATGCGGAGGATGCTGGCCCTTATCGTAAGCAGGGTGCCCCACCAGCACCACCGGTCGATATAACGCTGCCAGCTGCGCCGCTTTTCGAAGAGTCTGCCGCGTTGCCTCAAGAATTCCGTCATTCAGGCTCCCGGGATGCAGGTCAAAAAACGGCAGGTGTACTGTGCATTCCAGCCCCTGCTCCTGAAATAACACTGCCATCTTTCGATGCCAGTCTTCGGTCAATTCCTGCACTGCCACAGTATCCATCCCGAATTCCGGATGAATTTTGTGCTTCATAAAAAAATCAATGTAGTGTTCATGCTCCGCCGCAAAACTGAGCGGCAAATTTACAAAATGACGCATAGCTCCGCTATCCTTCACCGGCACTGCAAGGCCTGTTTAGTGCTAATACAAAAAATAACATGCCAAATGAGTAGGAAAAAAGATTGATTCACGCCGAGTTTCCTCATATGAATAACCGCTCACTAACATGGTGTATATCATTTAGTAGCAACGATTTTTTACTTTTTCCCTTGACGCAACATTGATAATCGCATACCTGTGCGGTAGGAAATAATTCATACCATGCAGGTAGGGTATTCGGTTCTTCACCGGCTCGCCCGCGGGGCGCCACCCCGTACCGGAACAAGTCCGACATACCTACCGCAAACGCCTACGGGGAAGGTTGCCATGCGCAGAAACAGGCTCGACAACCGGCACAACCAGACAGCCGTCGCTCTCTGCTTGGTCGCACGTCGCGCTTTTTTTGTGTTTTGCCCGCAGGCTTACCGAAATGTGGTCACGGGGATCTGACCGCACGACGGTACAGGGATGTCTGAGGATGCGTTTCACCATTTTTCAAAGGACTGCCACTATGTTGAACAAAAGATCACTGCTGCAATGGGCAGGGATTCTGGCTGCCGTTGCCGTCATTTCGGCATCGGGATTCCTGGTCCAGAGCACGAATGCCATGCCCGAACCCGCGGGCGGCGGCAACTCTGACCTTATCCGGATTGAAGTCATTAAACAATTCGGAGATCTGGAGCTGCCCCCCGCCTCGTTCCGCCATGACAAACACACTGCAGCGCTGAAGGATAAAGACTGTGCCACCTGCCACAAAACCGTGGACGGCAAGATGTCTCTTAAATTTCAGCGTACTGAAGACCAGAGTGCCGACCAGCTGAAGACAGTTTATCACGAGAACTGTATCGGCTGTCATACCGAAATGGTCAATGCAGGTCAGGACTCCGGCCCCATTGAAAGCGAATGCCGCAGCTGCCACGTTGCCAAGCCCGAATCCGACTCTGCATGGATCGAAATAGGCATGGATAAATCGCTGCACTTCCGCCACATTGATGCAAAAAGCATCAAGCCCGTTGCCGGTGCAGACGTAAACTGCGGTACCTGTCACCACGTTTACGATAAGGCAGCAAAGAAAACCGTTTGGGAAAAAGACAAAGAAGACAGCTGTCGCGCCTGCCACAAGTCAGAACCCGTAACCGCTGACGGCGTGACCATTTCTACTTTTGCCGATGCCTCTCACCAGCAGTGCGTAGTCTGCCACATGGACACCGCCAAAGCTGGTGCCGATTCCGGCCCCGTTAACTGTGCCGGCTGCCACACTGCCGAAGCACAGGCAAAAATCAAAGTAGTGAAAGATGTACCCCGCCTTATGCGCGGTCAGCCCGACGCTACCGTAATCGCCCCCGTAAGCAACAAGCCCGTTACCAAGAAAGAAGTAACCGCGGACTCCACAGCTGCCGTAGCCTTTAACCACAAGGTTCACGAGCAGGCTAACGACACCTGCCGCGTCTGCCATCACGAAAAAATCGCTAGTTGCACCGAATGCCACACGACCGAAGGCAAGAAGGAAGGCGCTTTTGTACAGCTTTCGCAGGCAATGCACGCCAAACAGGCTGATGCAAGCTGCGTAGGCTGCCATAACCAGCAGAAGGCGAAAGTCGTCTGCGCCGGCTGCCACACCTTTGTGCCCAACACCACCCCCGACTCTTCGTGCGCAAGCTGCCACAACGTACCGGCAGAACTTGCACCCGAAGGCGCAGAAGCTCTCAGCAAGGAACAGCGTGCTTCCGTCGGCCTGTTGGTTGCATCCAGCCGCCAGCGCACCGAAGGAACCTACGACCTTAAGGACATTCCCGAGCGCGTTTCCATTGATGCAATGGTGAATGAGTACGAAGCCGTGGACTTCCCGCACCGCAAGATCATCGAGACCATGGTTGCGGGTATCAAGGGCGACAAACTTGCTGCCTCGTTCCACACCGACCCCGGCACTTTCTGTCAGGGCTGCCACCACAACAGTCCCGTTTCAAAGACACCTCCTGCATGTGCAACCTGCCACGGCAAGCCTTTTGAAATCAGTCAGGGCGACCGCCCCGGCCTGAAAGCGGCTTACCACCAGCAGTGCATGAACTGCCACACCGCCATGCGGATTGAAAAGCCTGCCAACACGGCATGCAACGAGTGTCACAAAAAACGCGATCTGTAGGAAATAAGCAAGGAGATTAGTCCATGCGTCGAAGAACCTTTCTGAGCCTGCTTGGTGCCACCGGACTTACGGTGGCAGCAGGCAAGCCCGCCGCCGCGGGGGGCAATCATAGCTTTACCGGCTACCCCGACAGCTACGGCGTTCTGCACGATTCCACCCGCTGCATCGGCTGCCGCAAGTGCGAGCAGGCATGCCAAGAGGTGAACAATCTGCCCAAACCCGAAAAGCCGTTTGACGACCTTTCGGTGCTGGATACCAAGCGCAGAACTGACGACAACACATATACCGTTGTTAACAAATACAACGTGGCAGGCCTTGAGCACCCCATATTCCGCAAACAACAGTGCAACCACTGTCTGGAACCTGCGTGTGCATCTGCCTGCTTTGTTAAAGCATTCACCAAAAATCCTGACGGCTCCGTCACCTACAATCCCAAGCTGTGCGTAGGTTGCCGGTACTGCATGGTCGCCTGTCCGTTCAACGTGCCTGCCTACCAATATGGCGAAGCACTGAACCCGCTGGTGACCAAGTGCACCATGTGTCACCCCCGTCTGGAAGAAGGCAAGCTGCCCGGCTGTGTGGAAAAGTGCCCCAAAGAGGCGCTTACCTTCGGCAAGCGTAAAGACTTGCTGCGCATAGCCCGCGAACGCATCAGCAAAAACCCCGGCCGTTACGTTGATCACATTTACGGTGAATACGAAATGGGCGGTACCAGCTGGATGTATCTTGCAGGTGTGCCCTTCAACAAGCTTGGCCAGAACGAAGAACTCGGCACCAAGGCCGCGCAGGAACTTACTGCCGGTGCGCTCGGTTCCGTCCCCATGGTTGTGGGCATCTGGCCCGTTCTGCTGACCGGTGCATACGCCATTTCCAAGCGCAAAGACAAAATTGCCAAGGATGAGCAGGACGCCGCTGTCCGCAGTGCCGTTACTCAGACTAAAGAAGAAGCCGAAGCAAAGCTTCAGGCTGCCATGGACAAGGCTGCGAAAGAAAAAGAAGCAGCCATTGCCCGTGAAGTGAAAAAGGCGAAGGAAGAGGCTGAAAAGGAATTTGAAGCCCGCCTTGCCGCTGCAAACGAACCTGAATCCGCCGAGCCCGGGGAAGAAAAACCCGAGGAGGAAGCATAAATGGCTGACATTAAGAACACGCGTAACGGATGGATGACGCCCGGCAACATCCTGACGGCCATTATTCTTGTGGGCGGCCTGATTATTACCTTTATCCGCTTCACACAAGGCATCGGAGCCGTTACAAACCTTGACAACAACTACCCCTGGGGTATCTGGATCGGTTTTGACCTCCTGTGCGGTGTTGCTCTGGCTGCCGGCGGCTACGTAACCAGCGCCGCCTGCTACCTGTTCGGTCTCAAGCGCTTCCACTCTGCAGTACGTCCTGCCATTACCACGGCGTTTCTGGGCTACTTCTTTGTTGTTATCGCGCTGACATACGACCTTGGTCAGCCCTGGCGCCTGCCTTACCCCATCTTCTACTCGCAGGGTACTACCTCGCTGCTGTTCGAAGTGGGTCTGTGCGTTATGACCTATCTGACTGTCCTGTTCATCGAATGGTCGCCTGCCGCTCTTGAGTGGCTTGGTCTGCGCAAAATCCGCAACGTCATTGTCAAACTGACTCTGGTTCTGACCATCTTCGGCGTAGTGCTTTCCACTCTGCACCAGTCCTCGCTGGGCGCTCTGTTCCTGATTGCCCCCAGCAAGCTGCACCCGCTCTGGTACTCTTCGTTCCTGCCGGTGTTCTTCTTCATCTCTTCAATGGTAGCCGGTCTTTCCATGGTTATCTTTGAAGGCACGCTGGCCCACAAAGGCCTGCATGACAAGATGGATAAAACCCACCTTGACGAAGCAGACGGAGTAGTATTCGGGTTCGGCAAGGCTGCCGCATTTGTACTGGCCGGTTACTTCTTCATCAAAACCATGGATATAGCCATGGACAACGACTGGCATTACCTCGCCACCGGCTACGGTGCATGGTTCCTGGTCGAAATGCTCGGATTCGTGGCACTGCCTGCCTTCCTGTATGCTCTTGGCGTACGTGAAAAGAACAAAACCCTTGTCCGCACCGGTTCTGTTTTTGCGGTACTCGGTATTGTGGTGAACCGCTTCAACGTGTCTCTGGTGGCCTTCAACTACCAGCTGCCCGCTGATGAGCGTTACTTCCCGCACTGGATGGAAATCTGCATTTCCGTCTTTATCGTAACGCTCATCATCACAGCGTACCGCTTTATCGCCAACCGTATGCCCGTGTTGTTCGAGCATCCTGATTACAAGGACGCCCACTAGGCGACTGCAAGGAGATAAATCATGGAACAGATGTTTTACACGCTTCATGAGTTCATGCTGCACTCCAAGGGTGTTACCTACATCCTGATGGGCGTGGTGCTGCTCTGTTTTGTCGGCTTCTGGAAGTTCCTGACCGGTCGGGACGAGAAGATGCGCAAGTTCTAACTTGCGACCTTGAACACACGTCTTAGCAAGCAAGGAGACAACAATGATCGAATTCCTGACCGGCCCCATGCTCTGGATTTCCCTGGTGGTCTGCTTCGGCGGGCTGCTGGCACGGGTAATCCTGTACATCCGCGGCCTTGATTGGAAGCTCGACAGGGTGGCGTACAAGCCCCATATGAGTATCGGACTGCGCGGAGCCGTTCGCTCCGTGCTCAGCTGGCTGACCCCCATGGGAACTTACAGCTGGCGCGAACAGCCTTTTATGGCTGTCGGCTTCTTCCTGTTTCACATCGGCGCCGTGCTGGTACCGCTGTTTCTTATCGGCCACAACGTTATTCTGGAAGAGCGCTTCGGCTTCAGCCTGCCCACCTTGCCCTGGTGGCTTGCTGACGGCCTGACAGTTGCCGCTCTGGTCGGCGCTGCCATGCTGGCTATACGCCGCGTCGCCCTGACTGAAGTCCGCATTCTGACCACCGTATATGACTGGTTCATTCTGGCCGTATCCGTGGCCCCGTTCCTGACCGGTCTTATCGCGCGTCTGCATGTGGGCGACTACCAGTTCTGGCTGGTCCTGCACATCATAGCGGGCGAACTGCTGCTGGTTCTGATTCCGTTCACCAAACTGTCGCACGTGGCACTGTTCTTTATGTCCCGCGGCCAGCTTGGCATGGATTACAACATCAAGCGCGGCGGTATGAAGCGCACTGCCGGTTTCCCCTGGTAACCGGCCCATCCAGAAGGAGTGAACAATGCCTGAAGGTAAGTTCTGTAATAAGCAACCTGTGAACACCGAAGAGGACCTTAAAGCCCTGCTCGGCGACAAAGGTGGCAATCAGTACTACGAAGAAATGAATTCGCTCGATGTAGACACGGATGCTCTGTGGGCTACCATCGAGAAGACCTGCCAGTCGCGTATCCGTACCTGGCTGGAAATATGCGCCCACTGCGGCATGTGCGCCGACAGCTGCTTCCTGTATCGCGTGAACGACCGCGACCCGAAACAGGTGCCTGCATACAAAATCCAGTCTACGCTTGGCGAACTGGTTAAGCGCAAGGGCAAAGTGGACAACGCCTTCATGCAGCATTGCATGGAAGTGGCGTGGTCGCAGTGCACCTGCTGCAACCGCTGCGGCATGTACTGCCCCCACGGCATTGATATGGGCGTTATGTTCAGTTACCTGCGCGGCCTTCTGTACTCCCAGGGATTTGTGCCGTGGGAACTGAAAATCGGTTCCGGCATGCACCGCGTATACAGCGCCCAGATGGACGTTACCACTGAAGACTGGGTTGAAACCTGCGAATGGATGGAAGAGGAAACCGCCGAAGAATGGCCGGGCCTGACCATTCCCATTGATAAAGTCGGCGCAGACATCATGTATACGCTGAACGCACGTGAGCCCAAGCACTACCCCGAAGACCTTGCAGAGGCGGCCATCCTGTTCCACCTTGCCGGTGAAGACTGGACGGTACCCAGTGAAGGCTGGGAACAGACCTCGCTTTCCATGTTTGCCGGAGACTGGGCTGCCTGCAAAATGCAGGTTGATAAAGTCTACGACGCCATGGAGCGCCTGAAGCCCAAGCGCATGGTCGGTACCGAATGCGGTCACGCACACCGTGCCACCGTGATCGAAGGCCCCTACTGGGCCGGACGTGAAGACGGTCTGCCGCCGGTAAAGTGCATGCACTACGTAGAATGGGTTGCCGAGGCTCTGCGCGAAGGTAAAATCAAAATTGATCCTTCAAAAAAGATCAAAGAGCCCTGCACGTTGCAGGATTCCTGTAACTACGTGCGTAACCACGGTCTTGCCAACTTCACCCGCGAGATCATGAGCTACATTGCAGAAGACTTCCGCGAAATGACACCCAACCGCGAACACAACTACTGCTGCGGCGGCGGTGGCGGTTTTAACGGTATCGGCAAGTACCGTAAAGAGCGTAACAAAGCGTTGCAGACAAAGCGTGACCAGATTCTGGCAACAGGCGCCACCCTTGTGGTTGCCCCCTGCCACAACTGCTGGGACGCCATCCGCGATCTTGAGGAAGAGTACGAAATCGGCATCAAGTGGAGCTTCCTGAAGCCCCTGATTATCAAAATGGCCATCGTACCCGATCATCTTAAGGCCGAGGACGACGAATAGCACACCGGGGTGGGGGCATACGCCTTCGCCCCGTTTCGCTCCCCGTGATGCCTTGTGCATCCGCATCCACCGCAGGATACCCATGAAGCTTACCACAAGAAGCCGATACGGTACGCGCATGCTGCTCGACATCGCCATGAACACACATGGTGACGACCATCCGGTTTCCATCAAGGAAATTGCAGATCGTCAGGGCATTTCCATGAAGTACCTTGAAAAGCTTATCAGGGTATTGAAGGGTGCCGGCTATATCAGCAGCAAACTGGGCTCCAAGGGTGGCTATATGCTGTCCAGATCACCGGAGACCATTCTGCTGGGCGATGTTGTCTTCGCTTTGGAGGAAACGGTTCCCACTTTTGAATGTGTAGATCCGGAACCGTGCTGCCCCCGCATGGATTACTGCCTGACCAGAACCATCTGGAACGAGGCCGCGAAAGCCATGTATGAAAAGCTGAATTCGTTCACGCTGGCAGACCTTATCAGTGACGCCGAGCTTTGCCCCAAAAGCGGGCGAGCCTGTTGAGCGCAAACGCGACCCGCAATAAAGAAAAGCGGTCTGCTTAGTAAGCAGACCGCTTTTTTTACTACCGGTTAATCATGAAGATTCCACCGGCGGATAATGCAATCCCCCCCGGGATTTATAATCGCATCATCCGATTTGTAATCTGTCAGCCCCTGCGTTGGAATAGCGCAGCCACCAGTGCGATGAACTTGTCCTGGCATTCCCCCCGGATATGCCTTCCCCCCGGCAACGAATCATCCGGCACTGGCGGCCACGCAAACCTCGCATTACGCTTGTGTGGGCCTTGGGCAAGAAGCGGTATGCCTGTACTTCCTGCCCGTGCGGCTTATGGCCGCGAAATATGCGCAGTGTGCGCGGGTTCTCTGCAATCCTGTCAACCCCCGAAGACAGGGTGGGCCCCGCAGGCCGCGCACACTGATTGCGCATGGTATGGGCTATGGCGCGTCCCCCCGTCCAGCCCCCGCTGGTAATACGCACGCCCTTTATCATCTCGTGTCCGTCTGCTGCGGCCTTTGGCCGCGTAGTCCTTCCTGACTAGCTCCGGCTTCGACTTGCCGGACAACGTCCGGCCGGTATCTGCGGCATGGTTCCGTACGCCTTCCGGGATCAATCAGGCGCATCCCCCGGCTATGCCGCATCGCTTTTTTTAATTCTTATACCCAGCTTCCGGCGCTGCTCAGCTCCATATCAAGTCTGAGATTTCTACGTTGCCTGTCATAGAAGCCTTCCACTTTACTTTCTTTCACCCGTACCATCCGTAGCAGGTTGTGCAGTTCGGCCTTGCCTAGAAACCGTCCCTGTTCATTTCCTTTTTCGAACAACAGAAACGAAGGCGTGCCGCTTATGGAATACTTCTTACAAAATTCGTTCAGCCAATCCGGGTCCAGCAGGCAAATCTGTGCGTCTTTTCCGGCTGCTGTTGCAACCGCCTGCAGGATCATGCACTGTTCCATAAATCCGGAGTCTCTTTGCAGACATCCCGCCAACACCGGTCTGGTTTCCATTTGCAGTAAATCGGCAAACTGTTCTGGAGTAACCACTGTTACCATGCCGGTACCCCCCTTTATCCTTTACTTCTGTATATCCAAGACATGTGCCAACAAATAAAAAACCCGCAATAACAAAGCATTGCGGGAAAATACGAGTATAAATGAGTGTCTCAGACCTGAATACGATACGTCTCTCTTGAGACATATGTCTCAAATAGCGTCTCAACTGAGACACATGAGACACCCCAAAGGAGACACAGTGGGATACAGTTACGAAATTTTCAGGGCCTGCATCTTGCGATACAGTGTGGCACGGCCCACACCCAGCATCCGTGCCGCTAACGCTTTATTACCGCCAGCCTGATTAATGGCGTCGCGTATAGTTGCTTCATCCAGCTTTTTGCGGCCAAAGCCTGAGGGAACAATAAAATTGACGGCATTCTGACCTGCCGGAGTTGCTGTTGGTACAGTGCCGTTGCCGGACCCGGAAGAATCTGCAAGTACCATATCCGGTACCTGCCCCCTGTCCCTGCCTGCTGCCATCTGCGCAGAAGGTACTTGCATTAACTCCGCAGGCAGGTGAGCCGGACTGATGTATCCCTGACGGCAAAGCACGCATGCATGTTCCAGCGTATGCTTGAGTTCACGGACGTTTCCCGGCCACGGCGCACTCACAAGCGCGGCCATAGCCCCTTCATCCACTCCGCCAACCTGCGTGCCCAGCTCACGGTTACACCGCTCGGTAAAGTGCTGTACAAGAAGCGGGATATCTTCCCGACGCTCGCGCAACGGCGGCAGGTGAATATTAGTAACATTTAAACGATAGAAAAGATCAGCTCTGAATGTCCCTTCCTGAATGCGCCTGCCAAGGTCTGCATTGGTAGCTGCCACAATCCGTACATCTGCACGCCTCGGTTTGGTGTCCCCGACGCGCTCAAACTCTTTAGATTCGAGAAAACGCAACAGCAGAACCTGAATGCGCATGGAGATGTCGCCAATCTCATCCAGAAATATCGTTCCGCCTTCGGCGGTTTCAAAGCGCCCTGCACGGTCGCGCACTGCTCCCGTAAACGCCCCTCGCACGTGACCGAAAAGTTCACTTTCCAGCAGGCTTTCAGACAAAGCGGTGCAGTTAACCTTTACCAGCGGCCCGCCGGAACGGGCACCGTTGTAATGCAGAGCCTCGGCCACCAGCTCTTTGCCTGTACCGGACTCTCCGGTAACAAGCACGGTGGTGTCGTAGGCAGCAAGGTTTTCCAGCAGGCCGAACATGGACTGCATAACTTTACTGCGTCCGATAAGATTGCTGAATGAATGACGCTCACGAAGTTGCTCTTCAAGCGTAGCCAGACGGGTGATATCCCTGCCGGATAACACCGCGCCGGAAAATTCATCATCAAGAGAAATCAGCGGGGTACTGCCGAGAATCATAACATGAGCGCCGTCTTCACTGACGGCACGAAACTCTCTGACAGGCGTCCCTGATGCGAGTGTGGAAGCGAGCACATCATGAAAAGCATTTGAGCAGGCAGGTTGAAGCTCCGTATAGTGCAGCCCGACAACGCCCTCTGCGTTACGCTGCAGCATTTCTTCGGCTGCGGCATTCAGGTTGACCACAACCCCTGACAGGTCCACAGAAATGATAGCGTCTTTAATGCTGGAAAACACAGCTTCCAGATGCTGCCGGTATGACTCTTTTTCGCCTAATGTCTTACGCAGATTTTTTTCTGCCTGCCGCCGCTCTTCCACTTCATGGGCAAGACTTGTGTTAGCTTCAACCAATGCACTGGTACGCTCTGCAACCTGCTGTTCCAAACCTTCGTTGGCGTGCTGCAATCTGCGGTACAACGTGTAACTTTCCAGCATGGAAGCGCACGAAAAAAACACCACGGTCAGCAGATAAAAACCCATGTCTGAAGATTCGGCATCCTTTTGCGGAATTCCCGCAAACATCCCCCACAAGCCGGAAGATGTTGCCAGCGGATGCAACAGCAGGTGATTATTTGCGCCGGTGGTCGAAGGAATCACGACAGCCCTGTTCCGCCCCAGCGCCCAGGCAAAAGTTTTATCTTCAATCAGACTGTCCACTTCACGCTCAAAACGCGTGCGATCGCGGGGGCTGCTGGCAAGGGCACATGAAAAATCGCCGCTTTCTTCGTCCACCAGAAAAAATGACCATGCCTGCATACCCACAAGCCCTTGCACTTTAGTGGCAGTCTCGCCCAGAATGGCGTCAACGCCGTCCATCCTGTCCAGCCGCTGTTCAAAGTGGCTTAGCGTGGCTGCAAGCTCCAGTGCGGCAAGCGTGGCCCTGCGTTCATCCGGCACAGCCGTCTGCTGCAGTTCGGGAGTATCATCATTTACATGCGTCATGAGCCATTCCTGTACACAGTTTGCTTATAACCATAGAGCTACTCTTCAAAAAAAACAGCTACGATGGCCTCAAACTGCCGCTCTGCCTGTGTCATCATGGTTTCGATGGTCGATGGAGCCAGCCCCAGTTTATCCATACCCGCCTCGTTCAACGCTGGCAAAATCAGGCCGGTGGGTACGTCTTCAATGCGATACAAAAATGACAGAATATCAGCAAGGTGGATTACCGCGGCATCAATCGGCGCCCGCGCCCTGTCCGGCGCATGATGGTATCCTACCATACGGACCAGCCCGTCCGGCAGTTTCCATCTGTTCATCAGCAGACTTCCTGCCGCTGCATGGTCAAAGCCGAAAACAGCTTTTTCCGCCTTGTACAGTGGAACTTCCTGCTCGCAGGCGTATACAAGAGTCCGGCACATGGTGTGCGGATGCCTGCTGACCATCAGCAGCGCCCCCAGATCATGCAGCAGACCGCCCACAAACAATCGCTCTTCGGACAGCCCCATTTTATGTCCGGCAATCAGCCGCGCAAACACTCCCGTCAGGATGGAATGCTCCCAAAAGCTGCGCATATTAAAACTGCCCGCGGGTACACCTGCGAAAACCTTCATGACAGAAATACCCAGAACCAGCGTTACCAGCTCATTTGCGCCAATCAACGTTATCGCACGGGAAATGGAATCAATTTTGGAAGGAAATCCGTAAAAAGGGCTGTTTACCAGACGCAGTAAACGGGCCGTCAGACTGGAATCCGTACTGACAACCTCGGCCAGTTTGCGCGAAGAACTACTCGGGGACTCCAACACCTTGACGATACGAAAATAAATATCCGGAAAAGAAAGCAACTGAACCTGATCATCAACGACGCTGTGTACTGTTGAAACTTCTTTATTGTAGTCGTCTTTTTCTGCTGCTTCCCGCAGGGCCTCCAGCCCGAAATCCGGTGCTGCTGCCAACTCGTTACGCAAAATGGTATGACTTAAGCGGAGAGTGGCTATACGCCGCAATTCATGTTCCAACTCGGAATCACTATGGCTGTGCATGTGCTGTTCGATGCGGGCACGTGCGGCCTCAAGCACTTCAAGCGGCAATTCCGCCTCAAGCTCCTGTTCCATATCCGAACGGTCAACCCCTTCTATGTCGGCCTCGGTTACTCCCCATGCTTTGAATATGCGCAAATGACGTTCTTCAAGTTCCGCCCCCGCCCCAAGCAGCCTGCGTCCGTCACGCCCCATTACGTCTTCGGCCAGTACCATGCCGGTTTTCAGATCATCAACATTCAGCTTTCCCATAGTGCGCTCCGCAATCCTTGGTAGTTCACGGCGACCATAGCCTTCTTTGCAATAGACCGCCACCAGCTGAGAATCTGTTTACCTAACCGGCTGCTTCGTCTATACTATACTGTGATCAGGCATCGTTCTATAGCGAGCACCGCACAATACACATACGGGAGTACTCGGTATGAATACATCAGCCAATGGCCGGACAAGGGTTGTCGTCGCAGGCGGAGGGTTTGCAGGCGTATGGGCAGTACGCAGGCTGGCCCGCAATAAAAATCTGGATATCATTCTGGTAGACCGCAACAACTACCATACGTTTCTGCCGCTGCTCTATCAGGTTGCGGCAGCAGAGCTTGAACCCGGGCAGATAGCCTATCCGCTGCGGGCAATCTTCAGAAAGCATCGTAATGTTCGCTTTGTGATGAGCGATGTCCGTCAGGTTGATGCCGAAAACAAGGTGCTGAAAACAGACGGACCGGATATTCCTTTTGACAAGCTGATTATTGCCATGGGCAGTTTTACGGCATTTTACGGGGTACAAGGTGCCGACAAAAATTGCTTCCGTCTGAAAAACCTTGAGCAGGCCATCACGCTACGTAACCACATTGTATCGTGCTTTGAACAGGCAACACATGAGCCTGATTCTGACCGCAAGGACCGCATCCTTACCTATACAGTTGTAGGCGGCGGACCGACAGGCGTTGAATATGCAGGTGCGCTGGCAGAACTTATCCGGCAGCCGCTGACCAAAGACTTTCCTACGCTGAACACAGGGCAGGCGCGAGTCGTTCTGCTGGAAGCGGGCGATGGTCTGCTGGCCGGCTTCCCTGACCACCTGCGCAGTTACGCATTTGAGCGTCTTACCAAGATGGGCGTTGATGTACGGCTGAATGCCAAAGTTACCGGCGTGACAAAAACCAGCGTTGAACTGGAAGATTGTAGCCCGCTTCGCACTGAAACGGTCGTATGGACAGCAGGGGTGCAAGGCCACGGGCAGGCTGCTTCGATGGGATTGCCCACAGGCCGCGGCGGAAGGGTTCCTGTATTGCCGACACTCCAGCTGGAAGACGATCCGGATATTTATGTTGCCGGTGATATGGCGTTGCCACAGGGCGATTCCCCCGCTCCGCTCATCGCTCCCAATGCAACGCAGCAGGGCGCTCTGGCAGCAGAAAATATTCTAGCTTCACTAAAAGGCAAACCGCTCAGAGCATTCCGCTACCGCGACAAAGGCTCGATGGCTACCATAGGCCGCGCGGCCGCTGTTGTCCGCTTGAAGGAAGGCAAAACGGCAACAGGCTTCGTTGCGTGGGTGCTCTGGCTTTTCGTACACCTTATGTATCTGGTCGGCTTCAGAAACCGTCTTTTTGTCATGTTCACATGGGCATGGGACTATATTTTCTTTGAACGGGCGGCCCGCATCATCATTCCCCGTGAAGCAATTGAAGATGAAGACGCACCATAAGCGAGCGAATTGCAATCTGATACCTGTTACGCTGTCAGAGATAACCAAGGCCGGAACCGGAAAAACCGTTTCCGGCTTTTCAATTTACTTTTGCTGCACAGCAACCAGCCAAAGCCGACAACACCTGCACGTGACCGGCAAATTACCATTCTATCCTTTCCCACCGGCAATACACCTCTGTCGCTGAACTGTATCAATGCGCGGTAGTTTTTTCATCCTTCCGCACCCTTTTCGCACGTTCAAAAAATATAAATTAATACAAATAAACAATATGTTACAAAGTTAAGAACATTCTTACGCACACTCCTGTGCAAAACAATGCTGGGCACATTCATGCATGCCCGGTGTCTGTTATTCCCTCCATCTGAAAACAAAAACCCCTGCCGAGCGTCACGACAGGGGAAATTAATAAAAAATGCACACAGACGTTCTTTAATATCAATCAGACATACCAAAGTCCTTACAAATCCACCCGCGTTGTCTGATCAGAAAAAATAACCAAGGGCAAATACAATCATCGCCCATAATCCGGCAAAGCCGTCGTCCAGCATGATACCGCCCCCGCCGGGCAACCAGTACTCAGACTGCCGCACAGGCCACGGCTTTGCTATGTCAAAAATACGGAACAGGATAAAAGCCCACACAAGCCCTGTGGTGGAAACGCTGGCAAACGGTAGCAGGCACAGCCACAGGCCGAATATTTCATCAATTACCACTTCACCGGGATCTTTGCGGCCCAGCAGCACTTCTGCCCTGCCTGCGGCCCAGCAGCCGACCATGAACAACAGCAAAAGCACCACCAATCTGGCAGGAAACGACAACGGCAAAAAAAGAAACGGCGCAAGCAAAGCGCCCAGCAGCGTGCCAAACGTCCCCGGTGCCACGGGGCTAAGGCCTGACCCGAATCCGCGGGCTATAAACAGCGCAAGGTTATCCAGCCATGTATATGCAGAAATTCCAATCATCATTTATTCCATTCATAGTGATACGTCAGAAAACACAGCCCCGCAGAAATAAGCGTAAACTCACCCCGCCCAGCTTTAGTACAGCGGCAAGCGCACTCTAACGGCAAAAATTCCTTCAACAGCCCCTCATGTCCTTCCACGTACCGTCAGCAGTTCCCGCAAAAATATCCCCCGCACTCATCTTTGGCAGTCCGTATCATTCATTCAACTTGCCAGAATTGCAGTGCACCGTCAGGAAAACGCTTCAGCAACTCATCTAATTTGTCACAATCAACGTGTTTTCTTAATGCCTTGGCAACATCAAGAATAGCATCATCGGTCATAAAGGCAAAATTATGCTCCGTGCGTAAGGACATAATTTCTTCAAGCATTGCAGATCGTTCCATAAAAGCAACAACACCCTCATCAGGGTCCCAGTCCGCTACAAAAAGAGCTCTGATAGCTGCCAGAAGAATGTTCGAAAAACGTATGGCGTCAGAAACAGTCAGCCGTCTGCGGAAAACCTGCAAAACGCTTTGTGTCATTGTGTACACCATATGGCTGGTGGCAAGAGAAGCATTCCGTTTCACGTCTGACAAAAAGTCATTAAATTGTATCGTAGCAATCTGGTATTCCTGCGGATAAGGCATGCCAGCCTCCATGACCATGCTGTTGCAGCCTGTGCATGTTCTTCTCCGGCTTACGCCAAGTTACCTCCGGTCACGACAGGAGCAACGACACCATTTGCCTTCAACACTTCAAGCAACTCCGTTACCGGCATGCCGACAACGTTACTCCAAGAACCATCAATGCGTGACACCAGAAATGCTCCGATTCCCTGAATTCCATATGCACCGGCTTTGTCTGCAGGTTCGCCCGTTGCTATGTATGCCCGCAGCGTTGCCGCATCCCATTTGTACATGTGCACATCTGTCACAGTATGAAGGACTAAAGGCTGAGTCCGTCGTGGCAGGCTGATGCAACACGCGCTTATAACCTGATGCCGGACTCCGGCAAGACGGCTGAGCATATCAAAAGCATGGTCGTTATTTTGAGGCTTGCCCATAATTTCGCCATCCAGCACCACCACGGTATCTGCTCCGATAACACATGAGTCACTATACCGTGCTGCAACGGGTACAGTTTTGGCACAGGCGGAACGGCAGGCGTATGTGACGGCATTTTCGCCCTCTTCCGGTGCAGGTTCCTGTGCTCCGTCAGTATCCACTGTAAAATCAATACCGAAGGAGTGCAAAAACTCCTGCCTGCGGGGCGACCCCGAAGCCAGAACAACCGGACAAGTGGCAACGAATGGCCCATTTTTCATAGAAAAGTCTCCCTTTACGGACAGACACGGCAACACATGGTGCCTCATCTTCCCGCTTACCAAAGGCCTGATGCCTCATTTTACTGCCGCACGCAACAGCAGGAGCTTCAGGTCCGCAGACAGATTCGGCCTTTTCCCGTTACGGGCGGGCACGCTGCCATATGTATATGCGGGCAGCACCGGTGGCTGCACCATTCGCAAGCTGCACCGCTGATAAGTTGCACAGCTGATAAACCGACCGTTGGTAAGCTGCGCCATTCCGGATTTTCATATCCACACGACAGCAATACAAAAATCCGCCACAAACCTGCCACGTTCATTACACACGATTCTGCCTGTCCGCTCAGTTATCACCTGCACCTAAAGCCTGAAATCTGAGGCCGCATGTCTGATGCTCCAGCTGACCGCAGCGATGTCCGCACTTACCTGTTATAATGTATTGCTCCTTTTTCTGTATTTTTCCCCTAATGATTCACGTAAATATGCCGTTAAGAAAAATAAGGACAAAACGTAAAAAAAATTCCCTCAGACCCTAAAGTTCTCTCTAACCCTACCGATAAGAGTAGATGAGGGGAGAACGTTGTGACCGATAATTCGTTTTATGTCCGCAACATGCTGCTACAGTACGATAAGCAGCTCGTAACCGCCCGCAGGCTGGCTCGCTACAGGCATGCCTTGCGAATGGCGGCAGGGGAGGAAGCCAGCGCCATCCCCGCAGACGTAAAACGTAAGATGATGGTGGAGCGCATTGCAAGAGAAGTGGTAGAAAACCTCATTCTCTCCGGCAGTGACAATCCCATTGTCCTCAGCATCAAACAGCAGCTTGAGGCAGAAGCGGGTTTCCCGCTGATATTCAAATATCCGCCTACCGAGCTGGAGATGCAGATATTCCGCGATACGCCGGAAGGCCCCGTGGAATTGAAAACAGGTGAGAAAGCAGAGCTCATGGACCGGCTGTGGGCCATCACCTTGGACAAGGTGGACGACACCATGCTATAAGAGTTGCAGCGTCCCTCGGGGAGGTTGATATGCAAATTAAGAATCTGCTGAACAAGCTCGACCAATACCAGACAACGCTTGATAAAGCGGAAAACAAACATAGCGGCAAGTCGCGTAAATCATCCGAGTCAGCCTCTTCCGGCGGCGGAGATCGCGTCAGCCTTTCGAACACGGCACGTCTGCGCACCGAAGCGTATTCCGGCGCATTGTCTGCGCCTGAAGTCCGTCAGGAAAAAATTGACGCCATAAAGCAGAAAGTCGACTCCGGCGAGTATCAGGTCGATTCAAAAGACATCGCTCGCAAGCTGCTGCGTGACGAATCAGACTTTTTCGTATAAAAAGTCCGTACGCTATTTTCTGTCAGCGTTTGTCGGCTGAAGTTCCATGCGTTGAAAACAAGACGGTTCATACCGTCTTGTTTTTTGCTTTTATGCGCTGGCTGGGGTGCAAGGTTTCCCCCTCGCCTGCTTTATTCGCGCTCACATTTTCATTCCCCCCCCTTCCGTCCGCTATTTGTCACCAAACCTTCATACCGCTAGATTCAACCAATTAGTCACGTACGGCCTTGCAGCTGCACTGAGTATCTTAATAATTTTGTACCATTCTTCCTATGCTGCACACGAAGAAGCGTGCCGCATGCACCTCATCTTTGTCCAATGTATCTGTATAGTCTGGAAGCCCCGCATCTCGCACCGCCTACCCGCGCCCGCGATAATCAACACAAGCCAGCAAAAATTGTCTGCCCCTGACGGGGAAGTGCACAAAAAACGCCGCCCCGTTTCCGGGGCGGCATATGTTCATCATCTGCAGATTACTGGCTGACAGGCACCAGAGGTTCGTCAATAATCGTGTGTTTTTCATGCTTCTGCCATCTGGCCTTGCGATGGACAGGCAAGGAACGTTTGACGGGCGGCTTGCTTGTTTTGACATCCTTTGCGGGAAAATCTTCAGGCAGCGCGTCGGCTCTCAGGTAAGGCAGCACTCCGTTGAATATACGGTCTTTATTCTCCGGCACGCCCTGATTGGGAAAGTTAGTTGCCGTGTTAATGGCCTGATACAAACGCTTATAGTAGGTATCGTGTGCAAACGGGCCGGATGCCATCACACTCATACGTGCAGGAATAACATAGCGGGGCGGCGCACCGTAGGGAAACAGAATGCCCTGATACGTCGACGGTTCAAGCATAAAGCGCATGAAGCGTTCGGCGGCTTCTTTTTCTTTGTTGCTCATGTCCTTCCTGCCGATATAGACATCAGACATCAGCATCATGTCTTTTTTGGGACCAAGAACAAGCGGAGTCACATACCAATCTTCGGCGCTGCCGCCCTGTGCCACCACTTCGCGCATCGTCTCTGAAAAACCGGCAAGTGCCGCCAGTTTTCCGTCAAGAGCATCTGCCACCATAACGGTGAAATCTGAGTATGTACCGTCAGTGCAAGGGTTTTTGCCCTTTATAGGGGGACAGCCAAGATGAGAAATAGCGTGGAGCCTAAAACAGATAGGACAAACATAGGACAGATATAGGCCAAATCCGCTACTGGCGCGGCCTTCTAGTGAGTATAGGTCGACTGTTTCGGATAAAAAGAAGGGCGAAATCCAAAATGAGAAAAACTCTGGATTTCGCCCTTCTTTGTACACCCAAAATGAGAAATATGTTTGATGAGAAACGTTATTCTTGTGGGATCTTCTTTTCTGGGGTGGC
>NZ_JBKEBF010000027.1:0-34173 GCF_047973035.1 Oleidesulfovibrio sp.
CGGGCGCACCTGCAGGCGGTATCGCTGGAAGATTATTACCCCGCTGCCTGTGGGTATGCGGGTGTGCGAGTTCGGCAACGATTACACCATGGAACGTGCCGCCGTGCCGCCCTGCACCGTGCGTGTGCAGGTATGTGAATTTAGCAACGACAGTATAACCCTGAACGCGAGCGAGGAATAAATGGCTACTGCAATCACGCTGGCGGGCGAAAGCCTGATAGCCCGCAAACAGGCGGCAGGCGAGCCGCTGGTTATCGACAATTTTTGCTGGCGCTGGTGCCGGATTTAAACCCCGACCTGCCGGTAGACCGTACAGAAGGCAAGCCCGATGCGGGGCAGATGGTGCATACCTATGCCATTCCGGAAGAGTTCAAGGGATACGTTAACCCTAATCAGGTGGTGTACAGCCCCACAACAAACGGCTTTTACCATCCCGCCATCCACGGCAGCAGCATTCCCGCCGATGCGGTAGAAATAAGCCCCGCAGACCATGCCGCCCTGATGGCAGCGCAGGCACAGGGCAAAATCATCCGGCCCGATGAAAACGGCTATCCTGTTGCTGTTATTCCCCCCGCACCGCCTGCACCTAGCCGTGCAGAGCTGTACACCGCAAAACAGGCGGAAATACGCGACGGGGCCGAAACAATCCTGACCCGGCTAGCTACCGAATACGGCGCATTGGAACGCCAGACGTGGGATCAGCAGGCGGCAGAGGCCGAAGCCCTGCAGGCGAATCCGGACGCACCTGCACCGCTGGTTCGGGCCATTGCGGCTGCGCGAGGTATGACCGTGGCAGACCTTGGCACGCGCATACTTGCCAACCGTACAGCATGGGTGGCTGTGTCCGGTCATGTGGTGGGGCAGCGGCTGGCGTATCAGGATGCTTTAGAGGCAACCGAAAGCCTGCCTGATTCCGATGCCAAAGCAGCTATTGCCGCCATTGTGCCTGTGTATACGCTGGCACAGACGGAAAGTGGGGCTGAAAACGGGCAGGGGGCCGTATAAATGAGCGCTTGGCAGGGCACGGCATTTACGCCTTCCAGCACGGCGGCAACCATTCGCACGGGGCTGGATGGCGTACTAAGCGGCATAGGTGCCGATGTTGCCGCCACACAGGCACGGCTGGCCGCTGTAACGGGCGGTGCCTTGCCGCAGGCATCCCCGCTGGCCTCTGCTGCTGGCGGTGCCGTGGCATTGCGCAGCCGGCTGGATGCACTGGTGGCATCGGGCGGGCGCTTTGTGTGCGTGCATCCGTATGTGCACCCCGTGGGCGACAGGCGCGGGGACTATAGCTACCTGACTCCGGCAGAATGCATAACTGCACTGGCGGACAAGCTGACAGATGTGGAAGAGCCGCTCGTTTCATCAGATACGCCGGAAGCAGACAGTCTTGCCGCCGTGGTGCTGCTGTTTCATGCGCCGGATCATGCGGCGTTTGCGCGGCTGCTACAGGCGTTTAATGCGGTTTTTCCTGTAACGTCTTTGCAACTGGCACAGCGCAGATCTGCGCAGCTCGATGCGCTGGAGTCTGACAAATTCATCACCACCACGGCCCCGCGTGAGCCGCGCTGGATAGCAGCCCCACCGCATAGGCACGGCACAGTGCGCCGCATGGAAACAACTCTGGGCCCGCTGCTGGCACAGGCAGAAAGTTACAACGCAGAAAACACCACGCCGGAAGCGGAATTACACGCGCTGCTGGCAGCACGGGCCGAGCATGTGGCACGGCAGGATGCCGCATGGGCAAAGCTATGCAGCCAGCTGGCAGGCGGCAGCGGCTTGGCACGGTACCTTACGGGTGATGCGGAAAACATGGCACGCCAGCTAAAGACAGGCGGCGCACCGGCTGCGGCTTTCAAACTGTGCGCCGCAGTCTGCTGGGTGGGCGCTGCGCCGCGTGTGGCTGCTTTTAAAGAGGTTTTCGGGCTATGAGCAAATTTCTGATGCTGGACGACTATTCGCTGCCGGGCTTTGGCCTGATGGTGCAAGGCTCGTTGCAGATAAAAAATGAAGATCTTTCCGGCGAAACAAGCAGCACCAGCACCGTGAATAAAGGCGTAAAGCCAAAGGAATTTACGGTGTCGCTGCGTATCGGCTTTGACGCGGGCCAGCAGCTAAAGCAGCTTACGGCAAAGGCAGAGGCCAAAGACAACGGCGGACGCATGCGCGTGTATGCCTGTGTATGCCACGATGCCTCATGCATTACGCCCGCACGCCCTGATACAATTCCCCATACCACAACGAGTATGACCCATTCATATTCCTTGCCCAATTATATACCCGCACTTTCTATACAGTGATGCATTAAAATAATGCCCTCTCCGGACAGGCGCTCCATTTCAATCATTTACCTGTTTTCACAGAGTCCTTATTTCATTTCCAAGGCATAACGAAAAAACGCACCGCCGCTTGTACTTTAAATCACAATCAGGCAAGTCCTTTCCAAAGCTGTCCGCTTGAAATACTTTTGTCAGATTAATTTTTAGACGCAGATAAGCAGGCTCACCCAATCGCGGAGGAACGAATGGAAGAAAACCAAGCTGTTTACAGTGTTTGCGGCATGTGCAGTGTGCGTTGCCCCATCATGGTGGAAAAACGCGATAACAAAGCCGTATGGATACAGGGCAACCCGCACTCGGCGTTAAAAGGTGCGTTATGCGCCAGAGGCGCAGCGGGCATGGAACTGGAATATGACACCGAACGGCCCGTAACTCCGCTCATTCGTACCGGAGAACGCGGCGAGGGTAAGTGGCGTGAAGCATCATGGGACGAAGCACTGGACTACGTTGCTGACAACCTGAAAAAAGTCATTGCCGAACACGGCGGACGCAGCGTGCTGTGGAGTGACCGCGGCGGGCCGTTTGTTGACCTGCATCAGGCTTTTGTCCGGGGGCTGGGATCGCCCAACTATTGCAACCATGATGCTTCCTGCGCACGCAATGTCCAGCACGCGGCACAGTCTGTAATGGGGCTGGGGCGCAAGCAGGTTGCTTATGACCTGAAAAACTGCCGTCATATTATCCTGCAAACCCGTAATATTCTGGAAGCCATCAACGTGGCAGAATGTAACGGCGTCATGGATGCCCTTGATAGCGGCTGCAAACTGAGTGTTATCGATATCCGGGCATCTGTTAGCGCCAGCAAGGCAGACAACTTTTACATGGTTCGCCCCGGAACGGACTATGCCTTCACCCTTGCCGTGAACAACCAGCTGATCGCACTGGCCCTGTACAACAAAGAGTCGGGGGCTAACTACGTTCCCGACTTTGATGAGCTGGCTGCATTCGTCAAACCGTACGCACCTCGGTGGGCGGAAAAAGAAACCGGTATTTCCGCCGCGCGTATTACCGAACTGGCTCAGCAGGTTGCCGAAGCCGCCCCTGCTGTCATCTGGCACCCTGGGTGGATGGTAGCCCGCTATGACGACTCATTCTTTGTATGCCGCACCGCATATATCATTAACGCCCTGCTTGGCGCCATCGGAACCAAAGGGGGGCTGCCGCTGATAAACACCCCCGGTGATATAGGCCGCAAGGGTCTTACCAAGCTGGCCGCACTGCTTCCCAAGCCTGATGAAAAGCGTGCAGACGGAGTAGGATGGAAACATCCTCAGTTCGACGCCGGACCGGGACTGGTCAACCTTGCCTACGATGCCATTGAAACGGGTGATCCCTATCCGGTGAAAGCATACTTGTGCTTCCGCCATGACCCGCTGATGGCCATGCCGGACCCCGAAGCGCTCAAACGCAAATGGGACGGGCTTGATTTTCTCGTCAGTGTCACCTTCAGCTGGTCTGATACGGCGTGGCATTCGGACGTTGTGTTACCGCTTTCACCTTACCTTTCGCGTGAAAGCATCATCGCGGCTAAAGCCGGACTCAAGCCCCAGTTTTTTGTCCGCAAACGGGCCATGCAGCCTACACAGAATACCCGTGCCGACTGGGAAATCCTGTGTGGATTAGCCAAGCGTCTGGCAGATACGTGTCCCGGAATGGAAAAGCTGGCCTTCAACAGCATTGAAGACATCTGGAAATACCAGTTGCAGAACACAGGAGTGGAGCTGGAAGAATTTTCAGCCAAAGGTTTTGTGGAGCTGGCCGATAAACCTGTATACCGCACGCCTGAAAGCTTTCCCACCCCCAGCGGCAAGCTGGAGATGGTCAGCGGCAAGTGGTCCGGTGCAGGCATACACACCTTGAAACCTTACGAAGCACCTGCGGCCCCGCCTGAAGGAGCATACCGCATTGCCTTCGGACGGGTGGGAGTGCACACGCAGGGCCATACAGTCAACAACCCGCTGCTGCACGAACAGATGCCTGAAAATGTCGCGTGGATACATACTTCCCGTGCAGCTGCGCATGGCATCAGTAACGGTGATATGATCGAGATTGCACCGGCAGCCTCTCCGGCAACTCCTGCAGGCAGAATGAAAGCGTTCGTGACGGACTGCATCCACCCAGAAGCTCTGTTTATGGTGCACGGTTTCGGACACAGGCTGCCGGTAGAATCCCGTGCCAGAGGCTGCGGCGTTGCCGATCAGGAACTTATGCCCGGAGGACTGGACCGGTATGACCAAGCCGGTGGCGGGCTGTCGCTTCAGGAGCATTTTGTAGTCATCAGCAAAGTTGATCAGGACGGGAAGACAGCATGAGCAGATACAGACTGAAACTGAACAAAAAAAGATGCATCCATTGCAAAGCATGCGAAGTGCATTGCAAAGCAAAAAATAACACTCCCAAAGGCATCAAGCTTGGCGTGCATACTTCATCATTGCCTGAAATGGTGGACGGAGTCCCCCGCATGAAAGCCAGCTATCAATGCTGCTACCATTGCGAAAATCCGGAATGCGTTGATGTATGCCCGACAGAAGCCATGATCCGCAGGGAGTCTGACGGCATCGTGTACGTCGATCAGGAGACATGTATCGGCTGTGAAGCCTGTGTGGATGCCTGCCCGTGGCATATTCCCACATTCAATCCGGATACCGGCACTGTCCTCAAGTGTGATTTCTGTATGGACAGGGTCGATGCCGGCCTGCTTCCGGCTTGTGTCACGGCCTGCACGACGCATGCGCTGAGTTTTACAAAAAAATAGGCCTGCCTTCATACTAACTGCAAAACAGAGCTGGTTGTACCAGCTCTGTTTTTTGTGCTCTGCAAGCTGCACTGTTTGCGTCCTCAATAATCTGCAGTTCACACTCTTATCAGCTAAATTTACAGTGACAGTATATTACCTGCCAAGCATCCCGTAACATCACAACACACCAAAATGCTAAAGCAACACATCAAAAACATTTCCCACCTTGACGCAATTCGTACAAGAGGCATATACTTAAAAGATTGATTGTTTAATCAAGCAGTAAAATAATGTAACTGCGGCCAGCCCGCCTCTATTATTCACCTAAAGGACGGAAATAAAGCCCATGGATACTCTGCAATTATTCGCAGCATTTTCTCCGATTCTCTGGCTGATATTCTCACTGGTAATCCTTAAACTGCCTGCCTACAAAACGTGCAGCGCAACGCTGGTTCTCACTCTGGCGCTTGCTGTCTTCGGCTGGTGGGAAATGCCGTTGAGTACTGCCCTGCTTGCAACGCTGGAAGGAGCTGCTCTGGCATTGTGGCCTATCATGATTGTTATTGTGGCCGCAGTATTCACTTACAATCTTGCGCAAAAAACCGGCAGCATGGATGTTATCACCAAGATGCTGTCCAGCATCACTACCGATAAACGCCTGCTGGTTCTTATCGTGGCATGGGGCTTCGGGGGCTTTCTGGAAGGGGTAGCAGGGTACGGCACGGCTGTGGCAATTCCTGCCAGCATTCTTGCCGCTATGGGCTTTCAGCCTATGTTTGCCGCCATCATCTGTCTTGTGGCCAACACCGTGCCTACGGCGTTCGGCGCAATCGGTATTCCGATTATCACCATGGCAGGCGTGACCGGCCTGCCTGTAGAAACCATCAGCTACTACACAGCACTGCAACTTTCTGTATTCATCATTCTTATCACATTCCTGCTGGTAATTCTGACTGCCGGCTTCAAAGGCATCCGCGGCGTTCTGGGGGCAACTCTTATATCGGGAGTGGCATTTGCCCTGCCGCAGCTTTACACCGCCAAATACATGGGAGCAGAACTCCCCTGTCTTATCGGCAGCATATGCAGCATGCTGGCAACCATCATCTGGGCGCGTATCTTCCACCGTGATACCGCAGCTCCCGCTACCGACCCCATTCCCGCCAGCGTAAAGCTCAAGGCATGGTTACCGTACATGCTGGTTTTCGGTTTCATCATTCTGTGCAGCAACCTGTTCCCCCTGATTAAAGATACGCTGGGTATGGTAAAAACCACAGTTACCATCTACGGCGATTCGCCCTTCACCTTTAAGTGGCTGGCCACCCCCGGTACACTTATCATTCTTGCCACGTACATCGGCGGACGCATTCAGGGTGAAAGCTTCGGCTCCATTACCGGCGTGCTCTGGAATACGACAAAAAAACTGACCAACTCGGCAGTTACAGTGGTCAGCATCGTCGCGCTGGCAAAGGTCATGGCTTACAGCGGCATGATCAATACTATCGCAGTGGCCGTTGCAGACACCACGGCCTCCTATTTCCCGCTCATTTCGCCTTTGCTGGGCGCACTGGGAACCTTTGTAACTGGCAGTGACACATCGTCTAACGTACTGTTCGGTCAGTTGCAGATGGAAGTTGCAAGCCGTATCAGCATCGATCAGGCATGGATTGTTGCAGCTTCTGCCGCCGGTGCCACAGCCGGTAAAATGATCTCGCCCCAGTCCATTGCCGTTGCGACCGCTGCAACCGGCCTTGTGGGCTCCGAAGGACGCATCATGAACCGCACACTGGCGGTATGTGCTGCTTACGTACTGATACTGGGCACTCTGGTTTACGCAACCATCCCCTACATCAAGTACTTCGCAGTATAGCAGACACGCCTGTAAGTATACTTAAGCGGGTGAGGTTATTCCCTCACCCGCTTTTTTTATATCCTTCCCGTTAAGTTCACATTTTTCCACTACAATTCAAAAGGGCAAGGCCTCCATTACAATACTATAGGCACACGGTCTCGGCCCCTTGCTGCAGCTATTACCGGCACAGCTTACGTTGCCGGATATTCGCACACATGCCCCGTGCAGCTGCTAGCTTGCGGTCCTCATAGCAAGAGTTAAAGCAAACAAAAAACGCCCGACGGGCTCGTCAGGCGTTTTCTAAAAGGGTAATCAGCAAGTGGCCGCTCAGGGCCGGATGTCAGGTTGTGCGCACCGCAACATTCTGCAGGCTGCTGCGGACAACAAACAGCATTGCAAGCAGAAAAGCGTTTACAAGCGGGGCGGAACGAGTGACGAACGCAGCAAAAAAAGCAACCAGAACAGCAAGCAGCATATACTTGTCCCAGGGTTCAAACTGCCCTTGCTCAAAGTTCAGCAGCGCAGCAGGACGCGAAATGTATGTAAAACCTGCAGTCAGAAGAATCATCACAAAAAAACCGGCGCCCTGCATATCATGGAGTAAGGCGGGAAGGCCGGGAGTTTTACAGTACAAGCCCAACGCCGCAAGAAAAATTCCTGTATTCACGCCAAGCAAAAGCCTGTCCAGCATTACGCGGCGCCAGACAAGGAAAGATGTACAGATAACGGCCGTAAGAGCACCTGCGGCATACGGCACCATCCACCCGTCCGGAGAAGTGCTGCCATGCCAGCGCCACGACAGAGCAAATACCTGCACAGGCAGAAGTTCCAGCAATACCCTTAGCCATTTATCCATCTGTAGTTTCTCCAGTGCATCCGCCCTATGGCCTGATGCAATGTTTGTCCGCTCAATCAAAACGCAGCATGCGCTTCTCATTCGCATACCCGATACGATATCACAGGAAGAGAGTAAAGCGTGTGGCACCGCGTTGCGTCAAGGCGATATCAGTGCCACCAGATAAAGCAATACAAAGCGAAGATACTCCGGAGAAAATCCAAGGAGGCTGTAACATCAGCTAGTTATAGTCAGCCTGATTGCACGACTCTACAGCGCGCATCAGGGCCGCATCATCATCGCGGGAGGGCGGCCCCGCACCTTCAATAGGCAACGCCACGATAAATGCAGCACCTTCACCCGGCTTGGACTCTACAAGGATTCTGCCGCCATGGTTCTGAGTAATAATAAAGTATGAAACGGACAGCCCCAGTCCTGTTCCGCTTGTAGCTGTTTTTGTGGTGTAAAATGGTTCAAATATGTGCCTTCGCACTTGCTCTTCCATGCCGGGGCCATTATCTTTTATGATAACAACAACCCACCGTCCCATCTTGCGCATGCACAACCGGAAAACAGACGGCTTCCCTCCTGCCGAGGAGTCACTCATGGCCTCTGCGCCGTTACGGATGATGTTGAAGAACACCTGTTCAATTTCTGTCCGCACACACTGCACGGGAGGAAGATCTTCCTCAAAGTTTTTTTCAATATGTATACTTTTGAAGTCATACTTTTTTGAAAGGTCATAATCGCTGCCGGCGATGGACAGCACTTTTTCAAACAACGCCGGCAAATCACAGGAGCTACGCCCACCTTCGTTCCTTCGGGTAAAGTCCAGCATGTTCTGCACAATATCCGCAGCCCTCAAACCGGCTTCTCTGATAGATTCAACCACCCGTATAACCTGTCGCGCTTCCATATAGTTCTGAACTGCATGCAGGTCGACGTGGCAGCTTTGCGCCGCTTCCGCGTTTGCTTTCAGGGCAGGATCAAAACGTCGTTGCAGATTCTGCACACTCTGCAGCACAATACCCAACGGGTTGTTGATTTCATGTGCCATGCCAGCGGCAAGCCCCCCAACCGACATCATTTTTTCCGTCTCAATCAAAAGTTTCTGCATCCTGACCCGTTCACTGATATCCTGAATATTCACGATACGGTAAACAATACCATCCTCACCTGCCGGTACAATGACTATGTCCACCAGAACAGGAAATACCTCACCGTTCTTTCTGACGCGTTTGGACTGAACCTCAGCCCTGCCGGAATGTCTGGCCCTGCCGACAATATCTTTATAGCCACGCCATTCCTGAGGCGGGTACACGGACTGTACAGGTATTCCTTCCATCTCTTTCTGCGTATAGCCGTGCATTGCCGCGTACGCAGGGTTCACTTGCAGGATGGTATCCTTCGTATCATCGCCGACGGCTATTCCCCAGCCTGCATTGGCAAACACATGCTCCCACAACGCAAGCTTGCGTTCTTTAGCTCTGATGATGCGCCTGTTGCGCACCAATAGCACTATGGCGCCTGTCTGCAAGCCAAGTACCAGCAAGGCGACTATTATTGTATTTTGATATTGCGACCATATTGTCAGTGCGAGAAAACGCAGATCACTGCCCTCAGGCAATTCTATGCGCTCCACACCAAACCGCTCCAGCTGGCGATAATCAAAAACATACCTGTTGGCGGCATCACCCATGACAACGGGCACGGACGCGGCATCCTCGCCCTGCAACAGCCGGAGCCCAAGCGTTGCTGCCAGACGCCCCTGCTCCGTATGACTGACAACCTTTCCGCCCAGAACGCCATCCCCCATGCCATGTTCCCACAGGTGAAACAGCGGCACGTTAAGATGCGTAGTGATGAAGTTAAGAGAACCTTCAAACGTTTTCCGCTCGCCACTTTTATCAACATATGCTGAAAGTAATAGCGCCGCACTATCTGAAGATAAATGGGACAGCGCCTTTCCAAATTCATCCCAATTCATTTCCTGCAGCGAAATGACATCAAAAGAATATTGCGGATACAGCACGTGCAACTGTTTCAGGCTATGCAGATCCCCCTGACCGCTTGCCGTAGCGTCAACCAGCACGGCAATATTCGTAACTTCGGGAAACAGCAGCTGGTAAAGGTCAATCGTAGAGCGCAGCGAAACAGATTCAATGACACCTGTATAAAACGGGTGCTCGCGAAGAGACATCCCCTGAGTGACATCATTTACCCCCAGAAACACTCGCGGGATACCCGGGAAGAGGCTATCTCCATGTTTAAGCAAAAAAATAAGCGCGTTGTCGTCGGAGCAGAAAATAAGATCATACGCAGGCACTTTTTTCAGCTTCATCCTGAGCATAGTTAAAAAAGGCTTTTCAACTTCCTGAATGGAAAAACGTTTGGAGTCCATAAACTCTACGTCAAGGAGCACCCCTGCGGGGTCCAGCACCTCACGCAAGCCGGAAATCTGTTGAAAAAAAGTGGGGAAGCCCGGATGGTAAGATGAAATCAGTAGCGCACGGCTGGTTACGGTATCATCGGCAGCAGCAATCGTAAGAAGTGGACTCGTAAAAAATACAAGTTGAACGACAAACAATGCCTGAAATAAACACAAAGAAACATGCTTCCTGAATACTTGAAAGAGTAACCTTGCAGAAGCCGCCCACCGGAACCGGCTTTGTTTTATATTCATTCTAACTCCGTCGCGCATCAGTTGAAGAGTGCCTTCTCACTATTGGAATAGTATGACAGCATATGAGACATGGTTATTATATTTCTCGCAAAGCCCACACCTGCAACCCGTAATAAATAAGGCAGACATAACAACAGTTAGGTGCTAGGTTGCCACAAAAGACCCGGTACAAAACCTCTCTGCGTGCCAGATACGGCACACAGGCTTAAGCAAAATCAAGGAGCCTTCCATGGAGTTTTTTCTGGATACAGCAAATCTGGATGAAATACGTCTGGCCAAAAGCCAAGGGCTGATTGACGGCGTCACAACCAACCCGACCTTGCTTTCAAAGCAAGGCGGAGACTGGCAAAAGCTGATGCAGCAAATTTGCGATGAAGTAGACGGCCCTGTCAGCCTTGAAGTCGTAGGTCTGACTACTGAAAAGATGTTGAGCGAAGCGAAAGAACTGATCGCATATGGAGACAATGTGGTTATCAAACTCCCTATGACTGCAGATGGGCTTGCAGCCACGCGCGCCCTCTCGCAACAGGGAATCAAGACCAACGTAACACTGGTTTTTTCTGCGTTGCAGGCGCTGCTTGCCGCCAAAGCCGGAGCCACATACGTCAGCCCGTTTCTTGGCAGGCTTGACGGCATCGGCCACGAAGGCATGGAAATAGTAGGTCAAATCCGTACTATTTTTGACAACTACGACTTCCAGACAAAAATTCTGGCCGCCAGCATCCGCAACCCCATGCATGTACTGGACAGTGCGCTGGTGGGAGCAGATGTTGCCACCGTACCGTATTCGGTTCTTAAGCAACTGATGAAGCACCCGCTGACGGATTCCGGACTGGAGCAATTTCTTGCTGACTGGAAAAAGCTGACGGAATAACAGCAGCCGAACAGTGCTATGCTGTACTTTAACAAACGGTAGCCCCCTTGATGACAAATGTTGCCATCAAGGGGGCATACTTTTGACAATTCCAAGGCAACGTTACCGTTTCGGACCTTCCCTCCGCACAGAAATGCCGCACAAAAATGCCGCACAACAAGACGACAGAAAAAGAATTGGTAACGTTCGCTGTAACAAATCAGCAAAAAATAAAGTTCACACATTTCCCTGTTCACCAAGTGGCAGAGTTCGTCATGTTATCCGATAACCGTCTTACATACGCAGCAAAGCATCCTGCTGTATAAACGAAAAAAGTCCGGCTTTTTCATGGTATGAAAAAGCCGGACAAGCTATCTTACTGTTCACTTTTCTGCGGACTATTTACACACTAAGAACGACAACCTGATTTTTGCCAAGGCGCTTTGCCTGCCTTAAAGCATTGTCCGCCACTTCAGCATATCCGGTGACAAGGTCTGATGGCGTGGAAAAATGAACCACCCCGACGCTCACCGTGCAGCGTATCGTGCGTCCCTGAAAAATGAAGGGAAGATTTTCCACCTGATTACGTAACTGTTCTGCTATGGAACGTGCTTTATCAGCATCACATTCAGGCACAAACAACAGCAGTTCTTCTCCGCCGAAGCGTCCCGTCACATCGACATCCCGTGCGACCTGACGCAACAAATGAGCAATACCCAGCAACACTTCATCGCCAAAAATATGTCCATGCCTGTCATTAATGTCTTTGTAATCATCAATATCAAGCATGAGCAACGCTCCTTGCCCGCCATTCTGTCGCAACGTCAACAGTTGCTGATCCACTTCACGGAAAAATGAAACCCGATTTAACAGACCGGTCAGTCCGTCACGTTCAGCAAGGCGCTTCAGTTCCATATTTCGTCCGACCATTGCCACTGAGTATTCAGTGTACAAATTCACGGCCTTTCTGCAGGCTAGCAAAAACGGAATACCAAGCGCAAGAAAGCTTAAAGAAACCAGCCCGGCAACTCCTTGCCTGCGTTGTATTTCGCTTCTTACTTCCTTGAACTCAATATCGGCGCAAGCCAGAAACCTTCTGCCCGAAGGCGAAGCCATCGGCACAGCAACAGAACGAAATTTGCCCCACTCATCTGTATAGGATGCATACTGAATGGTATTGGTCTGCAAAGCCTTTACAAAAGCTGCGGGCGGGTTGTCGTAAGGATAAAAGAACCATGACCGCCGTTCACGGGCCTCTTCCATGGTAACAGTGGGAGAAGAAAAGTAAAAACCGTCACGAAACTGCACAAGAGTATAAACGTAGATCATGCCGGAATCAGCTGCAAACCGATTGAAGCGTTCTCTGTTGAGCAGCTCTTCGTCAATTCCGATGGAATCAGGCGCTACGGCACGATCATGAAAATCTTCTGCCAACATTTGCGGCAGGGCCATCGCGGCAACCTTCAGGCGCGAATCAAGATCACTTAAGGCTTCCGTCTCTGCTTCCTTTCCCGCCAGGTACACGAAAAAACAAACAAAAAAGATATACAAAAGTGCAGGCAAGATAAAAAGCCGGAATAACGAAGGAGGTACAGGCTGTGCACTTGCTGTAGCCCATTCATTTTCATGAACGGCAGCCCTGTCCTGAAAATGAGAAACTACGCCTGGTTGCGTTTTTTTTGTCATATTTTTAATCTTGATATCAAACCAGATCGTGCGGTTTTATTCACAAACATAAACAATCCAACGATAGACTAACACATGGTTTGTTGCGCACAACCACGTCAACATGCCTCTTTTGGCATAATAACAATTAGATACAGTACGCTTTTTATACACGAATACAAATGCTAAGCAAGGCAATTGCACAATAGCCACAGATCATACCATCACAGTCCTGCTAAGCAATATTTTTTCAACCTCTTGTAGCATCTCAGCAATCGTACTTAGTGGGCATTATTTTATATCGCATTCTTGCCTTGTTAGTTCGCACCACGAGCAAGGGCCACCTGCCGCCCCCCTGTCCTAAGGCTCTTCCCTGAAAAGCAATCAAAGGGCATATACTTTTCCTGACCTGCATCAGCAGATGAGGTCCACCCAAACTGCAATCCCTATCTCTGTAGGGCTTGAAATTTTAGGCCTGCTTCTGTGAAGCTGCGGGTTCCCGCTGCAAAAAAATTAGTTTGCCTGTTGCCTGCCCGATATGTTCGCACTAATGAACAGGGTGAGGTTCTGCCAAAACAGCGACCATGCAAACTCAGGAGAAAAACCATGTCTTATTTGCAAAACAAATCGATAATATTCATTTTTTTGCTCCTCATAGTCTTTGTAACAGGCTGCGCCACCAACCCGAACAACGCAAACAGTTCAAGGGTCAAAGTCTCCGGGCAGGTTGATGCTGCCATTGAGCACACGGACAACTAAGCCATACAGGCAAAGGGCCCGCACATGCTGTGCAGGCCCTCTCTTGACGTTTATATAATAAAATTATTCAGTTCACTATCCGGCATTGCTGCCAGTTCATCTTCTTTTCTCCGTTGCCAGTCAAACGCGGCAGCGATGTGCGCCTCACCAGCTTCGTATACCTTGTCAAACAATGGTTTGTTCATGGTCACCCATACACCGGCACTGACCTTCCAGTTCGGCACCACGTACCCGCTATCCGCAGCAAATTTGTACTTTGCTTCGGCGTAGGCAAGCCGTGCTTCGTAATCCGAATCCCATAACATACCGCCAACTAGAAAGCCGCTGTCTCTGCGGTATTTCTTCTCTTCGTTAATCATCGTCAGCAGCGTATCACGCGATACAGCCCAATCACCGGATGCCGTAGCAACGTGGTCAGTGCCGAGACGTTCTGTTTGCATGAGAATAAGTTCCGGTCTCTTCCGCGCCTGTGCCTCTGTCAAAATATCTTGCTGCGAGCTGCCGACTTTTGCGTATACCGGCATGATCAATACCCCCTCTCAACGATAAATGCGGCCCGTATTGTATTATACGAATAGTTGTTCGTGCTCTTACCTGAAAGCGACCCCACAGTGACAGCCTGTTCTGTATCCGTTCTGCGTATCCATCCACGCCAAGCTGTACCGTCCAAGGTATAAAACACATTGAAATCGGTCATGCCAGTTACATCCAGTTCGCGTATCTGCGAAGCATCTACCGGCATAATAAACGGAGTGTTTATTGAATAATTAGTTCCCGTAGCAAGCGTACCGCCTGCATTAAGAGGCACTACACATCTTTTACCCGATGCATAGCAATGTACCTCTGTAATTGCTCCGCCGTATTTTTCCACCCATCCAAGGTAGACACGCCGTATCGGGCTGTCTGTGCCGTCATAATGGATGACCTCGGACGGATTGTATAAATCTCCCGCTGTAAGAGCGGTTACTTGAATATCTGTAAGAGTCCACCCATAAGAAGCCCCGATTGTTCCTGCTGTGGCTTTAAGGCGAACAGAAGCATTACCCTCCATGGCTTTAAAACAACCGGAAAGCACATTATGGGCATATGTAGCCGCGCCGACCTTTACCCACCCCCCGTCAACCAGCTGCTCAATGTCCGCTGCCGCAGGAGCACTGCCCACATACGACTGTGCTGCTTTTGCAACGATGGATTTAATGCCGCCCTTCGAGTCCGGCAAAGTGTATTCCACCCACTGCCCGATAACTCCCGTTCCACTTCCGGAGTTTGACCCCCAATACGTTGCAAGGTCGCCATCCACCGAAAAGCCGATTGTACGACCGGCATTCTCAGACAAAGCAGCAACAGGCACGGGATATGCTGACAACTTTCGGGTATCAACCTGTGGTGTATCACTCGAGTAGCCCGCCGCGGCAAAGCTGCCATCTGCATTCATGTTAACGGCTATATGGTATGTGCCGTCTGCAGCCGCAGAAAGGTCAACAGCCTGCATGGATTCCGACACATCAGAGGCCGCAACACGGCCTTCATCCGCATACGCAACCTGCACCCCTGTCGGTATTGCAACATGTCCCGCGGGCACATCATCAAACGTAATATTCAACTTGCCGAAAACTACATACGAAGAACTGGTATCCTGAATTTTCGTTATACGCATACGCAGCACCTTGCACCTGAAAGAAGCAGAAAGCGGCACCGCCTCTTCAGTCTGCTGCGCAGCAGGAACTAACCCTGTAATGTTTTCAACAACCACACCATCGGCGATCAATTGAAAATCTCCGGGAAATTTTGACAACCAGTCCGTGCTCAGACGCGGCATTATGCTAATGGCACTGACAGAGCGCTCTACGCCAAAGTCGATTTCAACGAACTCGTCACCCACGCCACCTACAAAAGAACCAGACACACTCGCCCAGCAATCAGCAGAATTAACGGCTGTCCCGTTAAGCAACTTCCATGCGGGAGTATCAGCACTGAACTTTGAACTCTCCCGAACAACCATGCCGCCACACCAGTGAGCAGAAAAAAGAGGTAGCTCCGAAGCAAGGAGACTCATAACCGGAGCATCACAAAAAGCCGGCTCCCATCCGTCAGGCAGCATCCCAAGCGGGGCTTTGATGATTGACTGCGCAATATACCTTCTGGAAGCCTGCAACAGCGTACTGCCCAGCGGGATATCGCCGGGCCCTGCTCCGGTCTTTGGCCCCAGCGACCACCCCCCGTCAGCCCCCACTTGCAACAAACGCTCTGCACTCGCGGCATCCGGAGTCGGCATTATTATTGTTTCTGCAGCCTGCTGCGCGGCTGCGGCCGAATCCTGCGCAACATTTTTTGCCGTTTCAGCAGCCTGAGCACTTGCGGCACATTTTACTGAAGCTTCCCCGATTCCCTCCAGCAAAGCAGCAGGGTCCTGCCCCGAAGTCATCCCCACACGTACACATCGGTCCAAAGACTCACGAACCTGTTGATTAAGCAGCGTCAACTTATCGAACGCTTTTTCCAGCAGTTCCGCATCCAGCACGCCCGTGTTACGCAAATCCATATCCTGTGTCGGGGCTATATCCAGAAAAATTGTCAGCTTATCACCCTGTGCGACATCACAGAAGCACGTTCCCCCTGCAGCCCCCTGTACAGCCTGCACAGTAAAATCTGCACCATAGACAAGGCGCACATCCGTACCGTCTGCACCGGTTTTAAACGCCCCCACCTCGTGCGGAGCAAAAAAGGGAAACGGAACAGGCCACTCCCGTTGCTGTCCGTCACCGGTATAAGTTTGTACAATGCCCCCCATTGAAACAGTCATATTGCCTCCAGTTATATTTGCTGTTTCTCCAAGCGCACAGTGATAGCACATTGGCCCGTCCTGCAATTTCGCTGGCGGCGCTCTCTCTTACGGACAAGTGGACACACAAAAGGAAAAGCGCCCTGAATTCAGGGCGCTCTCATGAGTTATGACAGGAATAATGTTTTGTGACGGTGCAAGGAACAAAGCAAAGCCGGTTCGCCAGTAACAAGAACCAAATGCCGACAGCAAAAAAGCGGCAACGTATGACTACAAACCCAGTACGTTATACACAGCCCGCATATCAACACTGGCACGAACCACATCGGCCAATCTATCCAGCGCGCTGTCGATACTATACGGTGCAAGCACGCGTCCCGCAGGTTGCATACCTGCTTTTACCCGTAAATCGTCCAGAAAAGCCCTGCGAAACTCATCCGCGTCAAACACACCATGCAGATAGGTTCCCCATACTTTTCCCGACGGGCTGGCAATGCCCAGTGCGGCATCACCGTCACCGCGTATGAAAGTAGTGACGTCCCCGGTTGCCACCGTTTTGCCATGATGAATTTCATACCCGTGCACGGCACTGCCAGAGGGTACATGTACACCTGAGGTGCGGGACAATGTTTTTTCCGTTCCAATCACAGTGTCTACAGGTAAAAGCCCCAACCCTTCGCATCTGCCGGAGTCAGACTCCACTGCGTCAGGATCTGCCAGTTTTTCCCCCAGCATCTGGAAACCGCCGCAGATGCCCACCACACTGCATCCTTGCTGCACCAAACGGAAAAGAGCATCAGCAAGTCCGTTCCGCCGCAGGGTTGCAAGATCGCCCAGCGTATTCTTACTGCCGGGCAAAATCACTGCATGTGGCTGACCATACGCAAGTAGAGCCTCCACAGAATCGACAACCCGCAGGCAAACGTCCGGCTCGGCCTTCAGCGCGTCTACATCGGTAAAATTTGATATATGCGGCAGATCAATAACAACGATGTGGAGCAGCTCGTCCTTCTCCTTGCCAGCGCCGGCATATCCGGCCTGCCCCCGCAGCGCTTCCTTGAATGTCACGGAATCTTCTTCCGGCAATCCGAGCTGCCCGACGTAGGGTACAACGCCGAAAAACGATACACCGGTCCTTGCGGTGACGTATTCCAGAGCAGGGTCAAGCAAAGAGGCATCACCCCGGAATCGATTAAGCAGAAAACCGGCAACTAGATTCCGTTCCCACGGGTCGAGCAACTCCCATGTGCCCACCAGAGAAGCAAAAACGCCCCCGCGGTCAATATCCCCTGTAATCAGCACCTTGGCCTGCGCATAGTTTGCCATCTGCATGTTCACAATATCATGCTGTTTCAGATTGATTTCCGCGGGACTGCCTGCCCCTTCCAGCACGACTATATCGTGCTCTGCTGCCAGCGAATCATAGGCTTTACGCGCCTGCTCAAAAGCTTTTGCTTTGTACTGCACATATTCACGCACCCGCATATTGCCAACCGGCCTGCCCATAACGACAACCTGCGATCCCGTGTCAGAATTTGGCTTCAGCAACACAGGGTTCGTACGGACATCCGGCTCCAGACGGCAGGCGGCAGCCTGCACAGCCTGCGCACGGCCTATTTCCAGACCGTCAGGAGTGACATACGAATTAAGCGCCATGTTCTGTGATTTAAATGGCGCGACTGAAAGACCATCCTGCAGAAAGATGCGGCAGAAGGCAGCGGCAAGTACACTTTTGCCGGCATTGGAACTGGTGCCCTGCAACATCAGGGCAGGCTTTGCTTTTCTGCCTGCGCCAGCATACATCGGGTGGGAAAAATGCATTGTGCTCATACAAAGCAGATAGCCCATTTCACTGCCGGTCGCCAGCTATTCAGCGCCGGCATCGGCAAGGGGAGAAGAGAACAATATATAATTACACAGGCCGGATGCCTTCGGCCGATTCATGCAAAGCAAGCTTTTCAAATATTCCACCAGCCCCGGACGCCTCCACCTGTTTTCTGTCCAGTGTTTTTACCTTTCACAAAGGCATGCGTTTTACCTTTACAAAACAAGCTTACTCTTGACATCTGTGGCCTTACATGCAGCATAAAAGAATACAGGTCATACATATGCATATTCTGGTTATCGCCAAAGACAGCAACGAGGCTGCTCCCTATATCCGCATTTTAGAAAAAGCGCAGGCAAAGTATCATATTGCCCATGACAATCCTGCCGCCTTGCAGCTGCTGCGCGAAATTCCGTTTCATGGTGTTCTCATCGACATGCCCACGCTGCTGCGCATGGGCGGTAAGGGGCGGCATGACCTGCAGAATGTGCTGGCATTATATCCTACATTACACGCCCGCCCGGACAAAAACAGCGGGCTGGCAGTGCTGGGTCATGACGGCAATCCGGAAGAAGCCATCCTGCACTTTCTTACTGACAAGTGCGCTTCATTTTCTGCCCGGACAGCAAGGCGGGAAAACCGTGTGGATATTCATTACAATATCCTGTTATCCACATCTCCGCTGTTTCCCCCCCAGTCAACTGTAAAAACCATCACCATGAACATCTCCATTCTGGGGTGCTTTGTCTTTCTGACCGCAGACTGGCAGGTAGACACACAAGTGTGGTTGCAGTTTGTCGACTTAAAAGACAAGACCCCCATCGTTGCTAAAACTACTCAGGTTCAGCGTTGGGGAAAAGGTTTCAGGGTGCCCGGCATCGGGCTGGAATTCATATCTGTTTCTGATGAGCAGGTAGCCGAATTACAAGCCACTCTTTCGCGTTCTCCGGATCTGTAAATTTAAAACAGTTAATATTGCTTCGTGGCTTGTCGCATTTTACCACGTAGCCTATACTTTTGCTTTGAAACATTACCCTTAACATCGTTCAGGCATAAAAATAAGGACAAATACCCCATGAACAAGCCTGTTAAAATTGCATTACTAAGCGTCCTAGGTCTTTTTCTTCTGATCCTCGGAGCAGCTGCTGTTTTTGTCGCAACGTTTGACCCCAACGACTATAAGCAGCTGATTGCCAAAGAAGTCCAGAAAGCCACAGGGCGCACCTTGCTTCTTTCCGGCAATGTGGAGCTTTCGGTTTTTCCGTGGATAGGCATAGCCACAGGCCCGCTGTCACTCAGCAACCCTGAAGGTTTTACAGAAAACAACTTTCTTCAGGCGGAAAATGCAGAACTGCATGCCCAGCTGCGCCCCTTGTTCAATAAAGAACTGTTCATAGAAAAAGTTGTAATCACGCGTCCTGCCATAGCTCTGGAGCGCAACAAGCAAGGCGCTGAAAACTGGGTCTTTGCAAAGGACAAAACGGCAGACAAAAAAACTGCACTACCTGCTTCTGAACCTGCCCCCACAATACCGGACGCCGCCACCGGCAGCGGGCTGGCCGCGTTCAGCATTCAGGCCGTTGAAGTTACAGACGCCACCGTCTCTTATACAGACAGGCAGACCGGCGAATCGTACTCTGCCAGTGATATCAACCTGACTACAGGAGCGCTGGCTCCCGGAGAGGCTACAGAAGTGGCATTCCGTGCCCTCTGGGGCGTTACAGAGCCCGACATAAAAGGCAGTATCTCCATAAATACAACACTTTCTGCAGACAATACGTTTTCCGTTATTGAAGCAAAAGGTACGCAGACGCGCATAGTGGCCAGCGGCGCAATGTTCCCGCAAGGGGACGCAGACCTGACGCTCAATACCGACATCCGCTTTGACATGAACACAAACCAGCTGGCGGTAAAAAATATTGATGCTTCCTTGTGGGATATCAGCCTGAAAGGCAACGTCGAGCTGAATACTGAACGCACGACGTACAAAGCAGACATACTCCTGCAGTCTCCCCTGCAGGAAACATTGCAGAAGCTTGGCATCAAACCTCCGTCTGCAGAAGCTGTCCCCGCGCTGGAACTGGTAACACAGCTGGAAGGCTCGGCACAGACTGTAAAAATCCCCAAACTGAATGCCAAGCTGGGCGACACGACATTTTCCGGCAAAGCAGCGCTGGACATTGCACGCACGGCATACAATGCAGAATTCGCGTTGCAATCCCCCTTACGGAACACATTGAATACGCTGGGTATTGCTCTGGACATGCCAGCCGAAGCTCTAGCTGCTTTTGAACTGAAGGCCCAGGCCGAAGGTACGGCAAAAACAGTTAAAATAAACCGTCTGAACGGCAAGCTGGACGATACAACGTTTTATGGCAGTGCATTGGTTGCCGATATTTCACGTCCTGATATCAATCTGCAGTTCAATGCCGACAAGCTGAACCTCGACCGATACCTTGTGCCGTCCAAAGAGGGAACAGAAAGCGAAGAGGCAAAAACGCAGGCCAGGAAAGAGCCTGCTGACCAAACAAGCAACGCGCCTCTTTCGCCCGAAGCCCGCAAACGCCTTCAGCAACTCAAACTGCATGCGACCATAAAGCTTGGTCAGTTGCAGGCCAAAGGCTTCAGTGCGACGCATATGCTTGTACACGCCAAGGCGGACAACGGCGTGCTGAGTATCGACCCGCTGTCACTTTCCGCCTACGGAGGCGCTATCAGCAACAAGGCCAGCATAGACGTAAAGCCCCAAAAGCCTCTGCTGACCAGCAGCCTGACAGTATCAGATGTTCAGGTTGAAGAGCCCCTGACGATACTGGCAGAAAAAAAAGTTCTTTCCGGCATACTGAACACCAGCCTGAATATAACCGGCAGCGGATTGCAGTGGCCCGAGCTTGCTTCTTCACTGCAGGGCAAAGGGGCTCTTGAGCTTACGCAGGGTGTGGTGCACGGGGTGCAGATTATCCCCAAAGAAGCCTCTTCACACCTGCGGGACGGCAGTCAGGTACAACGGCTTGATAAGGCAGCCAAGCAGCAACGTTTCGACAGCCTGACAGCAACGGTCAACATCAAGGATGGCAAAGCCACAAACGACGACATGCTGCTTTCGTCCTATGACCTGAAAGGGACCGGTGCGGGCTGGGCAGATCTGGCCGCGGATAAGGTTGATTATGAAGCCCGCCTGCAGGTAACCGGCCTTCCTGTCATCCCTGTCAAAATAACAGGCTCTCTGACAAAGCCAAACTATGGCTTGGATGCCCGCCAGTTTACCCAGAACATCCTCAAAGGCATCGGCAATCTACTGAAAGCACCGGCAGAAACCGGTGTGGACACAATTGAAGATGTAGGCGGCCTGCTGAAGCAGATGTTCGGACGCCCCAAAAAGTAACACCTCCGGTGCCCCTGCACGGGGCACCGGATAACCGCACAAGGGATAACCGTATGACAACGACTCCTCATAGTATGCCGCAGGAAGGAACGCTTGCCCCGGATTTTGCACTGGAAGATAAAGATGGCAACGTGGTAACGCTGAAGTCTTTTTCCGGAAAATGGCTTGTACTGTACTTTTACCCGCGCGCCAACACTCCCGGCTGCACACGCGAAGGCAAAGAGTTTACCGAGATGCTGCCCCGCTTCAAGGCGCTGGGATGTGAAGTCGCCGGTGTCAGCCCTGATTCGCTAAAAGCACTTTGCAACTTTGCCGCCAAGCAGGAACTGCAGGTAATGTTGTTGTCCGATAAAGAAAAAGACTGCGCTTCTGCTTACGGGGTGTACCGGATGAAAAAAAGCTACGGCAAAGAAAGTATGGGAGTTGTCCGCTCGACATTTCTTATTGATCCGCAAGGAATTATCAGCCGGATATGGTCGCCGGTAAAGCTGGAAGGCCATGTACAGGAAGTGTTGGACACTTTAGAAGTATAAATGAATTAACGGGTTGCGGGGTACTCTCTTGACAGGTGCCCCCCTCGTTGTTACCGCTTCAATCAGCCCCCTGCATGCGCACAAGCATGCGGATGTGTGCACATTCCATCTGTGCGGCCATTGTGCCGCTACAGTGGCATAGGCCCGCAGTGCACGGGCACCGGAAGTCCGCGCTACTTTTTTCCTCACGGAGCAAGCATGAACCTCGCAAACAGAGAGGCCGAAGTTCTGGCCACCATCATAGAGCGCTATATAGCGACTGCTGCGCCCGTGTGTTCTGCTTCCGTGGCCCGAAAATCAGGCTTGCGTCTGTCACCCGCCAGCATGCGCAACACTATGGCCGAGTTAACGGAAAAAGGGTTTCTTGTTCAGCCGCATGCCTCTGCAGGCCGCATTCCCACGGCCCGCGGATTCCGGCTGTATCTTGATGCCCTGATGGAAACCCGTCCGCTTTCACGCGACGAGCGCACAACCATACTTAACGATCTCTCGTCGCAGGGATTTAAAATTTCCGACATCCTGCGCGAAGCTTCGCGTATGTTGTCCACGCATTCGCGGCAGGTGGCTGTGGTGCTGGCTCCAAGCCGTGACGAAGTAAAGTGGCACACCATCGACTTTGTCAAAGTGGGTGAAAATCTGGTGCTAACCGTGCTGGTGCTGGAAGGCGGTCTGGTTCGCAACCATGTGCTAAGTGTTGAAACGCCAGTCACACAGGACGAGCTTGTACGATACAGCAACTACCTGAATGACTACTGTAGAGGCCTTACCCTTTCGCAGGCGCGCATCCGTGTGGCACGCGAACTTATTGCAACGGAAGCACATCTGGAAGAGCTGTACACCAGGGCGCTGGGCCTTGCCCGCCTTGCTTTCGAACATCTGGACGACGAGCGGGAAGTATTCATCAACGGTACGTTGAACATGCTTGATCAGGCAGAATTTACAGACCATACCCGCATCCGGGACATGCTGGCCCTGCTGGAAGAGCGGACCAGCATCCTTGAGCTGCTGGACAAAGCAATTTTAAGCGACTCCGTTACGGTTAATTTTGAACTGGAAGAACAAGATGCTACAGCCGCTCCGCTTGGTTGTAGCATGGTCTGTGCACCGTACGGAGGCCTGCAGCAGACAGTACCCGGCGGGGTTATCAGCGTACTTGGCCCTTTACGTATGAACTACCGTCAGGTACTGCCAGTGGTTGACTGTATTTCAAAGACGCTTACTACTCTCTTGCAGGGCAGGTTCGGCTCCGACCATTCAGGCTAACGCCAGCCCCTCGCAACCCGAAAAATACACGCGGCACGTACACGCTGTGCAAGGTTATGCCAGGCACGCAATGTACTGATGCATTGAATATAAAGGAGATTCATCAAAAATGGCGAACGACGAAACCCGTAATGTACTTAACGAAAACGAAGAGCTGACTGCACAGGAATCTGCCGATGAGGCTCAGGATGCAAAACAGGCAGCCATCGACGCATTGACGGACGAAGAGATCGTCGCGCTGTGCAAAGAGCGTGTCTGCCCTGCCTGTGACGAACATAAGCAGGCTGAAGATGTTCGCCTGCGCGCACTTGCCGAGTTGGAAAACGTCAAAAAGCGGCTCGAACGCGAGCGCGAAGAACAGGTAAAGTACGCCGCAGAAAAGGTGCTGGCCGACCTTCTGCCTACTCTGGACCATCTTGACCTTGCTTTGCAGTATGGCGCCAACGACCCTGCCTGTAAAAATATGGCAATCGGTGTCGAGATGACCCGCAAGCTGTTTCTTGATGCCCTTGCGACGCACGGCCTGAAAGCTGTGGGCGAAAAAGGCGATGTATTTGATCCGGCTCTGCACGAGGCCGTGGGCCGTGAAGAAAACTCCGGCATGGACTCCGGCATGGTGTTTCAGGTCATGCAGCGAGGTTACCAGCTTAAGGAACGTCTGCTGCGCCCTGCCAAGGTTGTGGTTACCGCATAGGCTGCCACCGCCCTCGATATTCTACCGCTACAATCCGGAACAGGTCACACTGTTCCGGATTGTTTTTTCTTCAGAACACATCCCCCGCAACATCATCTTCCGCAACCTGTATAGCTACTATTGAAAGATGCTCCTTTCTTCATTCCATATGCCCACATGCCCATATCCAGAAACGAGATCAGCAATTCACAGGTGGTACTGAATATGCCTCATATTCTTCTTTAGACCTCATATTTTTTTACGCTGTGCAGCTCTCATACGCTGGCAATAATCGTTCAAACACGCTATGCGTTGAGCATTATGCGATCAAAGGAGACTGCCATGACCGTTGCTGCCACCCCTATGGACCGTGTCGAGCATTTTCTCAGCGTATATACTGCGCGTGATGTGGAGGGCGTCGTTGCCTGCTATGCAGACTCAGAATCCATCGCCGCGATAGGCACCGACAGAGTGCAGAATTATGTCGGCCGCGAAGCCATACGCAAGGGTATGGCTGACGATTTTCTTTCTTTTGACAAAGCGGAAATAGACATTGTCTGGCACAACGCCGGAGAAGATGGCAACACCGCATGGGTTGTGGCTGCCTGTCGGGCTTTGTTCGCACTTGAACAGGAAGAGGTTCATGTTGCCATACGCCTTTCCGCTGTGCTTAAGCGTTACGAAAACGACTGGCTGCTGCTGCAGACCCATTTCTCATTTCCATCGTAAATTTACTGAAAAACAGAAAAGGTGACAGATGGGACCCATCTATCACCTTGTGCATACTGTACCAGTAGCATTATACTATTAACATGTAGAAAAAAGCCAGAAATTACCACTCCAATTGAGTATTCTTAGCCTTCATTTCCTCTTCGTACATCATATTAATAGTGACATAGTTACACATTCCAATTCCGCAGTATTGCTTAATCACGCGTGAAAGAACCTCTTTATCTTCTGCCGTAAGCAGCTTTTTAAATGCTCGAAGGTTTTCTTCTTCCATCATGCGCAAAGCACTTTCGGAGTTAATTCCCAGTACTGCATATTCATTCCTAACGCTTTCCTGAACATAAGCAATAACAGCACTTTTGTTTGACTCCGTCGGCTCAAACCCTATTGGGCTGACAAAATCAGCTGCAAAAGCAGAACTTGCAACAATAACCAGCAAACAAATAATGAATATGTTTCTCACACCAAGCGCCTACTGCTTATTTATTTTTTGTTTTACTTCTTTAGCCTTAGCCATAATATCATCATAAGTCATACCATCAAAAAATTGACGCATTTTTGCCGTATCTCCATTTAATTGAAGAGCGGCTAACATAGCTAATCCAGTAAAAGTTTCTTTAAAATGTTCTCTCTTGTTTTCGGGAAGACTCAGAACAATCTCTTTGATGGACTGTTCGAAAGCTTGGTCACTCGAAGCATCAAGCTTCGGCTCCGAAGAGCATCCCGCCACAAAAAGCAAGCAAACGATAACACCGCACACAAAAAAACTACGCATAACCTTTCTCATACCAACACTCCTTTTTAAAAAAACGACACAAACGCAACATGCCATAAATATTAAAAATAATGAATACTCAAAATTGCAATTCCCCATATAAAAATTCATATCTCGTTCAAAACACGAAACGACCAGAAAACTCCGCAAGCAATAAATATTAGCACAACACTTCTAAATACATACGCGGCCCATACCCCACCTCAACAGCTCAACACTCTGAATTAACACACTAATGCAAGAAAGCAAGATACCAACAATCCATCTTTATACAAAAAAAATGCACCCCGCCTCTTGCCCGACTGAAAAACAGACTTAGTTTTCTCATCGAAACAGAATGTTCACTGCCGAAGCTATCGGCTGACTGTATATCGATCTCTCGAGGAGGATTATAATAATGGGCAAGATCATTGGTATCGACCTTGGAACTACCAACTCATGTGTTTACATCATGGAAGGTAAGGACCCCAAGTGCATCACCAACCCCGAAGGCGGACGTACTACTCCCTCTGTTGTAGGTTTTACTGACAAAGAACGTCTTGTGGGTGATATTGCAAAGCGTCAGGCTGTTACCAACCCTGAGCGCACCGTATTTGCCATCAAGCGTCTGATGGGCCGCAAGGCTGACGCTCCTGAAGTTTCCCGCTGGAAGGAGCATTCGCCTTACAACATAGTAGGCGGCAGCAACAATGACGCTTCTGTGGAAATCTCTGGCCGCAAGTACAGCCCCGCTGAAGTTTCCGCCATGATCCTCGGCAAGCTGAAGGCAGATGCAGAAGCATACCTTGGCGAAACCGTAACCGAAGCGGTTATCACCGTCCCTGCTTACTTCAACGACTCTCAGCGTCAGGCAACCAAAGACGCAGGTCGTATTGCCGGTCTGGATGTAAAGCGTATCATCAACGAGCCCACCGCGGCTTCGCTGGCATACGGCTTTGACAAAAAGGCCAACGAGAAGATCGCCGTATTCGACCTCGGCGGTGGTACTTTTGATATTTCCATTCTGGAAGTAGGCGACAACGTTGTTGAAGTGCGCGCAACCAACGGCGACACTTTCCTCGGCGGTGAAGACTTTGACCAGCGTATCATCGACTACCTTGTTGAAGAATTCCGCCGTGAAAACCACATTGATCTGTCGTCTGACCGTATGGCTCTGCAGCGTCTGAAAGAAGCAGCAGAAAAGGCTAAAAAAGACCTGTCCACCTCTATGGAAACGGAAATCAACCTGCCCTTTATCACGGCAGACCAGACCGGTCCCAAGCACCTTATGATCAAACTTTCCCGCGCAAAGCTGGAAAAGCTGGTCGAAGATCTGGTAAACCGCACCATCGAGCCCTGCCGCAAGGCGCTGGCCGATGCCGGTCTTTCCGCATCTGAAGTGGACGAAGTTGTTCTGGTTGGTGGTATGACCCGTATGCCTCTGGTTCAGCAGAAGGTTTCCGAGTTCTTTGGTAAAGAACCCAACCGTTCTGTGAACCCTGACGAAGTTGTAGCCATGGGCGCAGCTATTCAGGGCGGCATTCTGGCCGGTGATGTTAAAGACGTGCTGCTGCTCGACGTTACCCCGCTTTCGCTGGGTATCGAAACTCTCGGCGGCGTGTTTACCAGACTCATCGAGCGTAACACCACCATTCCGACCAAGAAGAGCCAGACATTTACCACTGCGGCTGACAACCAGCCCTCTGTGTCCATTCACGTGCTGCAGGGCGAACGCCCCATGGCATCGGACAACATGACTCTGGGCCGCTTTGAACTGACCGGCATTCCCGCCGCCCCCCGCGGCATGCCTCAGATCGAAGTTGCTTTCGATATCGACGCAAACGGTATCGTAAACGTATCCGCTAAGGATCTGGGCACCGGCAAGGAACAGTCCATCCGCATCACCGCATCTTCCGGTCTTTCCGAAGATGAAATCCAGAATCTGGTGAAGGAAGCTGAAGCCCATGCAGACGAAGACAAGAAGAAAAAAGAACTGATCGAAACCCGCAACCAGGCGGATTCGCTCATCTACACTACCGAGAAGTCTCTGACCGATCTGGGCGACAAGCTTGAAGATGACCTGAAAAAGGAAATCGAAGACAAGACTGCCGCGCTCAAGACCGCTATGGAAGGTGACGACGTGGAAGCCATCAAAAAGGCTACCGACGAGCTTTCTCAGGCTTCGCATAAGCTGGCTGAAAAGCTGTACGCACAGCAGCAGGCCGGTGCAGAAGGCGCACAGCCCGGCCCTGACGCCGGCGATGCCGGAGCAAAAGCCGCGCAGGACGAAGATGTTGTAGACGCCGACTACACTGAAGTGAAGAAGTAAGAGCGTCTGAGCAGCTTCCGGCCTTGCAATCCGGCTGGAACATGATTAGCTTGGCCTGATCCGCATTTCCTGCGGGTCAGGCCTTTTTCATGGCTATACGCAAGACCGGCCTGCGGGCTGTTTCTTTTCACGATAAACCGGCGTCACATGCGCGACCGAAATAACATACGGACTTCTCTGCCGATGCATTATTCCACATTTCGCCGACCTGTAGGATTTACCGCTGTGCTTTTGCTGGCGGCACTGTTTGCTTTTTCCTCCGGCTGTGTCTCTAAAAAGGTGCTTACGCCTTCTGTAGAGTCAGCAGCACCTGTAGCTGACACTCTGCTGTCCGATGCCGATCAGGCTTACAGTCAGGGAGAGTACGCCCGCAGCGAACGGCTGACAAAAAACCTGCTGGACAGCAATTCATTATCCCTTGAAGACCGCATCCGTGTACTTGATCTGTTTGCCAGAAGCGCCGCAGCAAATGATCATGAGAATCTGGCTCTGGACGCGCTTGACCAATGGGCATCCGCAGCCAGTCTGGCCGGAGAAGACGCCAGAGTCCTGCCCGCGTGGCGCAGCACATGGCGCACGGCCGTACGCAACCTGCCCGATGAACAGCAGGCGCTTAAGCTTGCATCCGATGTAGCCAATGACGAAGCCATGCCATGGACCCTGCGCATAGACGCGGCCATGTCTCTGGCAGAACGCCTTGCCCGCGGCGGCGCAGCTGCCGATGCAACAGTTCAGCTGGAAAGCATCTGGCTTGAGGCTCCTAATAAAACATTACAGGCTGACATTGAAGAGCGCTGGTTCAGTGAGCTGTCGCACGCCGATGCCGCCACATTGAAACAACTTACCGATACGCTCAGTGCAGAGAACACTCCGCGTTTTCCCTATGCCGTCATCGCGCTGGAACAGGCACGCAGACTTGCAGCCGATCAGGCCACATGGCCTCAGGCATGGCAGTCGCTCGCGTATCTGCGCGCCAATGCGCAACTGTCCTCGCCTGCACTTGTTGAGCGAATCATCATGCCGCTGGAACAGCAATACGGCAAACCGGAACAGGGAATCGCACTGTGTCTGCCCCTTACCGGTCCCTACGGCGGAATAGGCTGGAAGGTGGCCCGCGGCGCCAGCAGCGCGCAATGGGAAATGTCCAAACAAGGCATGAACCTGAGCCTGCGGGTTATCAACACAGATGCGCCAGACTGGAAAACAGAACTGGCATCATTGCCTGCCGGTTACTCGCTTGTGGGCGGCCCCTTACGGGCTGATATGTTCCAGTCCGCGCATCAGAGCGGCCTGACTTCCGGCAGAGTATTTTTCACCTTCCTTGCCTCGCTGGGCGACGGCATCGAGGGTAATCAGGCATGGCGCTTTTTCCCTGCCGCCACAGACCAGACAAGCGCCCTGCTGGACTTTACGGTTAACTACCTGAACATCACTGATCTTGGCGTTATGGTTCCCGAAGAAACATTCGGTCGCCGCATGCGGGACCTGTTCAGCAAGGAAGCGCACGCAGCGGGTAACGTCACCTTGCATCAGGCATCATACGATCCTGCAAATGTGCAGTCTTGGGGCGAGTCTGTCCGCAAGTTCCTTGGTGCAAGTGCAAATAAGGACGCCCTACCCCCCGGTACGAAATTTCAGGCTGTTTTTCTGCCTGACGGCTGGAAAGCGACAGAAGTTCTTATCCCTTATTTCTTCTTTTATCAGGAAGACAGGCTGGTTCTGTTGGGTTCAAGCCTGTGGGGACGTACACTTGCCGCCAAAAACAACGTAGATGTGCGTAACCTCGGCCTTGCGGTTTTCCCCGACGCATGGAACCCCAATCTGGAATCTGCTGCCGCAAGACAGCTGGCTGCCGGTATGGCGGAAGCCGGACTGGGTGAGCCCGACTTCTGGGCCGGTCTGGGTTATGACTTTGTCCGCTTCGGTGCCCGCATGGGGATTAAGGAAGCCGCAGACGCCGCCACCATCAACGCCCGCCTTGCCGATGCCCAGATGATGGACTTCAGCATGGCTCCGCTGAAGTGGGATGCGTACGGACACGCTTCACAGTCGCTGTTCCTGTTCCAGCCCAGCAGTGAAGGCATTACCGTTCTGGATAAAGAAAAATTTGCCAGACGCCTGAATCAGGTGCGTAACCGCTATGAACAGCGTCTGGAAATATTAAAACAGCAGAAAGCAGCCAGATAAGCCTGCCTGCTACTATTGATAACGCCATCAAAGCATTTTACGCAGCCCGCCTGATTGCATGTAAATTTATCAAGTTTACAGCGTCACCCTTTCGGTCCGCATGTAATGCAGGAGATATCAGAATATGAGTATATCAGCAGAACAAGTGGCATCCATTGCCAAACTTGCGCGCCTTGACCTTGAAGAAGACAAACAGGCCCTGTTTGCCGAGCAGTTTGTCCAGATTCTGGAATACATGGACACGTTGAACGAAGTTGACACCAGCAATGTGGAGCCGCTCTACAGTCCTGTGCAGCACGGAACGGTATACCGTGAAGACGAAGCCGTCAGCCACTGCACCCGTGAAGAAGTGCTTTCCAACGCTCCGGAAGATGACGGCACGTACTTTGTTGTACCGCGAATCGTCTAGCTGCCACGCGTACAGAATTCTTTTCAGACTCATTTCAAGGATACCGTTTCATGGCCGAAATATACGCACAGACTCTTACTGAAGTCGCAACTGTCATTGCAGAAGGCAAACTTACTGCCGAAGAAGCCACCAGATCCTGCATTGAACGGATGCAGTCAACTGAACCTGCCATTCAGGCAATGCTTGCCACACGCTTTGATGATGCCATTGCCGAGGCAAAGGCAATGGACAACGCTGGTTATGATTCTTCCAAGCCGCTTTGGGGTGTGCCCGTTACCGTAAAAGACGTGCTGAGCACCAAGGGCGTTACCACAACCTGCGGATCAAAAATTCTGGAAAACTATACTCCGTTCTTTGATGCGTATGTTGTGCAAAAGCTTAAAGAAGCCGGATCCATTATCCTTGGCAAAAACAACATGGATGAATTTGCCATGGGCTCTTCCACTGAAAAATCCGCTTATCACCCCACCTTCAACCCGTGGGATACCCAGCGGGTTCCGGGCGGCTCTTCCGGCGGCTCTGCCGCATCTGTGGCAGCAGGGCAATGTTTTGCATCACTTGGCACCGACACCGGCGGCTCAATCCGCCAGCCTGCGTCTTTCTGCGGTTGTGTAGGCTTAAAGCCCACCTATGGCCGCGTATCACGTTACGGCATGGTTGCTTATGGTTCTTCGCTGGACCAGATTGGCCCCCTGACCCGTTCGGTGGAAGATGCGGCAAGGGTGCTTTCCGTCATTGCCGGTCACGACAAACGTGACTCCACCTGCTCAGACCACCCTGTGGATGATTATCTGGCAGCGCTGGCATCCCGTGGCGACCTTTCCGGTCTGCGCATTGGCCTGCCTGTGGAATACTGGGGTGAAGGGCTTGATGCAGAGGTCGAATCCCCCTGCCGTGAGGCGATTAAGAAAGCTCAGGAACTGGGCGCCACCATTGTGGATATCAGCCTGCCCAACAGCAAGCACGCCATTGCCGTATATTACATTGTAGCCATGGCTGAAGCCAGCTCGAACCTCGCCCGTTTTGACGGCGTACGATCTGGCCACCGCAGCAAGAAGACAGACACCTTGCTCGATCTGTACGTACAGTCGCGCACCGAAGGATTCGGAGAAGAGGTGAAGCGCCGTATCATGCTCGGCACCTACGTTCTTTCATCCGGTTACTACGATGCATATTACCGCAAAGCGGCTCAGGTCCGCAGGCTCATTCGCGAAGACTTTGAAAAAGCATTTGAAAAGTGTGACATCATCTGCGGTCCCGCTTCCCCCATCACGGCATGGAAGCAAGGCGAAATGTCCGGCGATCCTTTGAAAATGTACCTGCTGGACATTTTCACCATCTCGCTTAACCTTGCCGGGCTGCCCGGGCTGTCATTGCCTGTCGGCACCGGAAGCGACTCCGGAATGCCTGTGGGCTTACAGCTTCTTGGCAAGGCGTTTGACGAATCCACGCTGCTTTCCTCTGCGCATGTGCTGGAAAATCATCTGGGCCGCCCCGCAATGCCTGCGCTGTAGCGCCTGCAGATAACTATACTTGGCAGACCTCCTGCGGGAAGTTACTCTGCCGGATACGAACCGTACAACCACACACGGGCCGCAATGCACGGCCCGTGTGTTTTTAACAATACTGCCCGTTGTGGAGCATGCCATGCATATTGCTGTCGCCGTCAGCGGCGGAACAGATTCTTTGTTCACCCTGTTACAATTATTGGAAGAAGGGCATCAGGTTACCGCCCTGCACGCCCATTTTCTTTCTCCGCACAAAGATCCGCAAAAAACAAAAAGCAATACAGAATGCATTGAAGCGGCCTGCCGCAACCTTGGGGCAGACTTTCGGGCTATAGACCTTTCCGCTCAGTTCGAACAGGCGGTAATCAAGCCGTTCATCGAAGCCTACCGCAACGGGCGGACTCCCAACCCTTGTGCTATGTGCAATGCCTCCATGAAATTCGGCATGCTGCTGGATGCAGCGCTCAATCTTGGGGCAGAAGCCATTGCAACCGGCCACTATGCAAAAATCAGCTCTCCTGCCGGTTCATCAGAAGAATGTACGGTTACTCTGGTACAGGGCGAAGACAGCACAAAAGACCAAAGCTATTTTCTTTCACTTGTACCGTGCCACCGGCTGACCAAAGCCATATTCCCTCTTGGCTCATGGAAAAAACAGGATGTGAAGGCAGAGCTTGCCAGGCGTGGTATTGTACCGCCGCTCCCTTCAGAAAGTCAGGAAATCTGCTTTGTACCCGATGACGACTATCGGGCGTTTTTACATTCCAAGACAAAAATTCTGCCCGGTGCAGGCCCCATGGTACTGCGTGACGGACACGTCGTGGGGCACCACAACGGGCTATGGCAATATACTGAAGGACAACGTCGGGGCCTTGGCATTGCATGGAGCGAACCCCTTTATGTGCTGGAAAAGGACACCTCGCGTAATGCGCTTGTGGTAGGCCCGAAAGCGGAATTAAGTGCGCGCGGCTGTTTTTGCTCCGGGCTGAATATGCTTGTACCGCATGCGGACTGGCCGCAGGAAGTATTCATAAAGACACGCTACCGGCAGACAGCCTTACCGGTGGAGGTCACACTTGATGTACACGAGGCGACCATGCGTGTGACATTTGACATTCCCCGAACGCCCCCCGCAGCAGGGCAGGTTGCCACAGTATACGATGCAGGCGGCAGAGTGCTGGCAGGCGGTATAATTGAAGGCATATTCTGATAAGTACAGGCTCAATTATCAGCCAGCCTTTTGCAGCCATCAAAAAAAGCCTGCGGAAAAAAAACGGGACGAGCTCCTCAAAGAAGCATGTCCCGTATCTGACGCTTGTTTATACCGGATGCAGCGAACAACAGATTCAAAGGCTGCATAATCACAGTTCAGTTTCTTAACGCCCTTTATTAGCCACGGTTTCAACAACCCGCAGCACCTGATCTGCCTGCAGCGGCTTTGCCAGAACAGCATCTGCTCCCATCAGCTGCGCCGCACGCAACGCATCAACCTTGCCCAATGAAGAAGCACCGCCTGAAATAGCTATCACACGCAAAGAAGGGTGCTCTTCCCGCAAGCGTGCAATGGTAACAAGACCATCCTGTTCAGGCATAAATATATCCGTAATTACCAGATCCAGCGCGCCCCCCTGCAGACATTTCTGAACATCACGGCCATCAAAAGCCGTGACAACTTCGTGCCCTTCATCCTGCAACAGAGCTTCAAGCATGCTCACGGTAACGGTATCGTCGTCAACCACCAGTATTTTCACTAAATCCTCCTGAATCACTAGGGACTATACCGCGTCTGCATGTCTTTGACCAGTACCAGAGCCGATTAAGCATAAAAAGGTACCCCCCAGCATAGCTGGGGGTTCTTCATATGCGCCTATAAGGCTTTCTTACTAGCAGCGCCCTAGCAGGCGCACGTTCGTCTGGCATCTGCATCTCTGTTACTTGCGACCCGTAAACGGGTTTCCAGAATATGGAAGAGATAATTGATCACCAAGCTTATCATGCTCAAGTTGGTGCCTAATGTAATCTTGTATCTTTGCCTTATTTTTTCCAACTGTATCTACGTAATATCCACGGCACCAA
>NZ_JBKEBF010000028.1:0-18720 GCF_047973035.1 Oleidesulfovibrio sp.
GAGTAAAAACGCCATGAATCGGGCAGTAAACCACAATTCGCGCGCTGCTTCCGTTGCGCACAATGCACCATATCTGCGCCAGAGAGTGGACATACGTCATGGTGCAGGCGTCGGCGTTCGGTGCAATCTGAGCCAGTAGCTTGTTAATCTTGATGCCCACAATGGTATCAACTGCGATGTCGCCATACTGACCGTTGGGCGCCGGAGCTACGGCCTTAAAGCCGTTCGTGTCCATCATGTACGCCGCGCTGCCCACGCCTACAATTGCGCCCTGACAGCTTGCAGCGTTCTCGCGGCTGATACTTACCCCGCTCCACTGCTCAGGCACTCCGGCAGTGCTGATGCCAAAAAGCGACCGGCCTAGCAGATTACCCGCGCTATCACGCCGCACCTTGCTGACAACCAGTGTGTCATACAGCACGGCAAATCCGGTAATGTCGTAGCCGTCACCGAAGCCCGCCGGAACCACCAGCGCACCGGATGCGGTATCCCAGATGTTGTAGTCCTTCGGCCCGCTGAAAAAGACTTGATCCGCTTCACTCTTCGACGCGCACACCACCCGACCGCTGATTTCAGCCAGTGACGTGGGTTGTGCCGGGCTTCCGGCAATAGTGTTAACAGATGTGCCGTCATATACGCTAAGGCCGATTGCGCCGCTATCGGCTATCAGGCACGCCCCGTTGAACGTCAGGAACGAAGGCGGCTCACTGTCTGCGAGGGTCGTCACCTCAGCCCACGTTGTGCCTGTGCGCTCCCACACCTTGCCGCCGCTGGACACCAGCAGCCGCATGGTGCCGTTGACGTCCACATATGGATGCATGGCCGTAATGGGAGCAGCAAGCGCCGCTACATCCTCACGCGCCAAGCCCTGACGTGTGCACATGCCGCGCTCCGGCTCGTGCCACCAGTTAAAAGCACGCGACAACGAACTGTCCGGAATGGCGTTAGCCGGTGCCGACAGGTCAAGACCGCCGGACGGCACAACCATGCGTGTATCAAGGCTCATGTGTTTACTGCTGCGCCTCGCCATTACCCCTAGGCCGTGCCATACCCACCCCCCGAAAAAACATAGCTCGGCACGGGCATCAGGCGCCCCCACTGTATGCGCGGATCGTCCGCCTCACCGCGTGGCGGCAACTGCCACCCCGGCGGAGTCAGTCCGGCAAGGTGCCCGCAATGCAGGTCGCTGAGTATGACTATGCGCTTCATTAAAACCACACCCGAAACGGCGTAACGCCCAACTGCCAGCCGCGTAAAGAGGCGTACTCACGCGCTATCTCTTGCTCATAGTCCGTCGTTATGTGGTTCTTTTGCCGCTCCAATATGAACTTGAGAAGATTTAGCCCGTCTTTTCCTTCTTTCAACGGAATCATTTCTCCCGGCCTCAAAGGACATACGCCGGATCCTTCGCATGGCTGCGTACAGACTTCACTCGCACCGTGCGGGCACGATATGGCACATGCGGCTGCGGCAATTTCGCGGTCTTCTTCTTCGCTTCCGCTACCGGGCACGCTCTTGCCCGCCTCGATATTCTCAAGGCGTATCACTGTGGCGGCAAGATAGTTAATCGCGCCCAAAAGCTCGGCGCGGGCAGCATTGATACCGCGCAGCTTGTACAGCCTGCCAGACTCAACGGTCTTTTTGATTACCTGATACGCCAACGCGCCTACTGGATGGTCGCCCACAAGCCGCGTAATCTGCATGATAGGCTGGTCTTCAAATCTGTTGTTGTCGGCGTGACGCTCTTTACCCTTGCCGTCACTTGCCTGATTACAGGCATCCTCAAGCACCTTGCGCAGCGCGCTATACCTGTCTTCCGTCATACGCCCCTCCGGAACCCCATTTCTTTTCCCAGTCGTTAGTAACCTTCTCGTAGCGCTTTTGAAAAAGTGCTCTGTATGCATCGCCCCTCATGCGCTGAAGCAACCGCACGAGGTATCGTAGCGCCACCCTGCGCTGCTTCGGGCTGTCCACGCTATCCAGCACTCTCACCGCTCGCTGATAAAGCGCCGCATCCGTCATACGCCCCTCCGTCTCGCATGTTCCTTGCGCGCCTGCTCCGGGAACGGGCACGACTCCAGTTTGTGCAGTGGCACACGTTTTCCGCGTTCGCCCCACATTATGCCGCCTATACAGTCCTTTGCCCCGCTACAGCACTGCCCCTTGAAGTGTGGGCTGTCGCATGGCTTGATTGTCACTGTGTCACCTCCGTAATCACGTTCAACGCCTGTTCCACATTTTCCACCACATGCACAGGCGCACGGTTGCGCACCTCAAGCAGCCACCGTGCTTGGTCGAGCGTCAGCTTGCGCTTGCTTTGCGCCTTGTCACCGTCCTTAACTTCCATCACAAACCAGCGTCCCGACTTACCTACAAGCAAATCAGGGACGCCTTGCCCTGCCGGGGCCATAGACTGCACAAAGCAGCCTACAGCCCTCAGCGCCTCCACAATCTGAGGCTGGTTGTCGTCTATCTTGGCGGCTCTACGTCTCATCGCGCGCCCCTAAAACGGCACATCGTCCATGCCGCTTTGCTCGCTCGGAAGCGCAGGGCCAAGATCATCATCTGTGTAGCGGCTCTGGCTCTGCTGTCCATTGTTGCGGCCCTGTTTCTGCCCCTGCCCAGATGCTCCGGCACTGTCACTCTTCCGGTCGAGGAACTGCACACGCTGCCCCTTAATCTCGGTCGCGTAACGGTTCTGGCCGTCTTTATCCTGCCACTGGCGGGTTGTGATGCTGCCCTCCACATACACCATGCTGCCTTTGCTCAGGTAGTTGGCGCAGTTTTCGGCCTGACGCTGGAACACAACCACGGTGTGCCATTCGGTAGTTTCCTGACGGTTGCCTTCGCGATCGGTATACGTTTCGCTTGTGGCAATACGCAGACGCGCCACAGGAGTGCCGGATTGCGTGTATTTAAGCTCAGGGTCAGCGCCCAGCCTGCCTATGATCATCACTTTATTCAGACTCATCACATCCTCACTTGGTTGTTGGTGGCAAGAATGCGCCGCAGTATCCAGCGCACCACAGGTACAGCCATACTGTTATCCCGCCATTCGTCACCATTTATGGCTGTCATGTCACCAAGGTTAGGCACGTCGGGCCAGTGATGCGCCAGCACAGCAGACGGGAACGCCTCAATCTCAGACATAAATACGGTGTCCCACCCAAGCGGCGCTGCTGCCACCTCGGGCGCACCGATGCCGGAGCAAACTGTTGCCATTCTCACGCCGCACCCCCCACTGCCGCCTCCAGCTTCCGGATCTGCATATCCAGCATGACTACATCGCCTCTCTGCTGCCGCACGGGATTGCACGCATTAACTCGCCGCCGATATGACGCGGCCCGTCTTCCGCTGTGGTTATCATCGAGCGCTCTGCAGGCGTCTGCGCAACGGCAAGAGCCTGCTGCGGGTCCCCCACAAGGGCCAGAGCTTCCATATGGGCCAACCCGCGAGCGCCGTTCTGTATCTCTGCAAGTCCAGCAAGGCGCCCGTGCTGCTTCACGCCCTGCCGCTTATAGCTGGCGTAGGTTCGTATAAAGTCTTTACGAAACCAGTTGAGCTGACTGTCCGTCATTTCCTCGCACAGCTTCACCCAACCACCGTGGCCCTGCTCAATCACGGCCTGCGTTACAGGGTCGTCAAAGGCGACAGAGCTCCAAGCCCCAACGCTGCGAATCGCTTCCAGCACCTTTCCGGCCTCACGCTCGGCAACGTCTTCCACAGGTCCGCCGCTCAGGTGCTCGATGAAGTCGGCGACGGTCGGCATGCTTGTGTACTTGCGATTTGCAAGCAGGCTCATTGCAGCCCGCTGCACGTCTTCGATGGGGTACTGCCTGAGCGCCTCAAATCGCATTCTCAGACCAGCCTTTGTAAAGCTCTGCCCGAAGTTTTCGGCAAGCCCGGTCATGACGCTAGCAAACGTCCCTTTGTCCTGCTCGTTCATTGCCAGCCCCCAAATTCGGCAGATTCGTGCACAAAGGCTTCAGCGGCAGCGATATTGCCCGCAAGCCTCTGCTCTGCTTTGCTCATGGGCACAATCGCAGCAGGTTCTTCGCCGTCCTCCCACCTCCGCTCTGTCAGCCAGCCTTGTGCCCACTTGGGCGTTCTGCCAGCAACCATAAGCCGTTGGCGGTGCTGCGCCTCCCTCTTCGCAGCGGTAACAATCTGCTCCACAAGGGAGTCTGTAAACTCTGGAATATCAAGCCAAGCATCAGCGGCAGCAGCTTTGCCCTTAGGCAGTGAAAATGCCTGCCAGAAGCGATTGAACGCCTCTAACCGCTTGCCCGTCAGCTTGCGCTTGCGCTTGGTGATATATGCTTCCCGTGAGGGTTGTGCTGGCTCAGGCATAGGCAGCGCAGTAGATTCGACAACAGGCTCAAGCACAACGGCGGCAGGGACAGGATGCACATGCGGCGCAGTGGCGTCAGCCGATGCGCAATTAGTATTTAACTCCTGTTCCTGCTTCTGTTCCTGTTCCTGTTCCTGATTAGCGAACCCCTTCGCAAAGGCTTCCTGAAAGGCTTCCACAAAGGCTTCCCGAAAGGTCTTTGACAGCCCGTCAATAGCGGCTTTCGCGCTGCTCAGTATCTCGTGTTTCAGGTCACTTTCTGGCAAGTCGTCGTATCCCCCAATCCAAGAGCGGATTACGTTGGGGCTTTCCGGCATGTTGTATTTGAGGAAGTTCGGAAACCATATCAGCAGGCTTCCATCGTGCCTTACGATGCCTTGCAACAAGGCTTCCTGAAAGGCTTTCCGAAAGGCTTCCATGTCCATGCCAAGCTCAAAGGCAAGGCCGGGAATATTTCCGCGCAAAGCTCCGAGTTGCGTCAATGTCGGGTGAGTCAGCAAAAAGAAAACAACAAGTTTTGCCTCGTTGCTCAGTTCGCGGAACTTCGCATCATTCCAGATGCAGGTGCTGATCTTGCGATATCTCTTCTGCCTGCTCACTACTGCCACCTCCCGCACTCAAGTTGTGCAAGCTGCATCTCTGCAGCACGCCGCACCCACTTAGCGCCCTCGCGCTCTGCAATCTGCGGCCCCACTGTCTGCGGGATGGCTGCCAGCACCCGCTCTGACTCTAAAAGTTCCTGCTCAAGTAGGAACTTCTGGCTGTTGACTTCTGCTACTGTTTTGTGCATAATTGAGTCCTTATCTCGCTTCCGATGGTCGGAAGGTTTGGCCCTTGTTCCAGCAAGGGCTTTTTTATTTCTCACCAGCCATAAACGGCGCCAACTGGTCGTGGATAGACACGGCCAGCTCAAACAGTGCCAACCTCTCGGCCTTATCCAACTTGCCGTCCTCCAGAAAATCCTTCAGCCCGTCAGCCAGCCTGCCCACTCCCGTCACCACGCTTGCCAGCTGCTCATACGCGCCGCTCTCCGCCACAGGCTCACCGCACACAGGGTGCGGGTCATGACCCAGCCCGCCGCAGATCAGCCGCAGCGCGTCGTGACTGCCGGTCAACTGCATAATCTTCACAGCGTCTTCCAGCCCAAGCTTTGCACGGTCGCCGCCAAACGGGTTCAGCTCGTTGTACAGTGTGCCCGGCGCCTTGTTCAGGTCGGCGGCCAGCTGCTTCATGCCGTACTGCTGCGCGGCGGCCTGCAATGCCTCCAGCACCTTGTCATGTGTGAATGTAACCGCCATTTTCATGTATCCTTTTGTATAAACTCGTTTATCATTTTCAGCATGGATTTATCGTTACCGACCATCCATGCCCACCTTTCCGTCCGCCGGTGTCACAACGGGTACTCCGTCGCGGTTGTGCGCCTCACGTTCCCCGACCGCATAGAATGGTTTACCTCCCGTCTGTCGTCCCATGCCCTCACGTCAGCAGAAGCCGATGCCGCTGTCAGCGCGGCAGCAGCCCGTTACGTGCAGGGCCGTTGCCGCGTTGTCCGGCAGGGGGTGTTGGGGTGAGGCGCTTCCGCTACCTCATGTTGCGCTGTGACTTCTTCGGTAAAAGGCTCAAGGCCAAGCTCTCTCAAAATCTGCTTGTGCATTTCCAGAGGGCACGGCAGGTCCCGAAGAGCCGCAAAAAGTTCAGGGCTTATGTGTTTGAACTCAACTATTTCCACCTTGCCCGTGTGGTGTGTTTCATGAACGCAGACATAACAGCCATCATCAAGCTTGATGTGAAACTTGCCGCCCCATCCATCCGCAACGGTTTTCAGAATGCGTGCGTTCTTTACGTACTCCTCAGGAAGAGTGCTCGTATCCGGCTCAGGAAGTATGGTGTAGCTCATATTCTACTCTCCATCCCGCGCTGTGCGGGGGGTTGGGGTGGTGGGGTGAGGTTTGGAAATCGCTGGGCTGCCGTCTTCGCGGTACTCTCCGGGATACATCCAGAACAAACGGTGAACGCCTGTGGCCTCTTCTAGCCGCGCTGCCGCTTTAGGAGAAGCGCGCCGTACACCTCTAAGTATCGAAGAAATAAAAGACTGCGCTAAACCAGTTTTCTTTGCGATTTCAATCTGCGTCATTCTCATGAGGACACTATATGACGGATAGAGATATTTTACAAGAAGATCATCGCTCTTCGCGCGTGGATAATCTCTCTACATTGGATAATGTGGATGGGATGAAAGAGATAAAGATAACATCTGAGGCTCTCAGGCACTGGATGAAGGCGAAAAACCTGTCTCAGGTTGAGCTGGAAAGGCTGTCTGGAGTGAGCCAAAATTATATTTCCCAAATCCTCAGCGGGAAAAGGCTGCCCGCGCTCAATAAGATTCAAGACATATGCAAGGGTATCGGCATCACGTTGGCTGAATTTTTTGCTCAGGAAGAAAAAACGCCCGTTGATTTTTCCATAGTGCCAAAAGTAAAGGCCAGGCCGAGGGCCGGAAACGGAGGACTTGAAACTGACGGCGACTATGAAGGGCTGTACAGCTTTCATACAGCGTTCTTGCTGCGCCGTGGCAACCCTTCTGAAATGCGCCTCTTTACCGTTGCAGGCGACTCTATGGAACCGACCTTTGCGGAGGGCGACATGATTCTTGTGGATATGTCTCAGCGCGACGTAACAACAGGTAAAGTTTATCTCGTCCGCATCAGTGACGAACTAATGGTAAAGCGCGCGGAGAACCGCCCGGACGGCCTTTTGCTCAAAAGCGACAATCCGGACTACGAGCCTATCCACGTTCCAAAAAATGAAACCGTCGACGCAGCGATACACGGGCGAATAGTCTGGTCGTGTCGCGAGCACTAACTATACGCCGCACAAAATCGTGCGGCGCAACCCAGCACGGGAGGTGTCACATGTCGCCAGATTCAAGCATTTGGGAAGCAGTTGGAGCATTAGCAAACGCCGCAGCGGCTATTTTTATAGCCCCTGCGGCGCATTCTATTGTTAATGGTTACCGCCCCGTTGTGGAAAGCGTGGAGCACGGCGTAAGCGTTACGTTGTTTAACCCCAATAGCCATCCGGTAATAATTTTCGGGGCCATTGCCACAACTGGTCTGCGGGTTGGGTCTCTTGGCAATGGCGCTGATGAAATTGACGTTTGTGGCGACTTGGGCAGCTATTGGGAGTACAGGCGCCTTCGTGTCATTAACCCTCTTGAGAGTGAAACAATTCGCGTGCACGCCATAAAAGACCAAAAATGCGCTATGTCGGTGCGCGCCAATGTCGCAGTCTGGAGAATAAAACCGATAACAAAGACCAACTTTTGCATTGTTTTTTATCAGCAAGAGAAGTGGTGGCGCAGCTTGGTTCGCTTACTTTCTCGCAGAATGCGCCTGCATCTTCGAAAGGCTTACGCCGAATCAGCGCAAGATCAGGGACAGTAAAAAGCCCTACGTCAAAGCATGGCCTCCACGGGGCGTCTTTATCCATCCCGAACACGTGATACCCAACAAATTCTTCAAATGGCATCTCCGGCTGATGCCCAAGTCTGCATAAAGTCATATATACTAGAGTGTTATAGCGCGTAAATGCCACCCTCCGTTGTGGACTGTCGAGTAACTCCCTGTCAGAGACGTTAACTAACGGGCTACAATCAAACTCCATAACCTTCATTTCTGGTCTAAACATATTTTTTCTCGCTCCCTCTTGCCGCTCTTTCAGCAGCTTTTTTCTGCATTATATATATCACTATGCGAGATTTCAACTTGACGGTATCTCGCATTGTGATATTCTTATCCCACGAACGGCGCGAAAGACCGAACGGCGCGGCGCAGCCCGCTACAGGTCGGAACCGCCGGGAGTTACCGCCAACAAGTACCGAGCACGGCAAGCCGCAAGCCCTAGGGAGCGGGAAGGCAAGCGACGGCAGGGAAAGGCGGGGAGTGACAAAACAAGACCCGCAGGGTGGTCGGGACGATCAAAGCCGTTGGCGAGTCGGTAGGCGTCCAAAAAAAAACAAGAAGGTTTCGTGCCCTGCTCCAAGCTGGCGTCTAAGCACGACCGGATTCTATCCGGCATCCCTCTGCCTTGCACCTTCGCAGCTTCCCGCTTTTCGCGTGGAGCACCTGCAAAGGGTGTGGGGCATCATCGGGGCTGGTTGTCAATGAGCCGTTTCCTGCTCTTTAAATTGCATAAGCTTTTTTCATCTGTCAATGTGAAAAGTTTATGCAATAGTAATATGCATAAATTTTATGCTAAAAGGAGGGTAAAAAGGAGTGCTAGAAATGTTTTCAAATATTGACATGGAGGCGGTTGACAACGCCCTCCGAGAGTCACTAATTGCAAGAAAAGACGAACTAAAGCTTTCTGACGAAAAGCTAGGAAAGGCTGCCTTTGGATACCTCAAAGCGCCACGTGGAAAAGTGCAGTCACTATTTGTTGGTCAAGGCGCACCGGGCAAGCGTAAGCCACAAACTATCAACATATGGGAATTGGTAAACCTGTGTGAAGCAATGGGGCTGTCATGGACAGAAGAAATTCGCAAAGCCATGCGAGCTGTCACAAAATAGCTGCATAAACCTTTCCCATTTTCCATATTGACACTGCATAATCTTTATGCAAGCCTTAACTCGCCAACGGGATACTTCCCGAAGGTGAGTTTTTTTATGCTCACGACAACATCCCGCTATGCGGAGTGGCAGCAAAAGTAGGGCTGTCACTTGTTGCTATCCTCACACATGGCAATGGCGGCTGCGGATCAGCACCGGACAACCCACAAGCAGTCCAAAAGGGGACAGCTAAAGGTGAAACAAGGGATTGTCCGGATACCGCAGGGCGGGAGCAGTAAACAACTAAGGGAGGCACCCCCCATGTGGATAGTCACAGCAGAAATAGACGGCAAGAGCGCCGATGTATTCGCAGACAATGACGAAACCCGCGCCATTACGTTCGCTTGGGGTCTGCTCAAGGACGGATGCAGCGTGAAGCTTCGGAGGGAACCATGTTGCGCAAATTGAAAGACGATCTAGCGCTGTGGCTGTGCGGGGTGCTTGGAACAGGTGCGCTGGCGTTGGTGCTCGGACTCATTGCCTATCTTGAGGAGTTGTTATGAGCGAATACGCGGCAATCATTTTCGACGACGACGAACGCACACCCTCAAGTGTCTGGTACGGCACGAAAGAGGACGCGCTCGGATGGGCAGATGAGGCATGTGCCAAAGGTAAAAACGCTTTTGTTGCTCTGATTGTGGGCAAAAAAGACGCCGGAATTTCGCAGCAAGAAAAAGAGGCGCAAGACTACTACTGGCAATGCCAGAACGCAACGACTGCTTACGACAGCTTATTAACCACAGAGAGGCACTAGCCATGCCGACAGAATTTTACCCCTGCGACGACTATGAGGAGTGGGTCAGCCACGAAGCGTGGCAACAAGCCCTTGAACATAATGATATAACTGAATTTTAGGAGGCAACATGTTTAAGCGGGCGGAACGGAAAAAAGCAAAGCTGCGGCTGGCGCTGTGCGCGCCCAGCGGGGCGGGAAAAACATACTCCGCTCTGCTCATTGCTCAGGGACTCGGCGGCTCCATCGCCATGATCGATACAGAACGCGGCAGCGGAGAGCTGTACTCGCACCTGTGCGCATACGACGCCTGCCAGGTTGAACCGCCGTACACGCCGCAAAAATATATCGAGGCGATCCGGTTTGCAGAGCGTGCAGGCTACACCACCATCATCATAGACAGCCTGACCCACGCATGGGCCGGTCAAGGCGGACTGCTGGAAGAAGTGGACAAGCGCAAGGGGCGCGGCAACGACTTCACGGCATGGCGCGACATCACCCCGCAGCACAACGCGCTTGTTGACGCCATGCTGCAAAGCTCCTGCCACATCATCGGCACCATGCGCACCAAAACAGCCTACGACATGGTCAAAGACGACCGCACCGGCAAGGTAAAACCCGTCAAGGTCGGACTCGCCCCCGTCCAGCGCGACGGGCTTGAATACGAATTTACTGTCGTCATGGACATAGACACAGAGCGCCACATGGCAACAGCCAGCAAGGACCGCACCAGCCTGTTTGACGGCAAAGTTTTTGTCCCCACGGTGGACACAGGCCGCGCCCTGCTCGAATGGCTGGAAGGCGGCAAGCCCGCGCCGGAACAGAAACAGGTGGACATGCACGAGGTGGAGACGGCTTTTTTCAGCGCAACCACAGAATCCGACCTCAAGCAGGCGGCAACCACTCTCGGTGTGGGTAAAGGGCACCCCCAGCGCGCAGCGGTAGAGGCCGCTTACAGACAACGCCTTGCAGAAATCCAAGGCGCACAACAGGCGGCTACCAGCGGCGCCGCACAGGAGCAACCACATGCTTAACGAGCAACTGAAAATCAACGAATCCCTGCCGCAGATCAGCTTCGACTACGAAGGGCTGAAGGCATGGGCAATCAGCATCACAGAACAGTTTAGCGGCCTTGTAGTAACGGAGGACGACATTGCCGCTATCAAGTCAGAAATGGCCGGACTGAACAAGGCAAAAGACATGGTTGAAACGGCGCGCAAAGAAGCCGTCAAGCGCGTGTCGGCGCCCATTAAAGAGTTCGAAGCCCAGGTCAAAGATGTTGTTACCATCATCACAGAGGCCCGCGCCGCACTCGCCGAACAGGTCAAGCGGTTCGAAGACCAGCAGCGCGAAGACAGGCGCGTCGCCGTCCAATTCCAGATTGACGCTATCAAAGTCGAACACGGCGTTAATATTGACATTCCTGTTCAAGATGCATGGCTCAATAAAACGAAGAAGCTCAGCGATGTAAAGTCTGCAGTTGAAGCAATCATCCTGCAGCACCTCAAGGCGGAGCGTGAACGTGAAGAACTGCTTCGCGCCAGACAGGAACGTGCCTTTGCTGTCGAACAGCGCGTGCTGAGTAAAAACGAAAGCTGCGGTCTCAGCGTGTCTATTTCAGCCTTTCAGAGACTCACGGACAGCGACACCCCGCTGGAGGAGGTCTACCGGCAGATTGACCACTATTTTTACGAAGCGCATCAGCACGCCGAGGCCGAAAAACTCCGCGCAGCAGAACGCCAGCGCAGGGCAGAAGAGGCGGCGGCAGCACGTCAGCAGGCCGCACAGCAGCAAACCTCGGCACAACGGCAAGCGCCTGTACAGCAGTCCAGACGAGAACTGCGCACCCTGTCAATCATGATGGAATACGACGCCGTAAACGAGGGAGCAGTCAGCGCAAGCCTTGATGCCCTGCTCTCTCTGGCAACCCGTAAAAAAGTAACCCGCAACCAGCAACAGGCAGCTTAACAGCCATGACTACCACCCTCACCATACAAGAGCTGCGCGAAGTCGTGGAGGCGGCGCCAGTGCAACCAAAAGTTCCTAACCGTGAAGGAATATCTGCTGGCGACCGCTACCACATAAGGGCCAAGGCCAGCGGAGAGATGCAGTACGAAACGGTGTTGGTGGTACGCGCCCCTTACCTCGCCCCGTTCGGTCAGGGCCGCAAAGCTTGGTATGTCGATGTGTCCAGCTGGAACTACAGAGGGCCGGTGTTGGTAACAAAACTACTGTGCCTGTAACCCCCATCACCAGCCGCGACCGGAGGTGATCCAAAACATAGTCGCGGTTGGCAACGGAGCAGTTACGCAATTGGCTGCTTCGCGTGGGAATCTGGATAGCGACCGGCTCCGTGTCGGGTGCGGCGATCTTAGTCTAGCCGCACCAGCGCACAACGGGCCACGTAACGCGCACGGCGCCTCCTTGCCTCATCGGTGCAGAGGTCGAAGCGCGCAAAGCACCAACGGACGTGAGGGTGGGGTTGCAGCCCCGCCCCATGTCGGAAACTGGAGGGAGAAAGCAGATGAAAGAAACACAACTCCGTTTTTTAAACATGACCAGAGAATATTATCATGCTGAGTTCATGAAGGCCGAAGACGTGCGCGCGCAAAGGCAAGAGGCCATGTTTGCTGAAAATTTTAGTCTTGCTATGGAGGCCTTTCCCGAAGGTTCGCAAGCGCGATGCGTAAAGGGCGGCGCAAACAGCATTGTCGAGGTGAAATACCTCGTAGGCTCGTGGTGGACTGACATGCGCGCGCGTGTGCGCAACCCCAAGACCGGCAAGGAATATATGGTAGCGCTGCATTACCTCAGACTGCCGGAAGACGGAGAGGAGTAAAGGATGTCTTGAAGACGCTGCCCAGCGGCAATGTCTCTATCGAGGCCCGCGCGGTGCCCGCGTAGCAAAACCGCGCAAAACAAGCAGGAGGAAGACAGATGAGCATTTCGTGCGGCTGCTACTACGACGGCGATAAATACGACGAGTACTATTATGTGCCTAATGATTTCACAACACTTGAAACTAAGCGGCGCAAGCGTTGCATCAGTTGCAACAGGCTAATGCAAAATGGCGATACATGCGTCAAGTTTCACCGCGCACGGGCTGCACGCTGCGAGTACGAAGAAAACAGGTTCGGAGAAAAGGTAAGGCTTGCGCCCGTATATATGTGCGAAGAGTGCGGAGAAATTTTTCTCAACCTGTCGGCGTACGGTTACTGCATAGTGCTGGGCGACGACATGCGCGAGGACCTGCGGGATCATTGGGAAGCGACGGGGTTTACGCCAGAAAAAGCCACACAGGAGCAGCACAATGCCCAACGATGAGCTTAGCGCAAAGGTTGCAGTGCTGCGGGGCGAACTCGCATGGCGAAGACATCTTAGAACTGGCCTGCTCGTTCTCCGTCCCTCTGGCGAAGTGTCAAAGGCATGGATTGAGCCAGAAGGCGGTGAAAAAATATCTGCCGGTGCCTACGACAAGGTAAAGCAATATGCCGAAGACATGAACGCGGCCCTTGAACTTATACGCGAAATGCAAGCCGCTGGGCTGCGTGTTGATGTTATCTTTGCCGCAGAAAATAACGAACCCTACGAAGACAGGTGGGTGTTTGTGGAAATTTGGACTGTAGCACGCCAAAATCTCTCCGGAATTATGGTGACTACAAATGAGGAGCTACTCATAGAACACAGTGAATGTTCTTGGTTCCATCCAGCAACAGTGATTAGCAAAGCCTACATCGAGTGGAAGACAGGGTGTGTATCATGAAAGCAACGCTCATCATCGCCATAGCCCTTTGCGTAACCTCTCTTTTCAAAGGCAGGGGCACAGCAGGCCGCCCCGCTGCCCCGGTTAAGCGTGCCCTGCACGCAGGCAGGCAAAGGAAACGCTAAGATGATTTATCCGGTTATCAGTATTAAGCAGCCGTGGGCATGGCTCATCCTGCAAGGGCACTTTCCGCAGGCCAGAAAGGATTATGAAAACCGCAACTGGCCCTTGCCGGAAAAGTTCACCGGCAGGCCGATACTTATCCACGCCAGCGCCAGCCCTGCCGCCAAAGCAAGCGCGATAAGCGAACAGCTTCGCATCAGGGGCTTTGATTACACGCCGCCTGTAGGATTCTCGCGGGAAGGCATAGCGCTAACGGGGCACATCATCGGGGCGGTTGTATTCTCCGGCTGCATACAGGCAAACAACACCCCACCCTCTGTATGGTGTGATCCAGATGCAAAGTGGTGGTGGAAAATTGAGAAAGCAGTACCCGTCCAGCCGGAACCGGCAAAGGGCTGGATGAAATTCTGGAAGTTTAACTACCCGCACAGTGAAAAAATAAACGCACTCAGGACAAGGTCAGCATGACAAGTAACAACACCGAACAAGCTATTCCAGCAACACCGCTGGACTACAGGCAGCTTGCAAAACTGCTCGGCCTAGCTCCGGACACCCTGCGCAAACACTGGCAGGATTACCCGCATTTCTTCCTCACAAAAGGACGAGACTTGCGCTCTGCCCGCTTCTTGGCTAGTGACGTCATAAATTACCTACGGGACCGTGACTATGACAGGAACAGGGCGAGAATACACACTAGCCAACGGCGAGAAACGCTACTGGCGGCAAGTAAAATACAAGGGCAAAACCCGCAAACAACGCGGCTTCAAAACACTAAAGGAGGCCGAAAAGTGGGCGCGGCAGACGCTCAACGAACTGGAAGCGGAGCAAAGCACGGCACATATTTTGATGTATTCGCAGGCGTGCAATGAGTACATTGCAGATTGCCAAGCAAGGTTACAGCCCAACACAATCCAAGAGAAAAAAAATCACCTCATGTCCTTTGCCGCGTTTGTGGCAAAGGACTTTCCTATTGCGCAACTAGCCACCCAAACAGCCCAAGAATACCTTGCCTTCACCCAAACTGAAAAAGGCAACGTAAGCGCCAACCGCCACCAAAGAACACTAAAAGCTCTTTGGAACTGGCATATCAGACGCGGCAACTTCCTTGGCAATCCTTGGGCACAGACCGTGCCATACCCGGAAGATTCAGAAACCCGCTACATCCCTCCAGCAGAAGACGTTATTGCCGTCCTGAAAGCAGCAGAGGATTGGGAGTACGACTTTTTACAAGTCATATTGAAAACTGGTGCCCGTGCCGGTGAAGTCAGAAATTTACAATGGACTGATGTGGATCTGCGCCGCGCTACACTCACGCTTTGGACTCGTAAGCGAAAAGGCGGAGCAAAAGAGCCACGCGCAATCAATATGTCCGCCCAACTCCTGCAAATCATCACCCGCCGCTATGAAGCTAAAGGGGATAACGAATATGTCTTTACCAACCCATTAAGCGGCAAGCCTTTCACCAGACAATCACGCCCGATGAAATACCTTATGGAAAGGCTCTGTCCTTTGGCTGGAGTAAAGCCTTTTACATTGCACGCGCTACGCCACTTTGTTGCCCTCACATTGCGGGATAGCGGTAAAGCCACTCCTTTTGACCTTCAACGAGTTCTAGGGCACCAGCGCCTGCAAACTACGGAAACCTATCTACGCTCACTCTCGCCAGACCTTGAGGGCGTTGTCTCCATACTGGATGACCTTGGCACCTAAAATGGCACCCAAAATGGCACCCGCAGCACTCAGAAAAGCCATTTTTAGCGCGTTACAGAACACATAACTATCTGAAATTACGCACACCAAGAACATAAAAAAGCACAAAAACCGCCTGCTAAGCGAGTATACGCCTTAAAAGCGTATCGAGGGTTCAAATCCCTCCCTCATCGCCATATTTTAAGGGGTTAGATGTAAATCTAACCCCTTTCTTTTTTCCCTTTTTGGCACTTCAAAACTTCTGTGAAGTGATTTTTGAAGTGATTTTTTCCGATTCCCTCTCCCGCTTCTATTCTTTGCAACAAACTGCACCTTCCGCCTGCAAAACATAACACACTTCAATAGTTGTATTTTTATACAGACTTCCGACCAAACTCTATAGACAGTTTTTGAAACGCTTTACTCACTCCACACATAAAAAAAACACACGGAAACCACGCCCCATCTACGCCTCTCCCCACAGACGGACAGGTAGATCCCCGTAGGTTCTTTGCAATTTTTTGCAAAAGCTTGCACAGAGTGCAAAAGCCCTTACCTCGCTGTACCCCTTGTCCTGCTTTATCTCCGGCCCTCTTTACGCACACTCAAATATTGCACAAAAATGACCCAAAAAGCGGCAAGGCGGGGGAAGGATAGTTCGCATTTTCCCGACGGCGGCATTTTTTTCACTTCCGCAATGGAGTCATAATTTTTTTGTAGGCCCCTTCAAACCTCGATTCTTTTTATCCGAGCATTAGACGCAAAAAAGCCCGCGTTGGCGGGCTTCAAGAAGTCATCCATTACTTTTAAGTTCATCAACTGTAAATCCATTTTGTCGAAGTACTTCAACGTGTTCGACAGGCAGATCCTTCTCTTTATTTACTTTCGTAAAGTGCTGTTTGTTATCCACGATGTACGCGACAGGTTCATCATCAGGTGAACGAACAATAACCCTTACCCATTGTTCTTCAGGCATGCTCCCTCCTTAGAAACGCATTATTTTTCTAACGTTAAGGCTACCCCGCTATTCCATCAAGCTTTTCTCTTCGTCCATCAACCTGACCAGCATGGCTATGCACTGCCCCGCTCTGGTCGGGTTTTGGGATGGCTCCGCCGTTGTGGGTGTGGTCTGCCAGTACATGCAGGGCGTCGCGTACTTCGGCCCATACGTCCAGCATCAGGTGGAGCAGGCTTCCCGCAGGGTAAAGGACACATCCCACGCACGCGGGCCGTCGCTTTCGTTTACGGTAAAGCGGTCTGTAAACTGCACCTGCCGCACGCCCATGGCGTTTACCCGTAACAGCAGCAACAGCCGCAGTATAGGGCAGGTAAACATTACCACCAGTAAAGAGCTGGACGCCCAGACAATGAACGACATGGTGTTTATGGCGGCGGGGTAACTATGGGCAAGTATGTAGATATTTTAATAAGTGACGATGACATAGCGCTGGATGCCGGAGGCCTGCCCGTGCCCGTGGCGGACAGGGATTCCATAGCGCAGGACATCGTGCACATGATACGCGAAACCGGTCTGCTGGTGGAACTGGTGGGCAACCGCGATGTCCGCACCAAGGTCCGCAACCTGCTGCTGTTAACGCTGGAAGTGGACAAAGACGAGCGCATTATACCGGGCAGTACAGAAGTGGAAGAAGTAGGCCTAGGGCAATTTAACCTGAAGGCGGAAACACGCGAGTTCGGCAGCATAGCGCTGCAGCTGGAGGCAGACCGTGGCTAAGTGCTATTGCGGACGCGAGTCTTTGTATGCCTTGAGCACGGCATTGATGGTGGTCTGGTATCCTTTACCCTGCTTTCTGAACCATTCCAGCACATCGGCATCAAGGCGCAGCGTTACCTGTTTTTTGTTTTGCTGCTCTATACGCTTTATCTGTGCCCAGAAGGCATCATCCAGAACGGGGTTGTCGGCATCGCTTTGCGCATTGGCGGTAAGTTCTTCATCAGTAAACGCCTTTGCCCGCTTATTATCGGTAAGGGGCTGCATGGCGCGTATTTCTTCTATGGAATATCCGGACTTATTCTTTGTGGTAGCCATACTTCCTCCTTTCTCTGGCATTGGCTCTGCGCGCAGAGATGATGCGAAACACGCCGTCACCGCGCATGGTAAAGGCGACAACAAGCACCATACCGTCTTGTTCTCCCACAGCCTGACACCGTATTTCGCCGTAGTCTTTGCGTTCGTCCCGTACAAGGTATGGGGTGCACGCCAGCATTTGCGCCGCCTGAATAAAGTCTATGTCGTGCTTGGCAACGTTTGCACGGCGTTTGTTTTCGTCCCATTCGAATCGCATGGTAAAAATGTAACTACAATTTGTAATTCGGTCAAGGCGGGGCATGCAGACACAGGCAATAGATCAAAACAGGAGGGCGGCAATGGCTGATACAGATAACAGCAGGTTGTTTACCCGTATGCTGGATGATGCGGGCTTTCCTGTAACGGCAGAAGCCATGCAGGCCCGCTGGGATGCGTTGAATGCGGAGCAAGGCACGCAGATTACCAACAGCAGCAAGTGGAGCCCCTTCTGGCGGCTTATATCCGCCATTGTTACTGAGCCTATGAAAGCGCTGGTTTCTGCCCTGGTCACAACCATTCTGCCGCAGACCTTTTTGCAAACGTCCAGCGGGCAATGGCTGGATATATACGCATGGGGTGTGGATCTGACCCGCAAGGCAGCGGTTAAGGCGCAGGGTGTTGTTACCCTGACCCGCGTAAACAGCGCGGGCGAGCTGCTTATACCTGCGGGAACGATTATAGAAAGCCCTGCCATTAACGGCCATGTGTACCGCGTGGCGGTAACGGAAAACTTCACCATACCCGACCTGCAGCTTACGGCATCCATACCCGTGCAGGCGGTGAACACAGGCACGGCGTACAACCTTGGCCCCAACTACTATTCCATCATGCCGCAGCCTGTTTCCGGCGTGGCATCTGTGGTGAACGGCCCCGACTGGCTGCATGTGCCCGGTGCGGATGAAGAAACGGACGAAGAACTGCGCCTGCGCTGTCGCAACCAGTTTAGCGCTGTTGGCCAGTACCACCATGACGCGGCCTATACGGCGGATATTGCCAGCTTTGCGGGCATACGCACGGATTATGTTGTGTTCCAGCACGAGGCACCGCGCGGCCCCGGCAGCGCCAATGCTTTTATCATGATTGATTCCGGCCCTGCACCGCAGGAGTTTGTAGATACCATAAACGCCCATGTGCGCGATGCCGGAAACCACGGCCACGGCGACGATATGCTGTGTTTTCCCATGCCTGCGCTGCCGGTACATCTGACTGCCACGGTGCACCCCGTGCCCAACCTGCAGGACGATAAAAAAACAGCGCTGCTGCAGGCCGTGGACGGGCGCATACGGGCGGCCTTTCGCGAAAATTCCGACTATTCCATGACACGTACATGGCCGCACAGCCGTTTTTCGCTTTCCGTACTGGCGGA
>NZ_JBKEBF010000029.1:0-31205 GCF_047973035.1 Oleidesulfovibrio sp.
ACCATAAACGCCCATGTGCGCGATGCCGGAAACCACGGCCACGGCGACGATATGCTGTGTTTTCCCATGCCTGCGCTGCCGGTACATCTGACTGCCACGGTGCACCCCGTGCCCAACCTGCAGGACGATAAAAAAACAGCGCTGCTGCAGGCCGTGGACGGGCGCATACGGGCGGCCTTTCGCGAAAATTCCGACTATTCCATGACACGTACATGGCCGCACAGCCGTTTTTCGCTTTCCGTACTGGCGGACGAACTGCACGCGCAGCTTCCGGAGCTGGCATCGGTGGAGTTTAGCAGGGCGGACATAGTTTCCGCGCTGGAATTGCCGGTGCTGGCCAGCCTGACCGTTACCGACGGGGGCGCATAATGCAGATAAAAATCACGCTGCCGTTCTGGATGGCCAAAGGCGAGCTGGAAAAGTTGCGCCGTGCCGCAGTGGCGTGGTGGCAGCAGGTGGGCGAGTGGGCATCGTGGCCGGTGCGCCAGCTGGATACGGAAACCTGCGACGAGCAGGTGCTGAATCTGGTGGCATGGCAGCGCGATATTTCCCGCTTTGAGGGCGAGCCGCTTTCACTTTTTCGCAAGCGGGTGAAGTACGCCTATGCCAATGCACGCGATGCCGGCAGCGTGGCAGGGTTTAAGCGCATCTTTATGCGTCTGGGCATTGGCTATGTGGAGCTGGAAGAACGCATGACCGGCGTGGATTGGGACATTATCGACATACGCCTGACAGACACGCAGCTGGCGCAGAATCAGGCGCTTTTGTCCGTACTTATCCAGCATTACGGGCGCACCTGCAGGCGGTATCGCTGGAAGATTATTACCCCGCTGCCTGTGGGTATGCGGGTGTGCGAGTTTGGCAACGATTACACCATGGAACGTGCCGCCGTGCCGCCCTGCACCGTGCGGGTGCAGGTATGTGAATTTAGCAACGACAGTATAACCCTGAACGCGAGCGAGGAATAAATGGCTACTGCAATCACGCTGGCGGGCGAAAGCCTGATAGCCCGCAAACAGGCGGCAGGCGAGCCGCTGGTTATCGACACATTTTTGCTGGCGCTGGTGCCGGATTTAAACCCCGACCTGCCGGTAGACCGTACAGAAGGCAAGCCCGATGCGGGGCAGATGATGCATACCTATGCCATCCCCGAAGAGTTCAAGGGATACGTTAACCCTAATCAGGTGGTGTAGCTACACACTTGCCTTTGCCGTCGGTCTGTTTGTGGGTGTCCGGTGTTGTATTCGCCGCCTTTGCCAGTTCGGATAGCAACAAAGCGACAGCCGCCTACTTTTGGCTGCCGCTCCGCAGGGCTGGAGCATTATGGGAGGCCTCCGCAGGAGCTTCTTGACGAGTTGCAGCGACTGACGCAGGACGCCATGGTTGCAAAAGCAAAGAAAGTCGAAGCCTCGGAGGCAGCTCAGCAAGCCCGGATTGCGTTTAACGATTTGATGAAAGCGCGCGGGGACTCTCCATTTGATTAATTCTACCATTCAAGAGATAGATTCTTAGAGTCTGCACTTTTGTTTTTTAGTTGATAAACCTTATGTTTTTGCATGAGGCTTTTTTTATACAAAATTCAGAACAAAGATATTCGGTATGAGTGTGTGGTCGTTTTGTTGTTGTCTAAGAGTGTATAAATAATCAAAATGTTATTTGTGATGATGTCGCGTGATGTTTTATTTTATGTATATTGGGCTAAAGAAACTCTGTGGTATGTTCTTGTTGCGGATGGAGTATAAAATTTTTAGTATACTTACTTGCCAATGTGCTTGCATACAAGCTCTTTAGTATTCTATACGGAGTGGCAAATGGAGAATTTTGTATGGGTGAACAGTGTAACGACGACCTGCTTAACGCGCTGGCAGACGGTGTTTATTTTGTAACTCCTGATTTAAAAATAAGTAACTGGAACAAATCTGCAGAGCGGATAAGCGGGTACGCGAAACATGAGGTTTTAGGCTCGGGCTGCTCGGATAATTTTTTACGTCATGTTGACGATAATGGAACACTCTTGTGTGTTGAGGGCTGTCCTCTTGCAGCAACGCTGAGCGATGGCGAGCCGAGAGAAGCCCGTGTGTATTTACATCATAAGCTTGGGTATCGGGTGCCTGTGCTGGTGCGCACGGCTGCTTTGCGTGACGAACAGGGGCAGATCGTCGGTGCCGCAGAGGTTTTTTCAAACGACGGTCGGCATATAGATATTTTACGGGAAATGGAAGTATTGCGAAAAGAGGTGTTGACAGACCCGTTGACCGAAGTCGGAAACAGAAGGTTCGCTGATATCACCCTCGAACGTCTTGAGGAGGGGATGGCAGAAGGAGGTATGCCATTCGGTGTGATTTTTGCCGATATAGATCACTTCAAGGTTGTGAATGACAGGTGGGGGCATTGCACCGGCGATGTTGTATTGAAAATGGTAGCCAAGACCCTGCAAGCAGCCCTTCGCCCTTTTGACGTAGCCTGTCGCTGGGGAGGAGAGGAGTTCGTGATGCTGATAACAAATACCACTGAACGCAGTCTGGTGATTATCGCGGAACGATTGCGCAAGCTGGTGGAACAGTCGTGGGTTCAGCACCGCGGTGAAAATATTCAGGTCACTATTTCTGTCGGGGCCGCTATTGCAGACAAAGGTGAATTGGCAAATGCTGTGGTTGAGCGGGCTGATTCACAGATGTATTTAAGTAAAGGGGCGGGCCGTAACTGTGTTTTCTTTGACGGGTGTAAGGTGGGAACGTTGGCAGATCTCACTTGTATCGGGGAATAAGCTTGTTACCGGTTGGCAGCTACTCTGTTGCCTTGTCTGGCTGCTTACGTGCCTTGCGATGCTTTTTAAAAAAGTGAGTTGCACACATGCAGTTGTGGCGTTGTCTGTTTTGTTTCGTGTAACGGTGTAAAAAAGCCCCACACCTACATGCGGGGCACACAATTCTGGCTGTATTATGCCATCACAACAATGGGGGAGGGAGCTTTAAAGAAAAAGACGAACGTCTTTCCTGCTTCCACACCCAGCTTTTTGGCACTGCCTGTTGTAATAACAGCGCAAATGTCTGTGCCATCCTCCAGCTTGCCATTCACTTCGCTGATCACTTCATCAGAAATGACCTCAGTAACGGTGCCGGGAAAGGCATTACGCGCACTTGTGGGCGAAGGCGTGGCAGACTTTTCAAGCATTACAAAAGGAGCCTTTACCAGAGCCGAAGCCTTTTTCCCGACGGCGATCCCCAGCTTATCGCGGCTGTTGTTGGTTATTGTGGTGACAACTTCGTTGCCGGAAGGGGTGGTTATAACAACTTCGGTCTGCACGGCGCTGGAAACAACGCTGGTGATAGTGCCGGTAAAGGTGTTGCGAGCACTGGTTTCCATATGAATATCTCCTGATTAATGAGTTACGTCAAAGAAGGCAGGAAGCCTTCTTATCAAGATACTCTATTTTCCTCTGATTGCTATATTTAAATGATTATCTAGTAACAACTTAGATTTTACGGTGTTGGCGGACTTTTTACTGGGTGCGGTGAAAGGACTACTACTCGCTCTTGCGACGGAGGGAGCCTGTGCGGGTTGTGTATCTTTGCACGTTGAGGCTTCTCCGTATCTCTCCAGTCTTTTTGTATTTTGCAGAACTATTCATGATTTTTAGTACATTTGATTTTTTTTTGTTTTTTTGCCGCTCGTAGTGTGCGGCTTTTTTCTGCTGTGTAAGTACCGGCTGGCCCGGGCGGCAGAACTGTGGCTGCTTTTGCGTCTCTGGTGTACTACGGCTGGTGGAACCCTGCATATTTACTGCTGATTGTCGGTTCGCTTACCGGTAACTATCTTCTTTCCGGAGCTATGGACGCCTCACAGGGTAAAGTCCGCAAGGGCATTCTTATTGCAGATATTGTTATAAATATCAGCCTGCTGGGGTACTATAAATATATTGACTTTTTTATAAGTTCAGTCAATGCGCTTACCGGTGCCGCGCTTCCTTTGCAGAACATCGTCCTTCCGCTGCCATCAGCTTTTTTACATTCCAGCAGGTGGCGTATCTGGTAGACCGTTATAAAGGAAAGGTAGGAACGCACGGCTTTGCAGATTACGCGCTTTTTGTGTGTTTCTTTCCGCAGTTGATAGCTGGCCCCATCGTACATCATTCTGAAATGATGCCTCAGTTTGCCTCGCTTCGTTCGCGAGTTGTAAGCTGGAAAAATATCTACATCGGCCTTTTTTTGTTTGCATTGGGCCTTTTTAAAAAAATTGTCATTGCAGACAATCTGGCAATTACTGCCACGTACGGTTTTGATACTGCAGATTCGTTGAGTTTTGGAGCTGCGTGGGGCGCAAGCCTTGCTTACACCATGCAGTTGTATTTTGATTTTTCAGGATACACCGACATGGCTTTTGGGGCCGCCCGCATGTTTAACGTACGGTTGCCTGATAACTTTCTTTCTCCGTACCGTGCAGTAAACATTCAGGACTTCTGGCGGCGCTGGCATATTACGCTTTCACGCTGGCTGCGGGACTACCTTTATATCCCCCTTGGTGGAAACAGGCGGTCGGAAGCCCGAACCCTGACAAATCTTGTGCTGACGTTTCTTTTAGGTGGGCTATGGCATGGTGCCGGCTGGACCTTTGTAGCATGGGGGGCACTGCATGGTGTCGGCATGGCTGTGCATCGTGTCTGGACGCGCAACAATCACCGAATGCCGGTATTTGCCGGATGGGCTGTGACTTTTCTGTTTGTTAGTCTTGCGTGGGTGCTTTTCAGGGCAAATACTTTTGCAGACGCAGTCAAGGTGTACGAAGGGATGCTGGGGCTGCATGGCTTTGGCATGACAAGAGCTTTCAAGGATATGTTTGAAGCCGCTACAGGGGTCGGCCCGTATACTCAGTTGCGGTTTCTGGCGCCAGCTTGTGTCATTGCTTTCCTGTGCCCCAACGCACGCACTCTTGCGGCTGAGGTGCAGCCAACCCTGCTTTGGACTGCATGGATTGTAGTCTGCCTGTTCTGCTCATTTTATTTTATGGCTGATTCAGGTCATGTTTCCGAGTTCATCTACTTCAGGTTCTAACTATGCGCGCAGAAATATATAAAAAACACACTTGGTATGCGTTGTGCTGGGCGCTTGGGCTGTTTGTGGTGTTTAAGTTGGTGCTGTATGCCAACTATATAAGCGGGTTCAGAATGATCCAGCAGGATGCGCTTGTACGACACCAGATAGAACAGATTGATACCGAAGCTTCTGTGCAAACTGTGTTTGTAGGCGACAGTTCGTTGGGCAATGCCATTAATGCACCACTTTATTCAGAAATTACAGGAACTTCTTCGTTGTCACTGGCTTTGACAGGTAGTTTCGGAGTGCAAGGCTCAATCAATATGGCGCTACGCGCCATGGATCAGCACCCGGAAATCCGAAATGTGGTCATCATGCAGACACTGGATGTGTTTCAGCGTCGTTTCGGCTCGTGGCCGTATGCAACGGTTGACCTGCAACTGCCGCAGACCTTCAAATCTATTGAGATCAGTGAAGGGATGTCTGCAGTGGACGTTGTGATGGGCTATGTGCAGTTTGTAACCGGCTTTCACCATTTTGAGTATGGCAAGCCGGATATGACCGCCGGACTGAGCAATGATACGCTGTACACGGAGCAGAGCAAAAGACGTTTTAATAACGGGATGCGTACGTTGGGAAGGGAAAACTGGATTACGGGAACCCCTCGCGAGTCCGTTGTGAAAGCTCTGGATATGTTTGCCCGTTATTGCAAGGAACGCGGAATTCGTTGCGTATTCGTTTTCGGCCCGATGCATGAAGAGGTTGTCGCACGCTCGCAACCATATCTGAATGATACTTTCGCTCTGTTGCGCAAGACAAAGTTTATTACGTTTGTGTGATACACTGTCAGCTTTGCCTGTGTACAAAACGGGTGATTCTGAAGACCATGTCGCGCCGGAATTTCAGGCAGAAATCACAAGGCACTATGCAAAGTTGCTGGCTCCTGTCCTTGCCCGATAGCAAACAGCGCAACCGGATGCGGTTGCGCTGTTTTTTGCTCATTTGACTTGTGTTCATTTAATGCGCACTTATCAGGCTACCACGCCGGAGGAATTTTTAGCCGGTGGTGCACGATGGAGAACACTATGCTTTCAGTAATAAAACGGATTTCCATAATCGTAGCTGTGCTGCTGCTTTCTTTGTTTGCTGTCTATCTCTTCGGGGCTGTTTCTGTGCTGGCTGATCTGGCGGCGCGCATCCACCCTGATCTGGCGGTATGGACAGCGCTGCTCAGCCTTACCCTTATCGGGCTTGCAATATGGTATGCGGCGGCACCGTTTTTCAGGCCGCATGCACTGACCCTTTCGGCAAAGCCGGATGAAGAAGAGCTGCAGACGTATAAAGCTGCGTTGCTGAGTCGTTTGCGCAGCAATACCTACCTGCGTGAGCAGGGGATCGACGTTACGGATGAGCACGATATAGAGAGTGCTCTGGCTGTGTTGCAGCATAAGGCTGACGAAGGTATTCGCGCCACCGCGAAACAGGTTTTCGTAGGGACGGCTGTATCGCAAAATGGCAAGCTTGATTCTCTTATCGTGCTTACTCTTCTGGCCCGGCTTATCTGGCGCGTTTCTGCATTGTATAATCAACGCCCTGCGCCTTCCGAGTTGTTGTCGTTGTACTCGAACGTCGCTGTAACATCGTTTCTTGCCGCCGGTGTTGAAGACTTAGGTGGTGAAGAAGCTATGGGCAGCATCATCGGGCCTGCAGTGGCATCTTCTGCACTTGGTGCTTTACCTGGTGCCGAGGCTGTGGCTACGGCGATTACGGCTTCTCTCGTAGATGGCTCGGCGAATGCTCTTCTGACACTTCGAACCGGTATTATCACCCGCAACTTTATTTCAGGATCGTTGTCCGTTCATGGCGGTAACAGGCGTGCTGCCACTGCAGAAGCACTTTCAATGCTGGCCGATATCTCGGGCGAGACAGTTAAGGTTGTCATAGCAAAAACAGGGCAGGCTGCTGCGCAAGTTTGCGGAAAAAAGGTCAGTGATGCAGTAGGCGCAGGCGCAAGAACTGCACGCAGGGCCGCAGATGCTGTTGCAGGCGGTGTAGGCGGGGCCGTGCGGACTGTTGGTGCCGGCGTAGGCGGTGCCGCCCGTACGGTGGGTTCCGGAGTGGGAGGCGCGGCAAAAGCTGTGGGCACAGGTGTAGGCGGCGCAGCGCGTGCTGTCGGTACGGGAGTGACCTGTGCCGCCAGAGTAGCCGGAACGGGTATATATGACGGAGCAAATTTGTTACGTTCCGGTGCCGTGGAAACTGTTGCTGTAGTTGGAGATACCACTACGGCTTTGAGTAAAGCAGTTTCAAAGGGCGCTCTTGGCTCTGCAAGAGTAATAGGCAACGGCGTGAAGGAAAGCGGGCGGGCAGCGACAGGCCTCTGGAGCCGCGCAGGCGCACGGACAGCCGGTTTGTGGCGAAAAATATCCCGTAGCTGATAGCCTGAACGTTATTTTTTAGTCTTAAACTGTTTTGTTTACGTTTGCGCTCCGGAGTTAACACTCCGGAGCGTTCCGTTTTTCTGTTGGGGGGTATGACTTGATCGGGTGGTGATCCTTTTTTTAGATATGAACTGAAAGCAGAGGCGCAACGATAGCTTAATTATTTTTTGATAGTGAGTGTATACTATGATGGTAGGGTGATGTTGCAGTTGATGCTTGGTTTAAATGTATTGTGCCGCAGGTATGGTAAATGCACTTTGCTTCTTTAAAAGTGATGTTACAAAGGCGTACTGATTGTGCGAATAAACGCTTTAATGAAACGTTTACGTTTTGATTTGGTACATACGTGTTGGGCGTATGTACAGTTTTACAATTTATAGTCAGTTGACAGTATTAAGGATTTGGCTTAGCAGCCGATAAGGGAGTAGAAAATTAAACACTTCTTTTGCTTTCGGCCGCGGGTGATACGTTTTGAGGATGCCGAACAGCAGTATGGAAGAGTGTTGCGGGAAGCAGGAGGAATCATGAGCAAGGGGTTGCTGTCTGTAGCTGCCATGACATTGTGCACTGTGTTTTTGTCAGTTTCGCCGTGCGTCTCTTACGCGGGCGATTATGTGGGCTCGGCCCGCTGTGGAGAGTGTCATGAAACAGAATATGAAACTTTTAAAAAGCATTCCGTCAAAGCAAAGTCATGGAAAAGTGTTTCGATCATGGCATCGGACCTTACAAAAGCGGAGCTTGAGGGATGTTATGAATGCCATACCACAGGTTATGGTAAAGGTGGTTTTGTCAGCTTTGAAACTACCCCGCAGTTTGCCGATGTCGGCTGCGAAACCTGCCACGGGCCGGGTGCAGCGCATTCGGAATTTGGTGATCCGGAACTGATCACGCGCAAGCCCGATGTGAAAAACTGTGAAACCTGCCACAACGAAAGCCGCGTACAGGCCTTCGGGTACAAGCCGCTGATTTCTAGCGGGGCGCACTAGGAGGACGTATGCTGCAGTTTATTAAAAATTCTATCGGCTTAAAAACGCTTGCTCTGATTGCATGCATATCGGTTCTTGTGTTCTCAGTCCTCATCGGGGTGACTGCTGTCCGCCAGAAGGACAGCATGGTTGAACAGCTGGACACGTCGCTTAACCGCGTATCGGAACTGGTCAAGTTGTCCATAGACGGCCCCATGCTGATTGGTGACGACGATGGCACAAAGGCACAATTTGCCAAACTGGCAGAGCGTTATCCCGACACTCAGGTTTATATTACCAACTTTAAAAACAACATCACGTACAGCACGCAGCTGGATACTGTACGCAAAAATATGGATAAGGTTTTTACAAATGCCGAAGCCATTGATCTTTCGCGTCGGGCTTTGAAAGTTGAAGCTCAGGAAGGAATGCTGCTGGAAGATGGCGGCAACTCGTTTTTGCTGCGTAGTACATCAATCCCTAACGAAGAGTCGTGCCATCATTGTCATGGTGCTTCACAGCCCATTCTCGGTCAGCTTGTCGTTGTAAAAGATGTAACTCCCATGATTCAGGGGATTGATCGGCAAGTTGTCGAAACAGTAGCGCTTTCACTGGGCGGGCTGGTCACACTTATAGCAATTGTGTTCTTTTTCCTGCGTAAAACCATCATTAAGCCTGTGCTGGAAATTACAGATGCAAGTTACCGGATTGCTCAGGGAGACCTGAACGCAAAGTTTGTTGTGCACTCGCAGGACGAGCTGGGCAAACTGGAAGGCAATCTGGGTGAGATGGTGGACAAGCTGAAAGAGCAGCTGGGCTTTTCCCGCGGCATATTGAACGGCATGACAACGCCTTGCCTTGTCACCGATATCAACGGCAACATTACGTTTACCAACAAAGGCATGGTGAATTGCCTGTGCGAGCTTGGCGCGCCAGAGGACCATCTGGGAAAGAAGGTCGGTGACTTCTTTTACAAAGATGCGTCACGTGAGACTCTTACAGAAAAAGTTCTTGCTGCACGTCAGCCTATTACCGGCGTGGAGGTCGAATTTAAAGACAGGGATGGTCAGGAACATTATACCATTCTTGATGGGTCACCTATCTACGACCTTGATGGCAATCTGATCGGAGCATTTACCATCTGTACCGACATGACAGACTTCCGTCGTCAGCAAAAGATGGTGGAGGAACAGAATGCGAAGATCACCCGCGCGGCGGAAGCGGCCAGTTCAGTTTCTGTGCAGGTGTCCTCAGCATCGGAAGAGCTGTCTGCGCAGATAGAACAGTCCAGCTCCGGTGCAGATGAGCAGCGCAGCCTTACCATAGAAGGTGCGACAGCTATGGAGCAGATGAATGCCACCGTTATCGAGGTAGCCCGAAATGCTTCAAGTGCTGCACAAACTGCTGATCAGGCACAGGAGATTGCCAAGAGCGGTGTTCAGGTTGTGGAAAGCACGGTCGAGCGTATCAACGCCGTGGCTGCTCAGGCTGAAACCTTGAAAGCAGAAATGGGCGAACTGGCAGCCAAGGCGGAAGGCATCGGCGAAATAATCAACGTTATTGAAGATATCGCAGATCAGACAAACCTGCTTGCTTTGAATGCCGCCATCGAAGCTGCCCGTGCAGGAGATGCCGGTCGCGGCTTTGCCGTTGTGGCAGACGAAGTACGCAAGCTGGCCGAAAAGACCATGAGCGCCACCAAACAGGTTGTGGATTACGTGGGAGCTATTCAGGATAGTACCCGTAAGAATATGATCGCGACTGAAGAAGCTGTTAAGCTGGTGGCACAGTCTACTGATATGGCAGGCGAGTCCGGCAAGACTCTGCATACTATCGTAGGAATGGTGGTTGAAACTGCCGATCAAGTTCGCGCTATAGCCACCGCCGCAGAAGAACAATCCGCAGCAAGTGAACAGATTAACAGCTCAATGGAGCAGATCAGCCGGATTTCTTCTGAAACGGCTGATGCCATGAGCCAGTCTGCTCAGGCCGTCTCGGATCTTGCCCGTCTTGCTGTAGAGCTCAACGATATTATTGCGGAAATGCGATAGAACCCTTTGCTGTAGCCAAAGGCAATGTATGAATAGTAAGGCCGGAGCAGGTATCTGCTCCGGCCTTTTATGTTTGTGTGCCCTGTTTTGAAGATTGTCGGAAGGTAAAAAACGTACTGATAGCAGAGTCGGCAGCGTAAGCTGTCTGGTTAATGCCGCAGGGCTGAAATCAGGATTCTTCATGTGACTTTTGTAACTGCATGTGTTGTACGGCATCGTCATCAGTAGCGGGTTCAGTTTTTTCACGTACAACCACAAAAACGCCGGAAAGAACCAGCAGGCTGCCTGCAATACCTATGGGGGGGAGCAGTTCGTTCCACCACCAGTATGCCAGCACGGCTGCTGCCACAGGCTCCAGATTTGCAACAATCGCAGCGCGGGATGCAGCAAGACGTTTAAGCCCTGCGCAGTAGGCAAGGTAGGCAAGCCATGTGCATAGAAAGCCTTCCATGATCAGGGCAAACCAGCCCAGTGCACTGTGCTGCGAGAATGTGACCCACGGCAACAACGCCAGTGCTCCTGCAGGCAGACAGTAAGAGTACAGCGTTACGGAGGAATAACGGTGCAGGTACGTTTTGCCGAAGACATAATGCAGGGAGTAGCTGAAACCGGCCACAAGCCCCCACAAGACGCCTGCTACAACAGAGCCGCTTCCCGCGCCACCTGAAAGGCTGACAAGCGCAGTGCCTGACATGGCAAGAGCAAGAGCTACCAGACGCGGCGGGGTAAGTGCTTCTGCAAATAATACTCGGGCAAGCAGCGTGACCCATGCCGGAGCAGTGTACAGCATAATGGAAGCAAGAGCGGCGCCCCCTTCCAGTACGGATATTTGATACGATCCGAAAAACAGCGCAACGCCTACAAGGCCGAAGGCCGCAAATACAGGTACGTCCCGCATTTCTGCGCGCCATTGGCCGGTTGCTACGGCGTGAATAAGAAAAAAGAGCGCTCCGGTAAGGCATCGCCAGAAGGCAACTTCTATAGGGGTGGTGCCCTCATTAAAGCATATCTGTGCCAGCGGCCCGATGAAGGCCCACATCAATGCTGCCAGCCCCACATAAATATACCCGATCAGGTGTTGCACAACGTCCTCCTGTTTGCCCGCATGAAAAGTAACGTGTTTTCATGCTTCATTCTTCTGCAACACAGTGGTAAAAGTGTCAAAACAAACTCTGGTCAGGAGCTCTGTTATGCAATTCGGGAGCTATCGTTTCGACAGGATGGAATTTGCCGGTTCTCTGGGTGATCTGGGTACGTTGCTTCCTCTTGCAGTCGGTATGATCATGGTAAACGGCCTTGATCCTATGGGATTGTTTCTTGCCGTGGGCCTTTATTACATCATAGCAGGGCATTATTACGGTGTACCGGTTGCGGTACAGCCCATGAAATCCATCGGCGGATACGCTGTGGCAACCGGGGTAAGTACCGGCTCTGTAAGCGCCGCTTGTCTGATTATGGGGCTGGGCATGCTGGCTATCGGCAAGTGGAATCTGGTTGAAGTGCTCCGCAGGCATATTCCCCGCGCGGTTATACGAGGAGTTCAGGCCTCCACAGGTGTGCTGCTGGCAACGCAGGGCATCCGGTTTATGCTGGGCCAGCATTCATTGCAGCAGGAACTTAGCGAGCCTTTTCTTGGCCTTGGTTCTCTGGGGCCTGTACCGTGGAGTCTTTTGTTAGGTGTGGCTTTTCTTGTCAGTGCATTGCTCCTGCTGGGAAGTAAAAAATTTCCCGCAGCGCTTGTCGTTGTGGGGTCTGGGCTTCTGCTGGGGCTTCTGCTTTCTCCTGTTGATTTCCAGCTTGGCTTCCATATGCCGCAGCTGTTGCCTGCGGGGCTTCCTGCGCTGAGTGATTTTGCCTATGCGCTGCCGGTGCTTGTTCTGCCTCAGTTGCCTATGACGTTAGGCAATGCAGTCATTGCCAACGCGGATTTGTCGCATCATTATTTTCCCGAATCTTCCGGGCGTGTAACACCCAGATCGCTTTGCATCAGCATGGGTGCTGCATGTACGGGAGCTTTTTTTCTGGGCGGTATGCCCATGTGCCACGGAGCAGGCGGGCTTGCCGCGCATTATCGCTTCGGAGCGCGTACGTGCGGATCAAATCTTATTATAGGTCTTGCATTTGTTTTGTTTTCCATAATGCTGGGCAGTGGTATGCTGGATGCTGTCCGGTTGTTGCCGTTGGCGGTGCTGGGAACGCTGCTGCTTATTGCGGGAGTGGAATTGTGTCTGACTGTTCGTGATGTGCTGGACCGCAACGGTTTGTTTGTGGTCTTTTGTATGATAGCACTGACGCTGACCACCAACCTTGCGCTGTCTTTTGTTGCGGGTATAACACTTGCACTGTTGATAGCACGAGGTAAAGTAGACGTATAATCGCGCCCCTCGGAGAATTTATGAGTAACAAAAGAGAATCGCTTGATATGACACCTCCTCCTCGCAGAAAGGGGGGAGTGGTAATTCTGGTTGTGGTTGTTTTGCTGGCTGCCGCTGCAGGATATTTTCTGTGGCAAAGCGGGTCGTCTGAACCTCCGCAGGTGGGACAGAATACACCTTCCGGTCAGATGACGATGCCGGTTCCTTCCGGTAGCGGGGGAAATTCCTCAGATGCCGCTGGCTCTTCCGGTCAGGCTGGTGCCGCCGGACAAACTGCAGCAGGCCAAATCGGGGGGCTGCCTGACAGCAACGCTCAGGGCAACCGGACAAACAACGCATCCGGCAATATGACTGATGCTGATTCCGTCGCAGCTGCAGGTGCGCAGCAGAACAGTAAAGACAGCGTACCGGCCGTAACGGAAGACAGCATCATCGGCCCTGCTTTTATTACCGATATCGCCCGCTGGTTGGTAGAAGGGTATTACCCCCGTGGAACCTACCCGACCGCCCTGAAAGAAGGCGTTGTTGTGCGCGATGTGAAAATGCTTAATACCCATGCCGGAATCGGCATGCCGGGTATTTCATGGGAAGGCGAAGACATCCGTAAAGGCCGCGAGGCAGTGCTTGCATATGTGCTGACGCCGACCATGGTTCGCGCACTCTATTCTTTGTATGAAGAACGTTTTATGGCTTCTGTCGAACAGCAGGCAGGCTTTCTTGTGCGTGAGCGCAAAGGGCGCGAACAGCCGCTGACGGATGCTGAAAAACGTGAAATGTATTCCATTTACGCCCGCCTTACCCGTGGTGTTGCGGCAATCGCTGACAATGTTCTTGATATGCCCGATGCTGTTGCGCGGGTAAAAGCGTGCCTTGCTGCCCGCAAAGCAACGCTGGATGCCAACGGCGCTTTTGCAGAAGCGCTGTATACCTATCAGAGCCTGCTTGAGCAGAATGCATCGTATGCGGAAGTACAGGCTGCTCTGAAAGCGAAAGATGCGGCGGGAAAGGCATTCCAGCAGGCTATTGTAGAGCGCGAGCGTAAAATTGCAGCACTGGCCTCTGCACTTCGTCGCCCCGGCGTATCACGCGCCCTTGATGAAGAAGGCGCCGTTTATGTGGCCATGTGGATTGCCCGCAGGCTGGAAGCAAACCCCGAAGCCGTGCCCGCAATCCGCGAAGGCGCAAACGTGCTGCGCGATGTGGCAGCAGGATTTGAGGCCCGTTCGCGTTGATGAAACACGGGTTTTAGTTGCAGGCCTCGTCTTTAGCTTGCAAATGCCTGACTTCTCGGGCAGGTAACGTTCATTATATCTGGTTATCCGGGCCGGAGCTTACTGCTTCGGCCCTTTTTGCAACGTGCGCGGGTCTGCGCGGTTAAGGGATGGAGTTCGCATGGCTTCGATGACTGTTCTTGAAGACACTCCTTCAGTCTTACGTATCGGTTCCGGACCGGAGCACAGAACGTCCATAAGGGTGTTGGCGTTTCTGGGGACGAGCCTTATGGGGCTGGCTGTTCTTTTTCAGCAGGATCTGGCGCTTACTGCAGCATGTGTGGTCGGCGCCGTGGTGCTGGGTATGGTTGCCCTTATGTTGCATAATCAATCCAGACAGCAGGAATGGAACTTCGAGGAGCGGGTTCTGTATGTCATCGGGCGGCAGCGGGCGGATATGTGCGCTATTCCGTTTGACGATATTGCTTGCATCCGCCTTACAAAACGCCGGATAGCCCGCAGCCTTACAGGCGCGGCAACACAGGGGCAAGCCGGAGAAAACCCTCGGGGACGTGAGCGGTTTCATCTGGAAGCTGCCATGCGCGATACCGGCTATGAAGGCATTGACCATTCTTTTACTCTTGATGAAGTTCGGCAACTTTCTGCCATTCTGGTGGACCGGACAGGGCTGCCTTTTTGTGATGAAATTGATGGCTCCCGTAACAGACCGGCAGCGCATCAGGCCGTGACTTCTAGGGTTCTGCCACCGGAGCAACCTTCACCGGGATCTGTTCTGCGCCTTATCGAAGGCGAAGTCCGATGGCCGTTGTCACCCGGGTGGCCTGCGATTTCAGTGATGTTGATAGTGCTTCTCAGCCTGATGGCCGGAGCCAGTTCGACGTATGTGAATATGCAAAGTGAAAGCAATGCAGACCCGATGCTGATGGTAATTGCACTCGGTGTGGCATTTTTCTTTATGGTGATAGTAACGGGCCGTCTTGCCCATGCTTTTTTGGGGCGCGGGCAGATTGTAGTAAAGGACGGCGTGCTGCGGCGTGATTTATTCAGTCCGATGGGGAACCGCAGCCTTGAAATTCCTGTACAGGATATTCTGGCACTACGTGTGATTGCTCCTCGCTTTGCCATGTGTCAGTTGCAGATACTTAACCGTACGGGGCAGGCCGCGGTAATAGCCACGGTTTCGACCGGTGTGACGCCGCTTACCGTGGGGGACCTTTACTGGCTGCGCGGAGTACTGAACCGTAAGTTGCAGCTGCAGCAGACCGTGCAGGGTGATAAGGTCCGGCATGACGTGCATGATAGTAACTCCGGCTCTTCTGCCGGATAACATCTGTTTTGTGTGTTTGTTCAGCGCGCCGCCTGCGATTGCAGGCGGCGCTTTTTTTGTCTGCGGTCCCACCTGCTAGGCGGGGGCGATGTATGTTGTAATAGGCGGTAGGGTGCACACATGGGTGCAGTACAAGCAGACTTGGCAGCGGGGATTGCCCTTTGAATCAGGAATAATGCGGACTGGAAAGTACACGCTTGAAATGAGTAAGATTGCGAAGTTGCCGGATGCTCGGGCACAGGCGTTTTTTTACTTGCCTGATAACAATTACAGCAGGAAAAGCGGAGATCATCGTCCGAGGCGTTGTGTCAGGATGATTGCTGTACCAGTGGCTGCTGTGCCGGTGGTACCCGCTGCAGGATAGGAGCTCAGGTTGCAGCATTGAATATTACCCTGCACTTAGTAATAGTGTGTCTGGCGGGCAGGCCGTCGTTTAAACGCGGAAAGGCCGGACCCGCTGTCCGGCCTTTCACCAACCACACACTTCCTATGGAGATGGCCTAACGCTCTTCTGCGAGCGCGGCCGAATCCGCGGTAACGGTGCGCTCTGCTTCGCGTTTGGCAAAGTAGGCGCGTGTTTCTGCCACAACCACACCGGAAAGACCAAGCAGACCGATAAGGTTGGGCACGGCCATCAGGCCGTTGACGATGTCAGCCAGCAACCAGATAAGGTCGAGGTGCACAAAGGCGCCGCTGGCAACAAGGCCGATGTAGACAAGGCGGTAGGGCAGAATGCCCTTGGTGCCGAAAAGATACGTGGTGCAGCGTTCGCCGTAGTAGTTCCAGCCGAGAATAGTGGTAAAGGCAAAGAACATCAGGCCGATGGTGATAACGGCAGGCCCGTAGGCAGACTGCATACCCAGCTCGAAAGCTGCATTGGTCATGGCCGCACCGGCCAGACCTCCGTCGTTCCATACACCGGTCATTACCAGCACTATACCGGTCATGGTGCATATGACGATGGTATCGAAAAAGGTTCCCGTCATGGCGATAAGCCCTTGGCGCACGCAGGAATCAGTGCGCGCCGCAGCAGCAGCTATAGGTGCGGAACCGAGACCTGATTCGTTGGAGAATACACCGCGCGCGATACCGCTGCGCATGACCATAAGAACGGACATTCCGGCAGCACCGCCGAAGGCCGCAGAGGGATTGAATGCAGATTCAACGATAAGGGCAACGGTGCCGGGCACTTTGTCAAGGTTCAGCAGCAGCACGATAAGCGAGGCGCCGATGTAAAACAATGCCATGAAGGGGACAATGCGCTCTGCCACTTTGGCGATGGAGCGGATGCCGCCCAGTGTTACCATGGTGACCAGTGTGGTCAGCACCGCTGCGGTAACCCATGTGGGAATGCCGAAGGTAAGAATGGCTGCGTCCTTGATGGCGTTAACCTGCGCAAAGGTACCGATGCCGAAGAAAGCAACCAGAATGCCGAACAAGGCGAACATGCGGGCCAGCAGACGGCTTCCGAGACCACGCTCAAGGTATACCATGGGGCCGCCGGTCATCTGACCGTTGGCGTCCTTCACACGGTATTTAACCGCCAGCAGACATTCTGAATACTTTGTGGCCATGCCGAAAAACGCGGCAGCCCACATCCAGAAAAGGGCACCCGGGCCGCCAGCCGTAATGGCGGTAGCAACACCGACGATGTTACCCGTTCCGATGGTGGCTGAAAGCGCAGTGCAAAGCGCTGCAAAAGGAGAAACATCACCCTCATTTCTGGTACCTTTGTCGCCGCTGAATACAAGCTTGAGCGCAAGGGGCAGACGCATGATCTGCAACAGACCAAGACGGACGGTGAGGTAGATGCCGGTTCCGACCAGCAGTGCGAGCAGGGGCGGACCCCAGACAAACGAGTTGATAGATTGAAGTAGAGTAGTAATGTCAGTCATCTCTATATCCTTGAAATTATAAAATTCCCAGGTAGAGACGGACTTCGAGTCTACTTGAAGAGCGATCGGCGCAGCGTCGTGCACAAACCTGCGCATGAAGGCGAAAGTGGTCCCTGACGTACAGACGTGAGGACGCAATACGTCATTAAAGGGGCCCTCTGTCCTTTTACCTGAGAGTTTCACCGGTTACGGAGGAGTGTAACCGGCTTGCTCCTTCGGTGCTCCCACAGGGGGAGTCTCTCCAGAGGCTCGTCAAACAGCAGTCCTTTTGCCTGAAAGATTTACTTCTTCGGCGTCTTCAACCGGGGGTGTGGAACGGTTGAAAATCTCTCCTGCTGTCGTCATCCGAATCCAATACAGGGACAGCCTGTTTACTTAACCAGACAAGAGAAGGCAAGAGAAAATCGATTTTTTAATAAAATTGTCTGTTTTGCAGTATGTTACGTCGATATCAAGATGCCAGTTTTTTCTGTTGCTGACAGCGCATAACGTATGGCTGTGGGCGCTCTGTTGAAAAAGCAACATACAGCAACGCGTGGCTGGCGCATGTAACACAGATTGTGAGTAAGGACACTGCAGCAAAAGGGGAAATGCTTTGCAGGGAGTGCAGTGTTGCTACGTAGAGTGTGCTTTTTCATGTGCCGGTACTGCACGATGTTTTGCACAATACAGACTTGGGAGCCTTCTCGGTAAGGATTTGCTGACAACAGGTTGATTACGCACTACACACGCACACGAGGTGCCCCATAACTGTGTGCAGGCAGGCCTCGTCCGGTCGATGCCTGCCTGACTTGTTATCGAATCATGCCGGTTCGCGAAGGACTATGCTTTGTGTCCGGCTGCGATAACTACTTTGGCTCTCAGTACCTCTGCATCTTCAACAGGGGGTGAGCATGTGTAGTTTTCACAGATGTAGGCAGAAGCTTTTTGTTCTTTGGGCATCAGGTGTGCAGCAAAGGGCGCGACCTGCATCAGGTCGTCTGCATTGGTTGGCGTGCGCAGCACAAGGCAGGTATCGGGCGCGTAGCTGCTGGCAACTGCCGCGATAAGCTTCTCGGTATCGGGGTTGTCCGCTTCGCCCGAAATTACTACGGTTCTGCCGCCGCAGGATAAAAAGTCCACGCCGCACAGCAGCATGGCATAGCCTCCGGGCATGTGGCGAACCTGTGTGGAAAGTGCCTCCAGCAGCCTGGCAGCCCGTTTTTCATAATCCAGATTTCCAGTCAGCCGCGCCAGCCTTGCAAGGTTAAGCAGGGCAATGGAATTGCCGGAAGGATAAGCCGCGTCGTACGCTTCTATAGGACGCAGAATAAGCTCTTCGCTTTTTACTGCTGTCAGAAAGTAGGCTCCTGTGGCGGCGTCCGCAAAAAGATCTTCCTGCTGTTGCTGCAAACGTATTGCATCTCGCAGCCAGCGTACTTTGCAGGTGCTTTCGTACAATGCAAGAAGGCCGGATATGAAGAACGCGTAGTCATCAAGGCAGGCAGCAACAGAGGCTTTACCATTGCGCCAGCGGTGCAGCAGCGTGCCGTTTCCGTCGTGGATATTGTACAGTACAAAGTCTGCCGCGCGGGCGGCTGCTTCGGAATAGTGCGGTGCGTCAAAAGCCATTCCGGCGCGGGCCATAGCTGTTATCATCAGCCCGTTCCAGTCTGTCAGCACCTTGTCATCCAGATGCGGCCGCGGGCGTCTGTTGCGGGCTTCCAACAGCCGTGCACGCATATCGTCCACCCGATGGCTCAGCTCATGCTTCCCCATTTGCAGTGCGGGAGCCAGCAAGGACAACGGTTTTTTCAGATGCAGGATATTACGTCCTGTTTTTTGTCCGGTGGTTTCGTCGTGATAATTGCCATCTTCATGCAGATTCCATATCTGGCGCGCCAGAACGGCATCCTCTTTGGGCAGAAGCGTCTGGATTTCATCCAGTGTGAAGAGGTAAAAAAGCCCTTCGCCGTGTTCCGGCGACTCGCCTTCTTCCGGCCCTTCCGGCGCATAACTGTCCGCATCTTCCGCAGTCAGAAACGCTCCTTGGGGCAGCGTCATGTCGCGCAGGATATACATCATCACTTCTTCCGCAGTACGGCGGAATGAAGCCCTGCCGGTATTCTGCCAGCCCTCGGTATAGGCCATTACCAGCATGGCCTGATCGTAGAGCATCTTCTCGAAGTGCGGCACCAGCCAGTGCTCGTCTGTGCTGTAGCGGTGAAAGCCGTAGCCGATGTGATCGTACACTCCGCCAAGGCGCATGGCTTCAAGCGTATGCGTGACCATATCCAGCAGCTTTGCGCGTTTTGCAGCATCCTGTGTCCGGCGAGCATGGCGCATGAGCAGCAACAACGAGTGCGGAGCAGGAAACTTGGGGGCAGAGCCGAATCCGCCATGCTTTTTGTCATAGCGTTCAGTCAGTGTGTTTACTGCCTGCTGTACAGTTTCCGCATCGGGGATAATGCCCTTGGAAGAACGCATTAGTCCCTGCGCGTGTTTTTGCATGTGTTCGACTATGGAATCTGCAGAAGCGTGTACATCGTTGCGCTTGTTTCGCCATATGTCGCGGATACGCGGGATAAGTTCCAGCAGACCCGTACGCCCGCCACGGGAGTGTTTAGGAATATAGGTCGCTGCAAAAAAAGGTTTGCCGTCAGGTGTCATCACGATGGTCAGCGGCCAACCGCCGGAGCCGGTAAGCATCTGACAGGCAGACATATATATGCTGTCTATGTCCGGCCGGTCTTCGCGGTCCACTTTGACATTGATAAATGATTCATTGAGCAGTTCCGCCACAGCTTCGTCTTCAAAGGATTCATGCGCCATTACATGGCACCAGTGGCAGGTGGAATACCCGATGGACAGAAACACAGGCTTGTCCTGTTGTCTTGCCAGGTTAAATGCATGCTCACCCCACGGATACCAGTCAACGGGGTTCTGTGCGTGTTGCAACAGGTAGGGGCTGGATTCGCGGGAAAGTCTGTTGGTGTGGTGTGCCTTCATATGAAACCCCCTCAGGAGTTTTGCAATGCGCGGGAGGCGAATTCACCTTGCGTGGTAAAGACTGTGCATTGTGCTGAATGAATTGACAAAGCATTTGTAACGGCAGGCGCAAAAGCTGCTTTGCTTTGTCAGACTTATAGCTTGTATAACAAAATATAATGCACTGGCACAAAAACGCCAGCATCAGCGCGATAAAGGCAGGTGAGCGAAGCGTAACGATATTGGCCGCTACTTTTGTTCTGCTGTGCGGAAGGCTCCTCCTGCCAGGTAAAAAAATGTTTTCATCCCTTCCAGCAGCAAGTTGCGTGCCGAGTCCTGACTGGTCCACCACGACTGATTAAAGGGATCATACGGGCTGCCGGCAGTTATTACGTTGCAGTTCGGCAACGCATCCTGAAACACTAAGCCGGAGCGCGGTGCGTGGATGGGCGCTGTAACTACCAGCACCGTCAGCTTTTGGTCGCCGATAATATCAGCCAGCGCTTCTGCCTCTCCTATCGTGCTGATAAGATTGTACCCGTACATCCGGATGTCTCGCATAGGTACACCTTTGTCCGTCAATATGCGTACATAGACTTCCGGTTCGTCCGGAATGCTGTACCCGTAGCGCTCCATGATTTTTGCCTCGCGCCATGGAAAAGTGCGTGAAACATACACAACGGGGGCATAGCCTCTGTTGTAGAGGTCTGCGGCAAACATGGCGCGGTAAAAACCGCCGCCCAGTACAACCATAAGGTCCGCTTTTTCCTTCGGATACTCTGCGGTTGCATTGCTGGAAATCCAGAACAGACCGCCGATAAAAAGCGTGCACAACAGCGTGCCAGTAACCCCGATGATGGCAAAAGAGGTTTTAAGCCGTTGCAGTGCGCGGCGGGATTTCTGTTTTGGCTGTGGTGCGTTGCTCCGAGGCGTTGAAGAAGGCGGGGAAGGTTCCTGTGGAGTGCGGGAATATTCCGATCGGGTAGCGGCGGACGTGGAAATGGGTACGGAAAAAGATTCCCGTGCCGAGTTGTTGCGGGAAAAATTTTTCTGATCTTTGCTTTTTGCTGAATCTGGCATGGCTGCAACCTGTATCGGGTCTGAGTAGATGAAGCAGATAACGGGGCAAGATAATTTTATACTGCCTTGGCGTTGCGGGCAATGTGTAGCATGCCATGCATACCGGATGAAAGGGGATGATTGCTGTGCAAATGCCAAAGCGGCAACTGACAACCCCCGTCTGCCGCTTTTCATTTCGAATTATACAGGTGCTACTCTGACTTTTTATCTAGCCGCAGATGCAGGATGGGAAAAGGATTACCTTCGCCATCCAGCGCAGACCGGCTGTCGATTTCAAATCCGTGATGCTTGTAGAAACCTGCAGCAGCGGGATTTTGTTCGTTTACGTCAACCTGAGTAACATCCATACGGCTGATGGCGTGCAGCAACAGTTGTGAACCTATCCCTTTGCCGAAATGAGAAGGGGCGATGAACAGCATTTCGAGCTTGCGTCCTGAAACTCCCATAAATCCTACGATCGTGCCCGCGCTGTCTTGCGCACAAAGCAGTGTTACGGCTTTCAGGTAATTGTGACGGATGAGCGGGCGCAATCTGTCTATGTCCGCTTCTGTTAAAAAATGATGCGTGGCACGTACTGACTGCTCCCAGAGTTCTGTAATGGCGTCGTATTCTGCTTGTGAAGAAGAGGTGATGGTAATGTTCATGATGCATAATCTGATGTTGATATGTGAATGAGCTGGCCCTGTGGCCCGAAGGATTCTGTTCGCCTCCGTTTTTCTATTGGCGGGCAGATTGCATGGCAGGTAGTCAGGCGGTCTGATTTGCCCCAAGCGAGGAATCTGGACAGCTGCAAATGTATTGCGGCCGCATCCGGACTTTTTTGCAAACAGGCTGGCAGTGCCGGTGCATACGCAGGCACTTCATGCATCCATGCATGATTAGTTACTCATTGTCTACGGATTCAGATTTTTCATGCGGTACTTTTTAGCCAGTTCTTCAGCCTGTGCCAGCTGCTCATCGTTCAGCAGCGGTGCGATGGACTCTTTCGCCAGTCGTGCGACAAAACGCTTACCGGTTCCAAAGCGGGAGTCCGTAACCACTTTGGCCCATGCATAAGCAGAAACAGGATCAGAATCGGTGCCGATGCCGTGCAGGTAAAGTTGTACAAGGCTGAGTTGCGCCCGCCGGTGGCCGGACTCTGCAGCTTGTCTGATCAAGGTAAAGCCCTTCTGGTCATCAGGCGTTGTGCCCCGTCCGGATTTATAGGCAAGTCCCAGCTCATAGATTGCGTCCGGCATTTTGTATCCTGCAGCCAGAGAAAGCAACGATAAGCCTTTTGCCGTGTTTTCAGGAGCATACCTGCCGTGCAGATACATGCGGCCCAACTGGTAAAAGGCTTTGTGCTCACCCGCTGCCGCGGCGCGCTCCATCCATTGCAGGCCGTATTCTTCCGGTGCTCCACCCATATCTTCTGTATACTCCACAGCCAGCAGATATGTTGCCGTGGCGTTGCCAGATGCAGCCTGTTGCCTGAGGGGCTGTATGCCGCTGTTAAAGACAATGGCGGTAGGGTCGAGTTCTTCTATGCGGCTTGCGCCGGCGTATTGTTCTGCAAGCAATAAGGCTTTGCGAAGCTGCTCTGGAGTCATTTCCCGTACGCTGCGCGCGTTCAGAACTCCTTCGCCAAGCAGTCCGGCAACGGTCACATCATCACGTGCGGCAACGCAGGCTGCCCATGCCACGGCCTGCACCAGATTTCTGGGTGTTCCTGTGCCGCTGAGAGACATGGCAGCCACAGTTCCCTGAGCATTAGGTTCTCCGCCTTGCGCTGCCTGCAAAAACCATTTGAACGACAGTTCGTCGTTCTGCTCTACGCCGTAGCCTAACTGATAGAAGCTGCCCAGCTGTGCTGGGGCATCGATATCGCCCATGTCGGCTGCCAGAGTATAAAGCCTGACGGCCTCCGGCAGATTCTGAGTAACACCTGCCCCTTCCTGATATTTGTAAGCCAGCAGATTGATGGCGTCAGCATTGCCACCGTCGACAGCCTTCGTCAGCCAGTACATCCCTGTTTCTGTGTCCGGATTTTTGAAATCGCTGTACAGAGCAATGCAGGCAAGGCGCATCTGCGCGTCGGTGTCTCCGGCTTCAGCCAGACTTTTCAGAGAGGGACGGGCAGTGTGGCAGGCGGAGGCTACTATCAGCAGCAGAACAGCAAAGGCCGCACTAAGCAATGCAGTGCGGCCTTTAGCAGTCTGCTTTCTCATGACGTGGTGTGTCTGTAATGAAAGCATCTTGTTTTTTCCTGAGTGGTTACGGGCAAAGAGCCGCTTCCTGCGGATAGATGGCGTCAAAGCGGCTTTTATATTCCGCAAAGGTACCCTGTGCGATTGCTTCACGCGCACCGCGGACAAGGTCGAGGAAGTATGTCAGGTTGTGAATGGAGTTCAGCCTGTATGACAGAATCTCCTGCGCATGGAACAGGTGGCGCAGATAGGCGCGACTGAAAGTGCGGCAGGTGTAACACGAACAGTTCGGGTCCAGCGGGCCGTCATCTTCGGCAAATTCGCGGCGTTTGATATTGATCTTGCCTTCAGAGGTATACAACGTGCCGTTACGTGCGTTGCGGGTGGGCAGTACGCAGTCGAACATGTCGATACCGGCATTGATACCGTTTATGATATCAAGCGGGGTGCCTACACCCATCAGGTAGCGGGGCTTGTGTGCGGGCAGAAACGGGGCACTGTGATAGAGAATGTCCATCATTTCTGTTTTGCTTTCGCCCACGGACAGGCCGCCCAGCGCAAAACCGTCAAAGTCAATCTGCGTCAGTTCACCGATGGACTCTTCGCGCAGGTCTTTAAAGAACCCGCCCTGAGTGATGCCGAACAGCAGGTTGTCGCCGGTCCCTTTGGGGTATGCATCGCGGCAGCGTTGTGCCCAGCGGGTGGTCATTTTCAGGGAGCGGGCAGTATATTCTTTATCAGCGCCGTACGGCACACACTCGTCCAGCACCATCATGATGTCTGAGTTGAGGTTGCGCTGTATGGAAATAACTTTTTCCGGCGTGAACATATGCTTGGAACCGTCAAGATGCGAGCGGAATTCAACGCCTTCTTCGGTGATGCGGCGCAGATCGCTGAGGCTGAACACCTGAAAGCCGCCGCTGTCGGTCAGAATAGGTTTGCGCCACGCGTTAAATTCGTGCAGGCCGCCACGCCGTGCCACCAGCTCGTCACCGGGACGAAGGTAAAGGTGGTAGGTATTGCCAAGTATGATTTCTGCGCCGATGGCATCCAGATCATCGGGAGCAACTCCCTTTACGCTGCCCACCGTGCCCACAGGCATGAAGATGGGAGTGCGCACAGGGCCGTGTGCAGTCTGCAGCACGCCGGTGCGTGCCTTGCCGTCGGTCGCATGTAAAGTAAATTCACCTATGTTTGCCATGAGGCGCACCATAGCCGCGAGAGGCGCTCTTGAAAAGCCCAAAACAATGTGTGTCACCGGACCATAAAAAAAAGTTACAACAAAGTAAAAAATAATTGCTCATTGTCCGTTAAAAAAACCATACACTGAGACTAGGACTCCGAAAATCGCCATGAGGCGCCGAGGCAGAGGTATACGTGCCGCTTTAGTCACGATTCGCACATCAAACGCACTGAGGGATCGCTATGAACGAAATCAGAGTTAAGCGTAACGGCAAAGAAGACCTTGTGTTTACCGGTGAAGAACTAGTTGTCGTGGATGATCGGGAGTGGATGGGCATAGCACCCAACTGGTGGGAACTGCGTTTGTATCGCACTGCGGTGGGCAAGTATATTCTGGCATCAACTTTTCATCTGAACTACCCCAGACGCGGCCAGATGCACGGTGCGGTTGTGTTTTCTTCCAGAAGCGACGTGGGTGAATACCTGCGTGAATGCAACAGCCCCAATATGATTGTAGAAGCTTTGATGCGGCGGGCCTCGCTGCGCGAAATGTATTATGACAGAAAGCGCGAGCTCGAGCGTGAGCGTATGCAGGTGCCTTTTGTCGAGGCGTTACTTGAAGCCGGTGCCAGCATGGCATCCTGATTTTGACAATAGTACGGTTGCAGTTGTTCTGAGTTTTGCGGATGTGTGCGGACACAGTGCTCGGACGATAACGATACAACATTCTGCGACAGAAAATTACGCACGAGAAAGGCGGCCTCACGGCCGCCTTTTATGTAGCTTGAATGCCGGCTTTATCAGAACGGGTAGAGCTGACTGAAGGCCGGACAGAAAGCAGGCAGGGGCTAGTTGAACAGGTTTTTAACTGCATCGCCCATTTTGCCGCCTTGTTCCTTCACGGCATCGGTACCTTTGCCAAGCCCTTCGGTAATGCCTTTGGTGGCTTCGCGGATACCGCTGGTTGCGGCCTTGCCTACAGCATCATTCAGTGCGCCGAAGATCTTTTCCAGAGCTTCCGCAGGGGTTGCTCCCTGCTTTTCGCGGCCGATATCTTTCAGGTGGATGTCGGGCAGCGGAGCACTGATGCCTTTGCCGCCCAGTTCTGCCATGGTCAGGCTTACATTGCCGCCGCGTACGATGAAGTTGTCAATAATGACCTTACGTTGCGAATCGGCATCGGCTGGTTGTTCTTCAGCAGGAGCCTGCGGGCTTTTGTCGGATGCCACGGATTTTTTTACGTTGTTCAGCAGAGCTGTGAAGTTGTCTGTTCTGCCGGATTTTTCGTAAATAATGTCAGGATTAACAATTTCCACCAGATGGATGACAATGGTGTCTTTGGTCAGGCTGTCCTTGTCGATTTTAACAAGCACACCGTCCACCTTCATGGCGTGGTCGCTTTTAAAGCCTGCGGGGTTACCCAGCATAAAACCTTCAAGCGAGCCTTTGCCCGACATGAAAGAAACATCAGCTTTGTTCAATGATACATTGGCCTTTGTCAGTTCGGGGCCGAAGGTGTTTACCGCTTTTTCAATAATGGGGTTGATGGAAAGAACCAGTGTGACCACAAGGCCCACAATAATTACACCTAAAACGCCTACCAGCAATAACAGCTTTTTCATGGCGGATTCTCCTTGGTAACTTATGAAAATAGTAGCTTGGGGTATTCTATAGGTGAAATAGTGAAACGGGGCAACCAGATCGGCGTTTTTTTGCTATCGGCGCGCATAACAATATACACAGCCGAAGCGGCAGGTGCCGTAGCGGCCTATGTCTATGCTTTTAGCACACAGGCAGTGTTGCCTTTGATTACGGTCAGATACATTTGCAACCGTTTTACCTGCAATGCATTCCAGCAGAACAGCATCAACACAGGGACCAGCCAGTGCCGCCGATGATGTTTTTGGCGATGCGTTTTTTCCTGTGGCGGGTGTGCAGCACGTTTGCAGGGCAATGGCGTGTTGCTGTGCGACAGCGGCAAATTGATTCGCCATCTGTAGTTTAGCATGTTCACCGGGCAAGGTGGTTTGTATGCCGTTTTGTGCAAGTGCCGCAAGGGCCTTGCGTGTTTTTGCGTATGGTTCAACAAAGCTGATGACACACCGCTCGGTGGCATTCTGCAAGAGGCCGCATAATCCGGCGTAGTTTTCTTCGTGCCATGTGGCAGGAGTTACGTCTGTCAGAATGACAGGATCATAGCGCCAGATAACCCGATGCGGGCCGATGCGTCCGGCAAGTTCGCAAAAACTGCCGATGGCAGCTTGTGTCTGCGGGGCGCGGGGCTCAATGGCTTCCGGATAACCGGTGATTGTCCATAAAAAGTAGTAGGGAATGCCTCGGTCATCCAGCTCATGCAGATGCGGCATAAGAGGGGCGGCGTTGCGCGTCCAGAAGACAATGCCGTCCACGTCTTGCGGCAGCAACGATACGCGCCTGACCTGCTTTGCGTTGAACGGGTTTGCTACTTCGCACCAACCCTGCCGGATACGCTCAATAAACCAGCGCGAGTGAAAAGCAGGCAAATCTGTGCGGCGCGATGCGGATATGATGCGGGGCTGTTCAATCATAATACAAGAATAGCATATATCATGAGCGGGGTAGTAGCCCTGATTACCATATGTACCTGCACTGCTGTGCCTTACTTTTTTTCGCCGGACTACTCAGGCAGGCCTTCCCGTGGAGATGGGGGCTGTCTGCAGCAAAATAAGTCACAGGCAGGCTGCGGGGCAGCAGCGTCTTCATGGTACAGGCAGTGTGGCTGCCTGTGCTGGCCGCTGGTCCGGCTTGTCCGGTGCATCCGTGTGGCGGCGGGCATCGTAGCTGCCAGTCCGCAGCCAGCATCACGGGATGCATTGCAACATGCCGGTATCGTAGCTGTCAGGCCGCTGCCGGAGGCTGAACCGTTCCAGTGTTGATGTTTGCAGCGTCTGTAACGACTACTCCTTGCATGATGCTGGTGTGCATAGCGCCAAGTTCGGGCAAGGTCGTGCCCGTGCCGTATCAATTGCCCCTTTACCGGCGGTCACCATGCGGCAATTGCAGATAAAGCAGCTCGTCCAGCGTATCCAGCAGTTCCTGATACAATCCCCCGCTGTCCATGGGCGGGCCGAAGAGCGCAGCACGCTGATTGCGCAGTGACTCGCGTGAAACCGTCTCCGGAAAAGTTTTGGACAGCGTCATGGCAAGGCGTTCCGCCAGCAGATAGCCTTTTACACCTTCATGGAAAAGTTCCAGCTTGCGCATAAATTCCGAATGGTGGTTCTGCCAGTATGCTTTGCTTTCGACCGTGGGGTGAGTGGACACAGCCGTAACAATGGCGGAATACAGGTTGTTCAGGTTGGCACCGGGAATGCCCGAACGCCAGCCGATAAGCCATGAGTTGCGTTTGAAGAACAGACAGTGGTTACGGCCGATGGTGACAATATCATCAAAGATGGCGCGGGCACGGATGAGATCACCGTCCTGCCATACGGCAGGCTGGTTTTCCAGATCCCACGAAGGAACATTGCTTTTCGGTGCCTCAACGCCGGAAAGTGATTTGATAATGTGCAGAAGCCACTGGTTCGCAACAGGTGAATCTGGCGTTTCCAGATGGGTATAGCTTAAAACATAGCGGCCCTTGCCGTAGCGACCGGAAAGAATGCAGGGTTGTGCTTCCAGAAATGTCGGGCGCAGGCGGATATCGTACAGCGATTCCCATTCCGAGAACGTGCCGGGGGGCAGTGTGTCCAGCGGCAGGTCTGCCACCCAGAAGTCGTCACAGGGTGTTGTGTATGTGGCAAGCACCTCTACATCGCCTGTTTCTTCCGGTGCAAACCGGCCGGGCCACCATATGGGTACGGGCGGTTCTTTGCCTATGGATTGGGGGACAAGGTCATGGCTTGCCTGCACGTTGGCCTGAATATGGCCGCTGACAAAATGCTGCATCCTGTCTGTAAACTTTGCACGTCCCCACGGGCACAGCCCCAACCCTTCACTGCCGGAAAGACCGAGTCCGGCCCCGCCGCAAAAGCCCAGATATGCTCCGCCTTGCTCCACGTAGTCGCGTATGGCCTGCATGCCTGCATCGCCCAGCGCCACTGATTTCATGCGGGCGTTGCCTCCCGGAACAAGCAACAGAGCAGGCGGCTTGCCAGAAAGCAGTCCCTGCGCTATTTCTTCCCCCCTGACAAGACGGTAGGGCAGGCTGAGGGATTGCGCCGTACGCCATGCGAGTAGCCCCCAGATATACGAGGCGTCCCATAATATATAGATGCTTGACATAGCTCTTCCGCTCATTAGAGTTGTCCACTTGACGTCTGCCCGTTGCGGCCGGACGTACTGTATGGATGACGCGGCACCTTATCAGCCGCCGCAGGTAAATGCAAAAGGCACACGCACCGTAATGCGGCTGCGTACCACATACAAATAGTATAGTTCCGGAGTTTTTCAAATGGCCGAAAACGCGCTACCCAAAGGCTATGAGCCTCAGGATATCGAAAACCGGTGGCGAACCCACTGGGAGGAAAATAAAACGTTTACACCGGATATGGACGCCGAGGGCGATCCGTATTCCATAGTTATTCCTCCGCCAAATGTTACCGGCGCCCTGCACATGGGCCATGCGCTTAACCTGACGCTGCAGGATATTTTGTGTCGCTACCACCGTCAGAAGGGCCGCAAGGTACTGTGGGTTCCCGGAACCGACCATGCAGGCATCGCCACCCAGAACGTGGTTGAGCGCCAGCTTGCCAAAGAAGGCAAAGGCCGCCACGACCTTGGCCGCGAAAAATTTATTGAACGCGTTTGGGAATGGCGTGAAGAATACGGCAACCGTATTCTCGGTCAGATCCGCAAGATGGGCGCATCCGTCGACTGGACCCGCGAACGCTTCACCATGGACGAAGGGCTTTCCCGCGCAGTCCGTCAGGTCTTTGTAAAACTGTACGAAGACGGCCTCATCTACAAGGGCGACTACATCATTAACTGGTGTCCGCGTTGCCACACCGCGCTTGCCGACGACGAAGTCGATCACTCTGCGGAAAAGGGCGCACTGCACTACATCAATTATCCGCTGGAAGATGGCTCCGGCCACCTGACCATTGCGACTACCCGCCCTGAAACCATGCTGGCGGACACCGCCATTGCCGTGCACCCCGAAGATGAGCGCTTTGCTCACCTCATCGGCAAGCATGCCATTCTGCCGCTGGTCGGTCGCAAGCTTATCATCATCGGCGATAAGTACGTTGACCGCGAGTTCGGTACCGGCTGCCTGAAAGTGACTCCCGCGCATGACCATAATGACTGGGAGCTGGGCCGTAAGCACAACCTTGAGGTGCTGAACATCCTGACCGAAGACGGTTTGCTGAGCGAAGATGCAGGCCCTGACTTTGCAGGTCTTGATTGCCCCGCAGCCCGTAAGAAAATTCTGGTTATGCTGGAAGAAAAGGGCTTCCTTGACCGTATTGAGCCGCATGATCACAATGTGGGCCATTGCTACCGCTGCAAGACTGTGGTTGAGCCTTACGTTTCCACCCAGTGGTTTGTGGCAATGACCAAGCTGGCACCCCGTGCCCGCGCCGCGGTACCTGCCCAGACCCAGATTTTTCCCGAAACATGGGAAAAGACGTATTACAACTGGCTGGATAACATCCGTGACTGGTGCATCTCGCGTCAGATCTGGTGGGGGCATCGTATCCCTGCATGGACCTGTGAAGAGTGCGGTGAGCTGATTGTTGCCATGGATGCCCCGACCTCGTGCAAATGCGGCTGCACTAAGCTTTCGCAGGACGAGGACGTGCTTGATACGTGGTTCTCTTCCGCCTTGTGGCCCTTCAGCACCATGGGCTGGCCCGACAACACCGAAGAACTGAAACAGTTCTACCCCACATCCGTACTGGTGACCGGTTTTGACATCCTGTTCTTCTGGGTGGCCCGCATGATGATGATGGGTCTGCAGTTCATGGATGAGATTCCGTTCCATCATGTGTACATTCACGCGCTGGTGCGTGACGAGCACGGCAAAAAAATGTCCAAGTCCACGGGTAACGTTATCGACCCCGTGGAAATGATCGACAAATACGGCACCGACAGCCTGCGTTTCACTCTGACTGCGTTTGCCGCTATGGGCCGTGATGTCAAGTTGTCTGAAGCCCGTATCGAAGGCTACCGCCATTTCATCAACAAAATCTGGAACGCAGCCCGTTTCGCTCTGATGAACCTGCCGGAAGAAAAGCCTGCTGCATGCGATCTTGATAAAGTGGAAGGCCTACACCATCGCTGGATTCTGCATCGTCTTGAAGAAGTTAAGCAGGCCATCGACAGTTCGCTGACTTCATACCGCTTTAACGAAGCTGCCCAGACGTTGTACAAATTCTTTTGGAATGAGTTGTGCGACTGGTACCTTGAGCTTTCCAAGCCCGACATGCAGGCTGGCGGAGAGCGCCGCGAACAGGCTCAGTTTGTGCTGTGGACTGCCCTTAAGGAAGTGCT
>NZ_JBKEBF010000030.1:0-14602 GCF_047973035.1 Oleidesulfovibrio sp.
ATTTCCGTCTGTTGGTTATCAAACTGGGCAGCATGAACTTCGCCATGCCCATATTTCTTTTTCCACGCATACAAGCTGTGGGTGCTGACGCCTAACCTTTGGGCGACTTCTTGGACGGGATAGCCGTGCTCGGTGATTTGTTTTACCGCTTCAATTTTGAATTCGTCAGTGTAGCGTTTGTCGTACATCGTTTTCTCCTGAGGTCTCGTTTTCATAACTCAGGAGTGTCTACGAAACTAGGGGCGATTCAAAGGTATCAAAGAAAAAGCTCGCAAAATCCTTTTGCCAACGGGGATGAAGACTATTTTCCGGCTCATCTACAAAAACTAGACTATCTTGTTTAATTCGAGAGGCCACATAAGAAAACATCAAACAAGTTGACAACTCACCAGAGCTCGCATTTTCAACGTGTAACACTTCACCGTCACGCCTGAAGAACACCTCTAGGCTAGAAACAAGCCCAGCAGCCTTCAGCTCATCAACTCTTTTTAATATAAAATAAATATCGTCATTCCAGCCAGCGGCATGCCTTCGCCCTCCTCCCCAAAGCCATAATATGTCACCTTCAAAATACTCATTCTTTTTTAGCGTTTCAGGATAAAATGAATAGTCCAAAAGTTTTAAATATCCAGTGCGCTTAAACTCCTCAGCGAGGCCCAGTATCCACTTACTATCCGAAGCCGCACGTTGCTCATCTAGCCTTTTTTTTCCAAAAGAAGGAACATCGGATAACATGAATCGCATCGAATGCCTTGTCTCAAACTTAAACAGCTTTTTGTCATTCAATACAGGGTCACAGACACGAAGAGTTATTCCAATATCATCGTAGCCACATCGCTCAAGCACTCGCCTCATCCGCCAAATAGATTCGTCTGCACGCTCAACCGAACGAGACGCTGGTATTATTCTTTTCAAAAGAGAAGCTGGTAACGTTTTACCCGACTTCATTTGCAGCAAACGAGCACCTGACACACGCCCTTGAAACTTGTGGAATGGAGTATTCGCAACCGCACTTACCAAACTAGAGTTTGAAACTTCCCCAGCGGCTTCTGCGATAATAGAACTTTTCCCAGCTCCATTTTCACCTATTACAACAGTGATCCCCCCATACGTAAAACTGCTACTAAGGATTTTTTCTGCACTCTGACTGATTTTATGTGAATAAGAAAACATGCCAGTCTCCTAATATGAAAAAGAATTCAAGCCGCTCCTGCTACCCTTTTGCACAGCACCAAACATAGGTCAATCTATCATCAACTACATCGCCCCCACCCCCTTGACAACGCCCGCCCCATTCCGGCATTTTGAACTCCCCTAAACTTACAAGGCATAGCCGAAGCCTTTGACAGCTCCCCAAGCTGGCAAAAATAGCGGTTTTTTTTGTTTCTGCCTGCATACCTGCTACAGGTGTACCCTGTGCGCAGTGCACCATATCGGCGGAACAACGTCCGAGTAACCGTGAGGTCTCGGCGGCCTTGTAAGTGCCGGGGAGCGTTGTTCTGCCTTTTTTTGTTTCCAAATCCCAAAACTTACAGAGGTGTCTCATGTCCAATCCCAAAACCATGAACAAACTGGTAAGGGAACTTGAAGAGCTGCGAGCAGATCATGCCGCCCTGCTAAACTTGTACGAAATTCAAAAGCAACGACACGAATGGCTTACAGACTTTGTGGATAAGCTGGAGGAAAGGGTTGCATCGCTGGAAGCACCTTTTGAGCGCGCCACCGTACAAGCCAGCGAGGTGCCCGATGTCGCCCAGTAGCATCACTCCCTTCGCCTTTGGCGACAACATGGTGCGCGTTCATACGGACGCAGATGGAGAACTGTGGTTTGTAGCCAAGGATGTGTGTCAGGTCTTGGAGCTAGCAAATGTAAGTGAAGCCCTCAAAGGGCTAGATAGTGACGAAAAGATTACCCTCAGTAATCCTGATGGTAATCCAAGAGCAGGCATTCCACATTGCCACAACTTGATTTCCGAATCCGGCCTTTACGCCCTCGTCTTCCGTTCTCGCAAGCCGGAGGCAAAAGCATTTAGCAAGTGGGTTCGGGCAGAGGTGCTGCCAGCCCTGCGCAAGGCAGGCAGTTACGCCGTATCCAGCAGCAACTCAGAACACCTTGCCATGCAGCTGCCCAGCATAGAAGCCATGCCGGAAGAGATACACCGGCTACGCCCCGCCGTGCGTGCGCGTCTGTGGCAGGATTCTTTGCAGGCCGCACGGCTGGAAGGCGCTGGCATGGCCTACGCCATAGAATGCTTCAGCCGTCTGTGCATCATCATGGGCACAGTGAAGCCCGACGCCATCACCAGCCAGCAACAAGACATACGCCAGTTTGTTGCCGAATGCTGCCACGATGTAAAAGGAGCAACCACCGCCTTTGCCGATCTGTACGAAGCCTTTCGCCACTGGCGCAAAGGCAACGGTGATATGCCTTCAAAAAAAGTCTTCGGCACCACACTGGGAGAACTCTTCGGCAAACATCGGTCGAACGGGTCACACTATAAAGATGTGCGGCTGCTTACGTAGCCGACTATCCCCCATCTACTAAAAGCAACCCGCCCTGTGCATTGGTATGAGCAAAGCACAGGGCGGGGTTTGTTCATTAGTTGAACCGAAGTTCCCCTCTGTACAAACTGAATAATTTTAGTAAAAATCAGTAAACCCATTTTTAGACAGCTTGCAACCTTGTAATGTTACGCCCGCATCACCCACTAGGAAAGACAACCAATATGAATGAAATTCCACTTAGTGCCGCATCGAATAACTTAAGTGCCATTGCTACACTAGTCGCAGGCGTAATGACTGCCGCAGCAACAATAATAGCTGTCATGTGGTCAAACAAACAAACAAGGAAAGAGCTAATAAAACAAGAAGAGAGGCATGCCCAAGAACGCAAAGCTCAATTCGAGCAAAGCAAGCATGTTACTATTAGGCCAAATTTAATATTGACCTCTTTCTTCGAACTTCTTGATCGTCTACTTGTAACTAATAATTACGAAAGAGTGTTACTATTCTCTGGAGATGATGGCTTTGAGTTTTACGACAACCAAAACTTACAAGTGAATCAAACATGCAGAATTCTAAAAATAGCCAATAACAGTAGTAATGACATCGTAAACATTCAAATTAAAACCTATACGACTCTATACGACAAATCTATCGACAAAAAAACAAATTATGAAACAACAAACCACACAAATATATTAAGGTCTGGCGAGAACATACTCATAAGAGTTGCTAATCAAGAGCAATTTCATGCTATTCTTGAGATGAACAAGAACAGTACACGTAGTGAATTAATATTTGAATGCCTTATTTCATACACAACGCTTGCAAATCAGAGAATCACATATCAATATGAAGTTGCTGTACAAGATGACCGTCGCATTGAAGTAAAAAAGGACGGCATTGAGCATATAGAGAGTGACGTTATCGACACACCAATTGAGCCTTCAGTCTTTAGAAATTTACAAGACTCTGTTTCATCGGTCGATAGAAACAGTTATTATTGGCAAAAAGTTGGAGAAGCACAGGCTCGCGGCGTAACTCAATTCCACTTACAACAAAACTCAACTTCAAACGTCAGCTAACTCCCAGCCTCAACCTACCCAACCCCACCGCCGCCCCACAAAGGCGGCGTTTTTCATTCCTCCTAAAATTTTCTTTTCCACCTAGTCCCATCACTCCACCTGTTCCGGCTATGCCGTGCCTCGCAAATATGCCCGTGATACTTGCGAAGGCATGGGTTACTGGACAAAGCAAGAACTCCTCACTCTGCTTGAAGCATGGAAGGCCGCCTACAAGGCGGCCTCCACCGGCAAAAGCTACTCCATTCAGGGGCGCACGCTCACGCGCTACGACCTGACAGAAATCCGAGCGCAAATGGCCTACCTTGAGCAACAGCTGAATAAGCTGAACGGCAAGGGCGGCTCCGTTCGTGTGCTGATGAGGGTACGGCGATGAAGCATGGCCCTCTGCGCACCTCCTCCCTCAAAGTTTCTGGCAGACCTCGCGTTTCACGCGATGCCGGTACCCATCGGAGCACCCTTGCCGGTTGGAGCGTGCCAAAAACCTACCATGCAGGCGCACAGGCGCAGGAACGCGCACTCATCCAAAGCCGTGCAGAAGATCTGTATGTAAACGACTGGGCTGCGCGGTCTGTCATTAATGCGCTGGTTACTAATGTCATTGGCACAGGCCTTACCCCGCAAGTACGCCTGCCGTGGCGCAAGCTGGGAATAACACAAGAAGAAGCCCGTGCCGTTGGCTCTGAAATGGAATGGCACTGGGCGGAATGGTGCAAAACCTGCCATCCCAAAAAGCAACTGAGTTTTGGAGAACTGCAAAGGCTGGGTTTTCGTTCTGTACTGCGCGATGGCGAAATGCTGCATGTACCGGTGATGGAAAAGCCGGAAGCGTGCCGCCGCTTTGCTCTGCAAATGCAGGAGATTGCTCCCGCCCGTCTGGCAACGCCGCTGGATAAAAAAAACGATGCCTCCATACGTGACGGTGTAGAGCTAACCCCCAGCGGCAGGCCAGTGGCCTACTGGATAGCCACACCGGAACCAAGGGCAGAGGCAGCAGGCATGGCAACGCCGAACATCAGCAGCTTACGCTCTGCCTCCTTTACGCGCATATGCGGATGAAGGCCGTGTTGCTGCCTCTCATGTGTCGGAATCCATGCAGGCTGTTGACCTTTCTGCGGCTGCAGACGGCACATACCACATAGCAGTGAACATGAATGCAGATGGCAGCTTTGCCGCGGCGGGCTACTCGAGTGATACACCACAGGTTGATACCCGAAAGTTGTCAGCATATCCCGTGCCTGTTGCTGCTTCGTCTGAAAATGCCGGTCGTACAATCGGCTTTTCGGTGGATGGCAGTCTTGCAACGTATTGGGGATCAAACTCCGGAAGTGGAGCGGGAGTTATCGGGCAGTGGGTGGAATACACGCTGCCGGACTCGAAGGGCGGCTTTAAATCCATCGTTGCAAAAGCAGCACAGTCGTATGTGGGCAGTGCTCCTGCGGCAGCGGACATTGAGCAACTGGTTGACGGGGTGTGGGTAAAGGTCGGCACTGCTACATATGCCCATAATGTGCTCTCCGGTTGCTTTAAAGCCATTGAGGGTAATGCTTCTGTTCGCCTAAAAGCCACTGCAGGAACAATCGGGACTTCTTATGGATGGACTCTTACAGATATCCAAGTAACCGATCTTACCGCAGGAGATTTATACAATCCGTCCGAAGTAACTCATTACGACGCCACAGACAGCCCGATACGGCGTGTTTACCTTGGCTGGGTGGAAAAATACGGCGGGGCAATTACAGAGGTACATTGCTATGCATCGGGTAAAAGATGTGTAGTGCCTCTTAATGCAGGCGCTACGCTTGCTACGGGCACTAATTATTCAATAAACACTCCGTTTCTTATGCCGGTAGATGCTTCGCAGATACGTGAACTGGATGTAACAGGCATGACCGATTTTAATGTGTTTTATGCCTTGGACGGTACAGCTTGGCGTGGGTGGATACGCAGAGCGAATACGGAACAGACCGTCACGGTGGGGTCGCTTTCAGGTAAGAGTGCGAACAACTATCCGTATAATACAATACGGGCCGCATTTATCGTTGAAAGGGGGTACTGATCATGCCGGTATACGCAAAAGTCGGAAGCTCGCAGCAAGATATTTTGACAGAGGCACAGGCGCGGAAGAGACCGGATCTTATTCGCATGCAAACAGAACGCCCCGGCGATGATCATGTGGCCAGCGAATCCGGTGCATGGGTGCTGTCGCGCACCATGCTGTTACAGCAGATCAGCATGGAGAAGAACCGCCGCAGAGATAGCGGCTTTATGGTGGACGGCCTGCTATGGGACAGCGACTATAACGCACGTATTGCCTATGCGGAGGTTGCACAGAGGTTCGCGGCAGACCCTGCCTACATCGTGCCGCAATGGAAGGCCAGTGCCGGAAAATGGGTACAGCTTGATGCAGCCTTATTTGCGTCTGTACAAGCCGCGGGCGAAATGCATATAGCCACCGTGTTCACATGGCAAAAAGCCAAAGAAGAAGAGCTGGCCGCCCTGCCTGATGACCTGCTGGACGAGTTTGCAAAAACGCTATCCGTAGTTTAATCGCCTCTACCCGCCCCACAATCAATAGCCCTGTTCTGCACAGGGCTTTTTTTTTTTGTACACAGCCTTCAACAGCAAGCAGTTTAATATATTAAAATTGTTGAATATTTATAAATATATGTTAAAATTTAGATAGTTAAAAGCACCTTCATAAACTCTAAAAGGCTCCGCTCATGCCACGGAACGGCTGCCGCAACTCCACAAGGAAACCATTATGTACAACGCCTCTTTTTATCCCACCCCAAAAGCTGTCGCTGAAAAGATGCTTTCTACACTCCCCCCAAAAGGCCTTTCAAACCGCTCTATTCTGGAACCAAGTGCCGGCAAGGGAGATCTGGCAGATGCCATCGCGGAGAAATTAAGCAGGGGGTATATGAGCCCCAGAGTAAGAAAAGAAATGCAGGAAAAAATCCACTGCGTAGAAATGGAACCGGAACTTCAGGCCGCATTGCGCGGAAAAGGTTATACGCTGGTCGGTACGGATTTCTTAACCTTCTACCCAGACGAACGGTATGACCTCATCATTATGAATCCGCCCTTTGCCAATGCAGAAAAGCACCTCCTGCACGCATGGGACATTTTACCGCATGGAGACATCCTTTGCCTGGTCAACGAGCAGACCTTATGCACCCCATGCTCTGCGTACCGCACGTTACTGCAAAACGTCATAGAAGGGCACGGCACAGTCACACCTCTGGGAAGCTGCTTTGCACATGCGCAAAGAAAAACACAAGTCCGTATTTCGCTGGTACACCTGACAAAAAAAGCACCGGAAGAAGATCAAAAGCTCTTCACCGCAGAGGGTATGCAAACAGAGGCGAAAGTCCGCCTGCAGGAAGATCCATTCGGAAGTGATATTGCCACCCGCAACACAGCAGGCAACATGGTAATCCACTACAACCGCTGCCGAGAACTGTTTGAAGAAATGGCACAGCTTGCCCAACTGCTAGGGCGGCATATGGGTGCCCTTACAGAGCAAACTTACCCGCAAGGCGATCTAGCGGGCAAATGCCTTGCGCCTATCATCAGTGCCACAAGCGACGAAAAAACGCGGACCCATGCCTACAACAACTTTGTACGTTCACTGAAAAAAAGCGCATGGAACCACGTATTACAAAAAACAGACATGCAGAACCTTGTTTCAGAGGGGGTCCGCGAAAAACTTGGCACCTTTCTTAAAGAAAACCAGCAGATGGTTTTTTGCGAGAGCAACATCAAAACCATGCTGGAATCACTGTTTCTCAACCGCGGCAGTATCTTAAAAGAATGCGTGGTAGAAGCTTTTGACCGCATGACACGCTACCACAAAGAGAACAGGATACACGTGGAAGGTTGGAAGACGAACGATGCATGGCGTGTCAATCAACGCGTCGTGCTGCCCCGCATGGTCAAAGAAGGCTTCTTCGGTGGTGGCGAAATAAACTGGGAAACAAAGCGACAACTTGATGACATTGATCGTGCTATGGCCTTTCTGGAGGGCAAAAAACTATCGCAAATCGAAACGCCCATGGCAAAGCAGCTTGAAACTTTGTTCAAAGAAAAAGGCAGTGCTACCTTTGGCGCACTGCACCAGAGCACGTACTTTGAAATGCGCTGTTACAAAAAAGGAACCTTGCATCTAAAGTTCAAAGATAAAAAGTTATGGGAAGCCTTCAACCTGACAGCCGCCGACGGCAAAAACTGGTTGCCGGATGACGTTAAGGCCAAGGCAAAGGAAAAGACAAAAACTGCTGAAAACTTCCGCACTGGCAAGCCTGACGTGCATACTCTGCCCTTGTTCAACTAGGCAAAGAACACAAAAAAGCCCGCTGGCAGTACGCTGGCGGGCTTTGCTTAGTATGGTTTATGCAGGTAGCACCCGCACATCAATACTTCTTCCAATTGCGCGGGCATACTTGCCCAGCGTTTTTACAGAAACATTTTTTCCGGCCTCAATACGCGCAACAGCAGGCTGAGAAATGCCCATCCGCTTTGCCACTTCTGCCTGTGTCATGCCTGCCTCGCGCCGCGCTTTTATTAATGCACGGGCAATGGCAAACTCTTGTTCCAAAGCATCAAAGGCCTCTATATATTCAGGGTCGTTCGACCACTCTTTATGTTTTTCTTCCATAGTACGGGGCATTATTCCACCTCCTTTGTACGCTGTAACGCCAGCTTGATTTCGGCAGTCGGTGTTTTTTGGGTCTTTTTTACAAAGGTCCGCAGGATAACAACTCTACGCCCGCTTGCAGTTACATATAAACTGCGGGCAATGCCATCCCGCCCTTTTAAGCGGATTTCCCATAACTTTCCCTGCACGGGCCGCACATAGGGCATTCCCACATGCTCCAACCCGAATTCTGCAATCAACATGGCTATGCGGGCAAACGCAGCGCGCATATCAGACGGCAGAGAATCCACCTCTGCCTCTGCGGTGTCGTTTACAAAGGTTATCGTCCAGTTCATGGTCAAAATATAATTTTTATGTTATATTTCGTCAAGGCCCCTCAGCAGAGCCGACACAAAGGAAGGCACAAAAAAAAGCCCGCGGGGTCATTCCCACGGACCTTGGCATAACGTCAAAGGACTTAACTTGAAAATTCACTAAGATACTTTTTTAAATGCGTTATACCCCAAAAATCTGTATCTGCCCAAGGAATAGTCTTTGATATATCATTACGTGCTGACATTGCAGAGCATGTCTTTTTTGCAATTGCCTGTTGTTCTAGCACCTGCTCATAGCTCAAGTCTTCTTCAAGCTTTAAAAGAAATGAATAAGCATCTTCGCCTTCAAGGTTTGAAATAAGAAACCAATGATACGCTTCTTCTAAGTCAGCTATCTTCTTATTTTCATTCAGCAAAATCATTCCGACAACATATCGACAGCGCGGTGTTCCAATTCTTGCCAGCATAGAAAGGCCTGCTCTGGCAGCAGCATAATCTGCAATACACCCCGTACCTTCATACTCTAACATTGATTTACAAAACATTGCGCCAACAAAGCCATGCTCTACGGCCGTAGTAAACTTTTCATAGGCTTTTTTTGCATTATACCCAGAAAATTTTGAATCCAAATAAATATGACCTGCAATATAGTAGGCTAGTTCATAGTGACTACATTTCCTCTCAATTGCGAAATCACACAATGTTAGTATGCTATAATAATACTCTTCAGCAGGAGGCCTTTCAAAAAATTCTTCAAGGCCTTCTTTCCAGCGCCTTTCCCAACTTGCCTTACATCCCCTCTCAAGTCCCTCAAATATCACTTTGCCAGCCTCCTTCCACCCCATAGCTTCTCCTCTGCATATCACTTAGTAGCCGCTTGTACCATGTTGTTGAAAACAGACTCAAAACACTTTGGAAATATCAAAAAAAGCGCTGACGTTATGGGGTCTCTAGCCAACTATTACTGAATCGGCCCTACTCGCCGCCCTTCGTCCCGCAACTGACAGCAGTGCTCGTAGGGACACCTGCTTTCTTCTCGCAAGATTCTATTAGTGGAATTTGTTGTTCGCGCTTCTCATACAAGGAAATTAGCTTTCGTTTATCATCAAGCATTTCTCTAAGTTGCGCGTTTTCACGTTCCAGATCAACTATCTTGGCCTGATGAGTAAGAGGAAGGGCTAGGTTGTCTACTTTATTCCCAACAGGCACTCCTTGGCCTGTCAAAAGCCATTCCAAATTGAATCCCATTTTCTGATGGAGTATCCAACAGTCATAGGCGCTAGGCCACTGCCCTTTACTCCAAGCCTGAACCTTTCCATTATGTTCATGCGCAAGGAATTTAGAAAATCCGATTTTACTTTCCGGCCAATTACCATCAGCAAAGCTTGAAATAAATTTATCATAAATTATTTCAAACAATTCTTTAAAATCCCTCTTGTTCAAAATATTTTTCTCTTGCTTATTGAGATAAATTTAACTTACACCTATCAGCAGAAACACTTAATAACAGCAAACGTAGAGGTTCGCATGTCCCCAACAACTGAGACTCCATGCCCGCAGATTGAGAATTTTATTCAAAAATGCTGCGCCAATGACGAGCGTACCATCGCCTTTTTTTGGCAATGTTTAACTACCCTTATTACTGAGCGACCTTGCCTTCATGCTGCTTAAATCTTTCTGCACCTTGAAGAAGGTATTCCAGAATGCCAGGCCCTTCTGCCTTCATAGCTTCTATCTGTTCTTGAGCTTCGTCTTCTGGAACTTCCGCCATAAGGCCTTGGGCAATTTGAGGATTAGAGGCAATAGCAAAGTCTAAAATTTCGCCAATGGAACTTGGGCATTTGCCTGTCACATCTTTAAGGACATGGATCAAAATATCACGCTTAGTCATGAATACTCCCAAAAGCCTAAGGAGGTTATAAAGTGAATATATCTATACCCGTAACACAAGCCGAACTCACGAGGCAAGAAAAGCTCTCGCTATGGATGCGTCGGGCTGGAAAAACAAATGTGGCTTTGGCAGCCTTTGCTAAAGTAGCTCCTATCACTACAAGCCGTTGGCTACGCTCAGACTCTCTAGCTTGGTATAAAGTACAAGTAATGATTGACTTTGGTATTCCACAAGAACTGCTGCCAAATCCTATAAAAATACATGGGCAACAAAATGCTGACGACATACAACCAACAAAGGGTGGCTCTAATTAAATAAGAGCATCAGCGATATGATTCCACGCAAAAACAAGAGGTTATTTTGCAATGGTCTACCCTTCAATTACAGCCGTGATGCATCAAAACGTAAAAAGAGCTGCTTCGGGACTACCTGCAAAGCAGATCGCTCATTTGCTGGGCCGAGAATACCATACGCTGATGAGTGAGCTTTCAGGCCAGCCGAACCACAAGCTGGGGGCCGACACACTGCTGCCGCTTATGCAGCTGACCGGCTCAGATGAAGTGTTGCACGTCATGGCGCGGTGGAGCGGCGGCATCTACATCAATGTACCGCCACACGCAGGAGCTACCGAACTGGGGAAAGCCGTTTTGCAATCGGTAAAAGAATTTGGAGAGTATGCGGCAGAATCAGCTGCCTACATACAAGATGGAAAGCTGCCAAGTTACGAGCTGAACAAAATTCTAAAGGAGGGACAAGAAGCAGTTACAGCCATTGCAGCTTTTATGGAACTGGCAAAGCGCGTTCATCACGAACAGTTTGGGGGAACGCCACATGCAACCACCTAAAAAAAAGAGCCCTTGAACTGCTGCAACAGTATCAAGGGCAAAAAACGCATGAGAGATAAGACATGCAGAAGAAAAACTATCGCATATCAAACGGCAAGGCAAGAATTGTCTTCACGCTTCCCGTCGGCACACAGCGGCTTACCATCCAATCAAGCAGTCTTAACAAGCTTGATTCACAGCTGCGCCGGTTGTGTCCCGACGGACTTATGGCAGAGGCCCTGAGCAACACGGTATGAATATAGGAATAGTCCTTATCATACTGGCTGCACTGGGTATCGGCTTTGGAATCTGTCTGGAACTGTCTGAACAGACACGCCTGAAGCAGATGGCTGAAGAAGTAAGAAACCGTAAATAAAAAGGTTACTCCGATGAATAAAAAGAACTCGCCAAAGAACGTGACAGACTCTCTACCTCCTGCGCCACCGCTTGTTCATCTGGCAGACTATCTGCCCAAGCTGCCGCCGTGCATAGCGCGTAAAAAAGTTGCCTGGTTCACAGGAGGTGCCATCTCAAGCAAAAAACTCGCAAACGATGATGCCCTCTGTAAAGGCCCGCTTGTACGCCAGAAAATAGGAGAAACGGTTATCTACCCTACCGAATATTTCCTTGCGTATCTCGAAAGTAGAGGTGTTCGCACGATAATCGTGCCCCAACTCTAGGCAACTATATCCCGCGCGAGGGCAATCCGCCGTAAGGCACGCTCTCGCGCGGCCCTGTCGCACATATGCAAATACACCTCTGTAGTGGTAACAGAAGCATGACCAAGCATCTCTTTAAGAGTATAAATATCGACGCCCGCTTCCAGCATTCTGGTTGCATAGGTATGCCGCAAGGTGTGCCAGACAACCATGTTACGCGGGTCGTCCACTGCGTCGTTAAATCCCAGATCCGCAACAATTCTACGCATGGCCCGATTCAAGCCGTTGGGGTCTCTCGCTCCGCCATCCGCACTGGGAAACAGATACGAACTCCCCGTTTCATCATACAGCAGCCTGCCGCGGAGCATCGTCAGGCAGGCAGGAAACAAATGACCAGCATGCACAAGCCGAGAGCTGCCACCCTTGGTGCTTGCATTCTCTCTCGACCCTTTGAAAATGCGTATAGCTCCGGTTTCGGCATCACAAGACTCGCGCGTCAGGTGTACCAGCTCGCCTGCCCGCAGGCCGGTATCCAGCGAAAGCAAAATCATATCCCGCAACTCATTCACTGCTTGCTTGCGGATTCCCTCATAGGCCAAAAGTTGCGCGATCTCTTCATCATTAAGAGTACGCAACCGCCGGGCATCAGACTGGGGAGCGCGTACACCACGCCCTCTACGCGAAAGCACGGCAGGGTTTTTCCCCTCAAACAGCATAACCGAAGGCTCACCAGGCACAGCCGTCTCACCGGCGAAGTTAAAAACTTCGCGCACGGTCTTCAAAATATGCAAAACAGTCTGAGGGGCAAGACAGGCACCCTCTCTGTTCTTATTGCGTCCGGTTCTAGGCTTTTTGGCGGCCACGATCTTCCGCAGCTCTTCCACGTCGGCAGGAGTTATTGTAGAAGCAACCCTGCCTCCCAGCACGGGCAAGATATGGTTAGCCAGTATATGCTCAACAGACGTGCCCCAAACACGGTGCTCACGCGCCCACTGGCAATAGAGTTCCGCCAGCTCGCCAAATGTGATGCGCTGATACGCCTCACGGGCCTGCGTCTGTTCTGCCTCAACCTTGCTGGCCTCGACCATAGCCCGCTTCTCTTTAAGCGACTGTGGTTGCCTGCCCAGCTTGATATTCTCTTTAAGCTCTCGCAGCAGGCTTACAGCCTTCTCCAAAGTCCAGCCGTCAGATGTCCAGCCAAGCCCCTCAAAGGCTCTTTTGCCATTGCCCAAACGGTAACGAATAGCTATGTATCTGTCTGGTCGCTTACCATGCTTTCGGGTCGGGTGCTCTCTATAAAGGACGCCACCCCTGCTCTGAGCATTAATCCAGACCCGCTTATCGCGCTTGTCTTCTTGGGTGCCCACTGGGTGCCCACCTCCTCAGCTTTTTCGGGAAATACAAGGACAAGCCCTATTGCAAAAAACCTTTTCCGACAAGGTCTTGAGCAATTTAGGGAGTCCTCATTTTCTGACCGCTATCCCCTCCTAAGCCGTAGGCCACAGGTTCGACTCCTGTCGGGCGCACCATTAAAAACAAGGGTTTATCGCACACCAAGCGATGCGCCCTTTTCTTTTTATCTACCCTATATCTACCTAGCTCAAGGTGTTCCTGTAAGGCAGCCCGTGTAAGGCGGCGCGCGATTTGCCATTCCGTAGCACGTAGCTTGGCACTAAAAAGGTGTAAGTTGACACTCTATTTGAGAATTTTGCCATTTCAAAATGAGAAAAAGCCCCGACCAGAGTCAGGGCTTTTTATGTCCTTACTCCGTCACTTACTGCGGTTTAAAAAAAGCCGCTCACAAGCGATGTTATAGTACCCCTTATCCAACTCTACACCGATGAATTTTCGGCCCGTAGAAAGAGCCGCTTTTCCAGTTGTCCCAGAACCCATAAAAGGGTCCAGAACAACGCAATCATCTTGAGCTATAGCCAGCAGGTCTATAAGGAGCGGAATAGGCTTTTCCGGCAGATGCATTCGGCGTTGATGCCCAACTATCGAGTGCTTGAAAACACCTGGTAAGCACTGACGATGGTTTGCCTTGAACCTGCCTTTAACTCCCACCAAGACGTATTCACACTGATTTTTGAAGTTACCCAGACTTGGACGGGCGGTGGGCTTATCCCAGACAACGATGTTTCTCCAGAGCCAGCCGCCAGCCTGCAAGGCATCACTCATTGCTGGCAGCTGCCGCCAGTCTGTAAAAGTCATCAAAACGGAGCCTGGCTTACTGACCCGATAGCATTCTGAAAGCCAGAGGGTCGCCCATGTGATGAAAGAGCGTTGATCCCGATTGTCTCCGTGGAAGTCATGATGCTTTTTTTGAGCATCTGAGCTTTGATACTTTACACTGGGCGGCTGTTGACGTTGCCCCGCGTAAATACCACCTGTCGAATATGGCGGGTCGGTTAGGATGCAATTGAATCGCCCCTAGTTTCGTAGACACTCCTGAGTTATGAAAACGAGACCTCAGGAGAAAACGATGTACGACAAACGCTACACTGACGAATTCAAAATTGAAGCGGTAAAACAAATCACCGAGCACGGCTATCCCGTCCAAGAAGTCGCCCAAAGGTTAGGCGTCAGCACCCACAGCTTGTATGCGTGGAAAAAGAAATATGGGCATGGCGAAGTTCATGCTGCCCAGTTTGATAACCAACAGACGGAAAT
>NZ_JBKEBF010000031.1:0-206923 GCF_047973035.1 Oleidesulfovibrio sp.
CGCAATATCTCACCCACTGCGCGCTTCTTCTCTCCGTAAAAAACTTGCCGCCGATACTTTGGCGCAAACACTACGTGGTATTTGCAGTTCCATTTTGTGTGGGCTAAACTCTTAGTGTCACCCATTGTGGCCTCCTTTTGATTTGCCACCTGCAGTTGCCAGACCGCAGGGATTAGTTAGCAAATCAAAAGGAGTTTTACTAATATCTCTATAGCTTTAAGCTTTACGGAACCCCCCGCCTAGCGGGGGGTTTTCTGCATACAATAAAGCCCGCTTCTGTAAGAAGCGGGCTTTTCTAATTTTGGCTCGGTTGAAAAACAGAAGGCTCAGGCATCTGACCGCATACGCAGAATTATACCCCGTTCCAGTGCCAGCGCGCGCAACTCTGCCGCGGAATGTACACCAAGCTTCTGCATCAGATTGGAGCGGTGCTTTTCTACAGTCTTCACGCTCACAACCAGCATCTCGGCAATTTCGCGGTTTTTATATCCTTCTGCCACAAGCTGAAATATTTCCTGCTCACGCGGAGTAAGCGTTTCCCAGCTGGAAGAAACAGACTGCCCACGGGCATCATTCAGATAGCCTTTTACAACTTCGTCTGAAACGCCGGGACTCAAATATATCTTACCGCCCAAGACAGACTCTACTGCAAGAATAAACTCATCATTGCTGGCGTCCTTAAGCACATAGCCGTCTGCTCCGGCGGCTAACGCCGCATAAACATACTCGCCTGCGCCATGCACGGTAAGCACAAGAACACGCATTTCCGGATGTTTTTTCTTGATCAGCCTTGTCGCCTGAACTCCATCCATACGAGGCATGGAAATATCCATCAGAACAAGGTCAGGCCGATGCTTGTCACAAAGCTCAACAACCATCTGACCGTCGCTGGCTTCTCCGGCAACAACCAGATGCGGAACAGATTGAAGCAAAGATTTCAACCCCTCACGCAAGAGGGTATGATCTTCTGCAATGATCAGCGAATACCCATCACCCATTGTTGACATACCTATCCCGCAAGGCGGCACCCTACCATCCTCGCTAATTAATAACGTCGCTAACAGTCGGGTAAGACTGCCAAATGCATCCTCTGTCGAAATTTATACCAGTTATAACCCCTACCACAAAAATACTACTGTTTCCATCGTAAAAATACAGCGCCACCTAATTTACGTAAAATTCATATCGTGCTGAAGTACATACCATGGAGTTCTTTTCTCATCTTGTGAATCGGCCCCACCCCACCGGCAGTAATCTCAACAAGGACAGGAGGAGATCATGCAAGATTCCGTCACTCGTATCACGCAATCCATGGTGCTCAACGCGAAACAGTCCAAGTGGGTCGCCGAACGTATCGGCAAGCCGTATCCGACCATGATGCGAGAGCTCAACCCTTATGACCAGAGCGCGAAGCTCGGGGCTGACACGCTTCTGGAAATCATGAAAGTAACCAACAACATCAGCGCGCTGGAATATATGGCCGCAGAGCTTGGCTATAAACTCACCCCCGGTGGTGCGCAAACTGAAGCCACCGAGTCCAAACAGGCAGAGTCTGCTTAATACGCAGACCGCCTGCATGCATGTTGCCTGCACGCAGTGCGGACCAATGCATAACGCAACCCGAGCCGGGCTGGCACTATGCCAGTCCGGTTTGCTTTTTTATCCGCAACTGCGGGCAGTCGAAACAACTTGTCAAACGACTGTAAATAACTCAGGTTGCTGAGCGGCATTTGCGCATGATAACTAGGCAGCATACTTTTCAGGCCTGAAATTTTTATGAAACGCTCACCACAATTTTCATTCACCGTACCTCTGGAGCACGACGGAGACCGTCTGGACGCAGCTCTTTGTTTTGCTTTTCCTGAAATCGGCGTGCGCGCACGCCGCCGCCTCTGGGATCATAACAAGGTTACAGTCAATGGTCATAACCGTCCTGCAGGATTCCGCGTACGCAACGGCGACGAGGTGAGGCTGACCCCCCTTCAACAGGAAGAAGCCTCATCGGAATTGACCGGAGCGCTGGCACTACAGACTGAGGTCAGCATTCTTTGCCTTGAAAAAAATTACGCTGCCGTCTTTAAGCCATCAGGTTTGCATTCTGCTGCCATAGCCTCTTCTCCCAGCCCCTGTGTTGAGGACATGCTGCCGAAGTTGTTCAGCAACCGGCAGAACAGTGCTCCGAAGCCTGAAGAAGCACGTCCTGCATTGCTTGTGAACAGGCTGGATAAAGCAACCTCGGGCATGCTCATTGTCGCCTTTGGCGAGCAGGCGGCTGAAGTCTTCCGCCACAATGAGCGCACAGGAAAAACAGAAAAGCTGTATCTTGCAGTGGTGCAAGGTGAACTGACCACCCCCCTGCTTTGTCCGTGGGAGCTGAACACCGACAACCGGACGATTACAACGGCTCTGCCCCGCGAGGAACAGGACCAGCTGCGGCACACGTCCGTGCTCCCCTTAGGGCCGGTTGAGTTTACAGACACCCCGCAGGCGAATCCCAAAACAACGCTGGTACTGGCTTCAATACACCGCGGTGCCCGTCACCAGATTCGCGCACATCTCGCCCATGCGGGCTATCCCATTGTAGGTGACAAGGTATACGGCAACTCTGCAGCCGCCCAGAATGATCCCCATCTTATGTACCTGCATCATTTCAAATTTGAAATGAAAGGCATCTCATGCATCTGTCCTCCCCGCTGGCCCCTATGGGACCAATGGGCAGCAGCGTTGAAAAGCCTTTGCCCGTCATAGCGGGCAACCCTCTCATATCTTCTCGGTGTAAACATTTATATTTTTTCCGGACAATCGTTTCTCCCGACACAGTTTACTTCTGCCACATTATTCTATATCGAATAACAAATACCGAATAACAACAGGAGTACACCATGGCCCGCACAGATCATGCTGCACGCATTCAAGCACTCAAACCCAATTTCGACCTGTTAAAAGAAAGACTGGCCATCGTGAACAGCGCCGCATCACAAGGTGACAACAACTTGCCGGAACAGTCTTCAACCGCTTTTGATCAGCCGCAAGTAAAAATCCGGGCGCATCTGCTCGAAACTATGAACAACCTGATTCTCGAGTCGGCCAGAGTTCAGGAAGGGTTAGCAGATGAGCGCGAAAAGCAGAATCTGGACAGTTCTCTTGCAGAAATTGAAACCGTAAAAAATACTGTAAGCAATATTCTGATGCGGGAACGCGAGCGTGCAAAAATGACCATGCTTCCTTTACGCCGCAATGAACGCAAGAAAATGCGTGAGCTGGCCTCCTTCAAAGCCCGCAACGACCTGACCCGTGACGCGATTGTCCCCGAATCATCGCTGTTACAATTCGCACTTATCACCCTGATTATCCTCATCGAGTCGCTGTTGAACTCATGGCTTTTTCTTAAAGGTAATGCTCTCGGGCTGGTCGGCGGGCTTATTCAGGCAATGGCCATCTCTTGCCTGAACGTTGTCAGTGCGGCAAGCGTGGGCTACTTCGTTACACGTTATAAAAACCATGTTGATAAATTCTACCGCTGGGTAGCTTGCATGCTCACTGCTACATACCTGTTCATAAACTTCTGTTTTAACCTGATGGTCGGCCACTATCGGGAGCTTATGGAAGGGCCGATGCCTGAAAAGGCAATGCAGCAGGCATTCGGGCACTTCATGGCAAGCCCGCTCAACCTGTCCAACATGAATTCGATTATGCTTATAGCTATCGGGGTGCTGCTTTCATTACTTGGCCTTTACAAAGGGTACAGGTCCATAGGCGATATCTACCCCGGATACGGAAGACGCCTGAAGCAGTACTCGAATGCTCTCAATCAATACGAATCTTTCAAGCTTTCTTTTCAGGACACTATCATTACGTTGATGAATGAACAGCGTACCCTCATTAGAGAACTTACCAAAACTGCAGGCGAAAAATGCTCAAAATACAGGCAGCTACTTGAAGATGCCAAAGGGGTGAATCAGGCCGCGGGCATTGTAGCAGAGCAAATTGACGCAACGTATAATCGCCTTCTCAAAGAATATCGTAAAATAAACAAAGAAGTTCGAACAGTTCCGGTGCCGGCTTATTTTGAACACAGCGATACATTGACTACTGAGGCCAGATACACGCCTGTGGATTTTTCGAACGAAGAAAGCCAATTGCAGACAATGATAAAGCAGAAAGCTGTCATTGTGGCAAAGGCTGACGAAGCAACCAATGCAACGTTTGTTAACGAAAAAGACGCATTGGAACGCCTTAAGTTTGTCTTAAAGGATCTTGAAGAAGAAGTGGACAGAGAGCTGGATGAGTTGCAGCGGGAGGTAAACGATGCAAGAAACCGCGCTGCAGCAGGACTGCCAGAAAAACAAGATCGGGCCGGACTGTTAAGCAAGGAGTTTGAGTCTGCCGGGACAACCTTTGAAGCAGGGTACGAAGCAGGACAAAGCTTCGGAGAAAGCTCCGCAGTGCAAAGGCGGGAAGTATGATTCGCGAACTGCTGAAACGAAAAGCGGCGATCCGGTCTTCCATCCTTTGCACAGGTACAACGATCTGCACTCCGTATTCAAGACGTAACAGGAGCACTGTCCTTGGCATTGCCATTCTTATCGGTGTCCTGATTCTGTTTGCGAGCGTCGTTACCTATGTGGCCGACACCCAAAGTGCACCGCCGCCACCACTGCTGCATCACACGGTGCTTCTGCTGGACAGAACGGACCCGCTTCCGCCGGAAATCAATGCGTTGGTTGCATCACGTCTGGAAAGGCTGAAGCAAAAATTGCCAACGGGAGCAATGCTAACAGTGGCAGAAATTAATGCGACCTCAGGCGGCAACCTTAAGCCGCTCATTCAGCTGCGCAAGCCCAGAAGCATAGGCTCCATGACAACAGAAAATGTGGAAAAGATAGCTTCTGACTATAAGCAGACATGGGAGCAAAGGATAGACGCGCTTTCGAAGCAACTGACAACAGCAGTGACAGAATCAATCGAAACGTCACCTATCATGGAAACAACGCAGCGGCTGGAAGATCTGCCGGAATACTCTGCTGCAATACCCAGAAGAGAGCTGATTATCATTTCTGACATGCTGCAAAACAGCAGAATCGTAAGTGTCTACAAAAACGAGTTATTCTTCAGCGATATGCAGCACAGTATCTGGCCTGACTTTTCTAACATCCACGTAACAGTGTATCAGGTGACACGCACAACACAGAACAATCGTTCCAAGCAAACGTTCCAACTGAACAACTTCTGGAAAGATTTTTTCTTACGCTGTGGCGCTACTGTTGAATGGCATATAGTTTAAGCCCCCCGGCACAAACTGCGCAGGGCCTGTTACCATTGTGGCAACAGGCCCTGTGCTATTTTCTAATTATTCACTAAAGCTCACCGTTACAAGATCAGCTACAGCCAGCTTAAACGGCTCATGCAAACATGTCCGTTTTCATCAGGCTATGCATCGGACTTATTCTGTTGCGCTTCCCTGCCTGCATCCTCAGTAACTTGCTTTGCATCTTGCGGTACATTTTCACCGGCAATGCGTACAAGGCGCTTCACCTGCCTGCAAACGCCCATTAGCATATCAAACTCGTGCCTGCGCATAGAAGTTTTTTGCATAAAGCGGCGAACGGGCAACATAAAGTATTCAGGATTGTCATCTCGCAAATAATCAATCGCAAGAAGTGTTTCCTGAAGTGTTGCAAACAGCACTTCCTGCTCCTTGTGCGTCACCAGCCGCGAGGTTGACCCTCCGTCTTTATGAAAAGGTCTGGTATCAGACAGCTTGAAGCATTCATACAAAAGAATCAGTACGGCCTGCGCAAGGTTCAGCGAACTGGCTTCGCTTGTCGGAATGGTGACAAGACGGGAGCAGATTTCAGTTTCCTCGTTCGTCAGGCCACGATCTTCGCGCCCGAAAACAAAAGCCACCTTGCCGCCTGCGGCAATCTCGTTCTGCACCAGCGGAGCCGCAGATTCAGGAGACAAAATCTGTCTACGCCAGCCGCCCGTGCGGGCAGTAGTACCAAAAACAGCAGTATACGGAGCCAAGGCCTCTTCCAACGTGTCTGTCAGGCGTACGTTTTCAAGCACGGGAACGCCTTTGGGCGTAGCAAGCGGGATAGACTTTTCCAGATTCCAGCGCTCCGGCGCTACTACAACCAATTCAGAAACGCCCATATTAGCGCAGGCGCGTGCCACCATACCTATATTTTCGGGAAAGCGCGGTGACACAAGCACCACAGCTACATTCTCAAGCATTGTCTGCTGTCCTTACGTTACAAAAAAATAACACGGCGCAAAGCATCACTGCCTTGCGCCGTAGTCATATTCATTTCAGTAACAGGATGCAATCAGTCTGTCAGCACCGCACAGCGGGAACCATTACGCCCACAGATGCGGGATAGTCATGCTGACTATCCACACGCCGATACCGAATTTAAGCGACAGCCCCAGAAAGCGCCCCAGAAAAGTACCCATCGCCGCTTTGCGTGCTTCGTCTCCGGAGCGGCCAAGGCCAAGCTCCATAACCAGACAGCCAAGATACGCACCCCCAAGAGCACCAAGCAGCGCCCCGAGGCCAAGGAAAAAAGGCGCACCTAATATGGCACCGGCAATACCGCCGATAAAGCCGCCCAGAGTACCGCGCCCTGTACTGCCGTAGCGTTTGGCGCCCAGCATCTGAATACCGAATTCCAACACCTCACCCGCTACGGCAAGCCCGCCGATAATAATAAAAAACGTCATATCCATGGAAACTGCTTCGGGATGCAGCCACTTCCACAACCCTGCAATTCCCAGCACTACCCAGTTAGCGGGCAAGCCGAAAATATGCAGACCCAGAGTAAGCACCATAAGGATGATTACAAATATAGCGATAGCTGTTTCCACTGTTACTCCTTCTCGCGCAGATCAACCACACGAATGGCCTTGCCTTCGCTCTTGGGCAGCGATCCTGTCTGCACCAGATCCACGCGGGGGGTTACCAGAATTTCATCGCGCAGTTGCCGTACAATGGCCTTCTGCAAGCCGGTCAGAACGCGCATATCTTCGATAAAGTAACCGTCGCGGATTTCCACTTTAATTCTGAGCTGATCAATAAAGTCTTCACGCGTCAGCTCAATCACATAGTTCTGGCCAACTTCGGGGAAGCCCATAAGAATCTGCTCAATCTGCATGGGGTAAATATTTACGCCCTTGATAATCATCATATCATCAGCACGGCCCAGAATACGGTCAATGCGGCGATGCCGGCGACCGCATGCGCAGGTGCCGGGCAAGAAACGGGTAAGGTCGCGCGTGCGATAGCGCAGAATCGGCATTCCTTCGCGGCACAGCGTGGTCATTACCAGCTCGCCCACTTCGCCATCCGCTACGGGTTCCAGCGTTTCGGGATTTACTATTTCCGCGATAAACGCATCTTCCCATACATGCATACCGTCCTGATGTTCACACTCGAAGGCAACACCGGGACCGTTCATCTCTGAAAGCCCGTATGAGTTAAACGCCTTCAGCCCCAGCATTTTTTCAATACGTTGCCTGATTTCCTCTGTATGCGGCTCTGCACCGATAAGTGCAATTCTGCACGGCAGCGCATCGCCGCCAAGGCCTTCTTCTTCCAGTGCAGCACCCAGATACAAAGCATATGACGGAATGATATGCAGAACAGTCGCGTTGAAATCGTGAATAAACTTGATCTGGCGCTTTGTATTACCGGGGCCTACAGGAATGGTATGGCACCCGAGGCGCTCTGCGCCGTAATGGATACCAAGGCCGCCGGTAAACAGGCCATAGCCCGATGTATTCTGAAATACGTCTTCAGGTCGTACGCCGACCATGTGCATACAGCGCGCCACAAGGTCTGCCCACGAATTCAGGTCGTTCTGCGTATGATGCACAACCGTGGGGGCACCTGTAGTGCCACTGGAAGCATGCAGGCGGACAAGGTCTCTGGCAGGCACAGCCACCAGACCAGCCGGATATTGCTCCCGCAGATGATTTTTTGTAGTGGGAGGAATACGGCGCAGATCGTCAAGAGTTTTGATGGAGTCAGGAGTGATTCCCGCCTCTTTGAACTGCTCTGCATAAAAAGGAGATTTTGCGGCCTGTTGCACTGTGTTGCGCAAACGTACCAACTGAACGCGCTCTATCTCTTCACGGCTCCATGTTTCGGCCTTATCAAAAAACTCCATTCCAGTCCTCTCTTAAGCCACGGGCTCTGTATGCATAATTGCCGCATTACGCGGGAAAACGTGGCGATTTTACGGTGAGTAACGAAAATGTCAAATACAACAACTGCGGTAGTACAAAAAAACATACACAAACAAAGCAACCCGCCGGATAACGCATTCACCGGCGGGTTATGATAATAACCTTCGATTCAGCCGGAATATGGCAAAAAATGACGCTACAGGCCTAGCCCGTACAACATGCCAAAGCAGCCTGCGAGCATCATATCCGCGCCGGGTGCTATAAACTGTCCGTGCCCTTCCAGCATGGCTCGTCTGGGTCCCAGAATAAACGTCGGACGGAAGCTTTCGGCTTCTTCCGGCACATCATTGAACATACAGCCGTGACCGCCGCTGGCCCGTACCTGTTCGTCCGGCAACCATGTACGGCGAAACTCCATCAAGTCATGCAACAGGGCATCCGTATCCAGCATACCGGTATGATGCTCATATACGCCGTAAACGCGCTCGCGGTAGACAAGAAACGCCACAGTGTGGCTGTTGCCCACATTTACTACGGTAACACCGTGTCTGTGGCTGCGTTGTGCTATCTCCGGCATGGAAAGGGCCCCGAGAACCGCCGCCGCACCAGAATCACACACCGGACCACCGCCGATGGCTTTCTGCAGCGCTGCAAGACGGGTCAGTTCCTGCGGCACATCATTAAAAATCAAAGACGCCGGATTTCCGTCGTGTTCTGCCAGAAAACGGCGCCACAACACAAAACGACCTTCACGATTGGAAGAGTCGGGAAAATATCCGTGGTCCTGAACCGCAGCCATGACCATGTCAGGATACTCCAGCACCGCTGTACTCAGCATAGACTGCCAGAAAGAAGGATCATAATCGGTCTGATGCACCGGAACATATCCCTGCGGGCAGGCAGCTTCCACGGCAACGCCCATCTGCCTGACACGCTCGGGGTTGTCATGAATAGCAGGCGCGGCATCGGGATGCGCACAGATTAACAGCCCTGCTTCCAGATGTTTTTTTACAGCCCCGAAAAAACCGCCTCCCATGTTGCTGCCGTACAGATAGACATTCTTTCCGGCAGCAGTCAGCGCGGCGATGCGCTTTGCTACCATCTTGGCAGGCGAAGGCAATACAAATTTGGGTCTGTTTTCAGGCTCTATATCGGGAATATGCAACAGCACATCCTGTGTTCCGCTGCCGATATCCAGACACAGAACAGTGGACTTAGTCATTGAATAGTGCTCCTTGGCGTTTCGAAACGGCACCCTGTGGTTGCCGTCTGCGGCATCCTATCCGCAAGCGGTATCCAGCGCAATGTGCAGCAGATAACCGGCAACCCCATTGAGAAAAAATATCTGCTCTTCAGCCCTGCAAACTTAGATTCACTCCAGACAGCAGAACCTGCACGGCGTGTGCCTGCTTTCTGCATCCGTTCATTACTTTTTTTATTTTTTTACAAAAAGTTCTTGCCAAGAAGGTTGAGTTCCGTATACATACTGCCTCCGCGCCGACACGAAAAAAGTTGACGCGATTAGGGGCCGAGGTGGTGGAATTGGTAGACACGCTATCTTGAGGGGGTAGTGGATTACGTCCGTGCGGGTTCAAGTCCCGCCCTCGGCACCATGGAAGCAAAAGCTCTGATCGTAAGATCAGAGCTTTTTTCATTTTGCCACCTAATTCACGTAGACTTGCCACTTATTCTTTTGCGAGAATAGACAAAAAAACATTCTCTGCGTAAAATACCTAAGCATTTTCAATGGAATTATGTAGCAACCAAACCAGCAGGACGCACATTCATGGCAGGCCCTCAGTCTATAGCTGCTCGCCTCAGAGCATTTTCCATACTCCTTGTAACCATTCCACTATGTGTCTCTGTAATAACCTTCCTGCTGGTAATTCGTGGAATTGTTGTTGATTCCAGTCATCGCGACATCGTTGTCGAACTGAAGCATCATAAATTTCTGGCCGAAGACTGGCTTAACTATCGTCTGCGGGATGTATTCTTTTTTGCGCAGAACAGAATACAAAAAACAAGTGACATTAATATGTTACAAGTTGGCCTGCGTAATTTCTTAACCTTCCATAGCTCTTTTGACACTGTTTTTTTTATTCCACCCGAAGGAAGCTTTGTAGTCGGTCCATACGACAAAAGCAGCCTTGATGTTGCAGACAGAGAGTATTTCAAACAGGCACAGCAAGGAATTCCCACTATATCCAACCTGCTTGCCGGAAGATACACGCGGCAGCCTACAGTGGTATTTGCCGCGCCGTTACCGTTCAAAAATGGCAAATTTCAAGGCCTGATAATTGGCAGTCTGGGGTTGCAGGGAATTAACGAAATCCTTTCACATCTGCGCCGCACCCAAAACGATCAAACCTATATGGCTACCCGCGAAGGATTTTTGCTTACAACGCGCCTGATCAACGGCCAAGTGGTTCATCCGCAATACGACAATCAGGGACACGCCACTCTTAAAACAACATTACCCCCTGCCAACTCGCTTCATAAGCCTACTTTTTATAAAAATGACGCTGGCAATTTCGTTTTGGGGGCCAGCCAGCCCCTTAAGAATGACGAATGGGTGCTCGTTCAGGAACGCCCCCTTGATGAATTCCTCTATGGATACGGCTGGATACTGTTGATGACTATCGCAGGTGCACTGATTTCTATCGCACTGTTGACGCCTTTCCTCATCCGGCTGGCAAGGCGTATCACCCTGCCCTTAAAATCACTCACCGTAATGGCTGAAGAAATCACCCACGGCCAATACGACAATGAGTGCCCGCTGCTGGATACAGAAGACATGCCGGTTGAAATTAAACGACTGTATGAAAACTTTTGTTTTATGGCGGAGCGAGTGTCACAGCAGGTAACGGATCTGGAATACCTTTCATACTGTGATACGCTTACAGGTATGCGTAACCGCCGCTACCTTACCCGTGAGGGGCCAAGGCTTATCAACTTATGTGAACGGGGTAACACCCCTTGCAGTTGTCTGATACTTGATATCGACCATTTTAAAAATGTTAATGACACATGGGGCCACGACACTGGTGACATAGTTCTGCAAAACACGGCAAGAACCCTTTCATCCATGCTCCGCGCAAGTGATATTGCCATACGTATGGGTGGTGAAGAATTCGCAATCCTTGCGCCTCATACAGACAAAGAGGCAGCCATGACACTTGCAGAGCGCATCCGCTCCGCAATTGAGCAAAAAAAGATCACCGCAGGAGAAAATAGCCTCAACATTACCGTCAGCACTGGTGTTGCGTTACTTGCCCCGAATGTTACTTTTGGCTCAACCAAGCTTGACGACATGCTGATCAAAGCGGATAAAGCCCTGTATATGGCAAAATCCAACGGGAGAAACCGTTGCGAACAATGGGCAGAGACTACACCTCCTGACACTTAATAGGAATTATTCCGAAATATATTGACAAGCATCGCCTTAAGTGCTAATAATAGCTACTATCAAATTTAGGAGTATATCCATGGAAGATAAAGTTCTTGATGCAATGAAAGAAGCAGGAAAGCCTGTTCGCCCCGGTGAAGTTGCCGATAAGCTCGGCGTAGACAGCAAAGAAGTTTCCAAAGCGATCAAAACCCTGAAAGAAGCAGGCAAGATCCACTCTCCCAAACGTTGTTACTACGCACCCGTTGAATAGTTGCGTTTTCAACAATGGCCATGATGGACACAAAGGAGCGGTTTTCCGCTCCTTTTTTTATTCAATCAAAGAAGGCTATCAATACCCTAACAAAGCATCAGGCTTTTCAATGCGACAACCCGCCAAAGCTGCATTATGCTTCTATGATGTCTCAAGCAGCCCCTTTACAAACCGGAATACCGCAGCGCTCAGAACCGCTCTGCTCCGAGGTCTTCTCGCATACAGCCTGCACGGTCTACCAGACAGGCTCAACCGGCATTAACGAGGACAGGCTTTTTGCCAGCGCCCCTCTGTACGCCGTAGTGGACGGTGCATCCAGCCTGGTAGATACATTATATAACGGACGCACGGGGGCAGAACAAGCCGCACAATGCATCTATAAGGAGTTCTCTGCGTACTATCAGGATCGCGTCCGCAACAAGAAGCACCTGCCTCTATCGCAGGCTGCACATTCTGCCAACAGTCTTCTGGCCGAACACATGCTATCTTACGGCATCAACTGCAAAACAGCAGATCCAAAACAACGTTTGCGTCTGTGGTCGGCCAGTGCGGCAGCCGTATGGATTAACGACAGTCATGCCGAGTGGATGCAGATAGGGGACAGCCAGATCGTCTTCATCAAAAATGGCGGCAGCTGGTATATGCCCGCAAAAAACGCAGACCATGACAGACAGACCATGATCCACTGGAAGGAACTTTCGCAGCAAGGCATAACAGACATCCGTACTGCCCTGAAAAGCGACATAGAATCGGTACGGCTGCAGATGAACAGGACATTCGGGGTTCTTAACGGCGAACAAGCCATGTCCTCATTTTTGCAAACCGGCGCTGTTCCGTTAAATGACATCGCGCATATTCTTATCTTTACTGACGGCCTGACCATGCCTTGTGCTGAACCCCGACAAGGCACTGACTATACCGCATTGTGCGATGCGTACCTTCGCGGCGGCCTTTCAGAATTACACAACACGATTACGCAAATACAGGCCAGCGATCCCGCGTGCACTATGTACCCCCGCTTTAAATGCCATGACGATACCGCTGCCATTGCCTTATCTGTTTCTTCTGAAAACAAGCGCTAACCACTGCCTGCATACACCACAGCTCTTGCATCATCACGTTATCACAGCCCGACAAGCCAAAACTCCGCCCCAAAAAACTGTATCCTGATTGGATAGCAGATGGTTACCATGCCTTAAGAAAGTTTTTCCGGCGCAACATAGTTGCCTGCCATAGTGTTCAGTGCCGTTTTCCTGCTTGCAGCAGCTTTCCCTTTTTCCCCACCGGCGGGAACATATAAAACTCCGCCCTCGGATGCCTCCTTTGTTTCTGTACAAAAGGCGAGACCTGCCCCATATAACAATCTGATATCGTACTAAAACTGGAACGCCTCTGTCATATGCCGGAGCAGCGAACGACATGAGCAATAAACACAGTGCGCAGTAAATGCCATAATCAGAGGATGCAAAAAGACACCTTACGATAACAACGCACTACATCAATTCCTTTCCGTTCAGCATCGTTAAGCGATTGACTATATCAACGCATTATTACAAAGTTACATACTGATATTTCTCTATGATGCATTTAAAACTGCATAACGCAGGAGGACATCATGCAACCAAGCAATGCAGGATTCAAACTGGCCCTGAACAGGCGGCAATTCATGAAACTTGCCGCCGGAGCTGGAGTTCTGGCAGGAGCCTCAATCATAGGCATTTCCCCGTTTGCCTTTGCAGCTGAAGCGTTCCCGCTCCCCGCCTTACCTTATCCTGAAAATGCGCTGGAACCGTACATCTCTGTCAAAACCATCAGCTTCCACTACGGCAAACACACAAGGGCCTATTATGCCAACACCGGCAAACTGGCAGTCGGTCAGGCAGGTACTCCATTGCATGATGTGTTTCTGAACGCCGCAAAAAACAAAGATCAGCAAGCGCTGTTTAACAACGCAGCACAAGCATGGAACCATACTTTTTACTGGAACGGCATGAAGCCCAGCGGTGGGGGCCTTCCTAGCGGCAAGCTTATGGAACAGATAACCGCATCATTCGGAAGTTACGAAGCCTTCCGCGATGCATTCTCTGCAGCTGCAAAAGGACAATTCGGTAGCGGCTGGGCATGGCTGGTGCAAAACAAGGACAAGATGCTGGAAGTAGTCGCCACGCCAAATGCTGCCAACCCCATGGTGGACGGCAAAATGCCGATTCTCGTCTGTGACGTGTGGGAGCACGCATATTATCTGGACTATCAGAATCGAAGAGCAGACTACGTAAAGAACTTTCTGGAGCATCTTGTGAACTGGGAAGAAGCGGCCAGACATTTAGCTTGATAATCAGGCAGGAGAAATTCATACCTCCATAAAACAGGGCGGATAGGGCAAGCCGGAGTGTTTCCAGTCATGTTCTGTCCGCCCGCATTGCGTTCCATGCTCTGCACGGGAGCACAGTCAACGCACCTGTTGTACTTCAACGTGGTCGAACTGATAAGCCCGACAACCTGTCTGCCGACAACGTCCTTATATGACTTTCGCCCGCGGCGTTGCCGAGTCTGGCAAACAGCAGAAACAGACAAACAGAAATTAACTGTCAGCAATCTGCTTATAGACCTGCTCCACCCGCCTGAACACTCTCTCCCACGAATACATGGACAGCAGCGTAGTAACCTTATGACATGCTTCGTCTGAAGTCGGCACTGCGGTATTCCTCAGCTGAACCGCCAGCGCATCCGCAAGGTGCATTTCAAATACGGCTTCGTCGTCCGAGACCGGTGTATCAACGCCTTGCATACGTGGCAGCGGAACCAATGACACAACATCCTGCGGCAATGCTGAAAACACCTCGTCCACTCCATCCAGCCTGGTAGCAACAAGCCTGCATCCGCAGGCCAGAGCTTCAAGCAGAACAAGCGGTAAGCCTTCAAAAAAAGACGGCAAAACAAACACATTGGCAGCCCGCAACAATTCCGCCAGTTTCGGCTGTGCCACATTGCCATGCAGGCGAACCCTGTCGCCCAGCAGTGCAGCCAGCCGGATACACTCATCGTATTCAGCCCCTGTTCCTCCACCGCAAATATCCAGCACAAAGTTCTGCCCGTTGTTCAGCAGACCGGCACACGCGCTCAGCAACCACGGCACACCCTTGGCTCGGGATAACTTCCCCGCGTAGACAATGCGCAAAGGCCCGTCTGCGATATTGGCCTGCCATGGCCCCTCACTGCCGAACAGGCTGCCATTAAAGCCCGCCCCCGTCACGTGAATGCGATCAGGGTCAATACCATACAGACCGGTGAGTTCCTGCTTCTGCACCCCAGAAAGGGCCAGTACCGCATCAAGGGAGCGGCAGTCACCCGCTACATGCTCCGCAATGCGCGGTATGCTGCGAAACTGGCGCAAATCAGAGCCGTGGCACGATGCAACCACGGGGATATGCGGATACAGCCTCTTTGCCAGAGCAGTGACAACCCACAAGTGGTTACTGTGAATTATATGCGGCCGGAACTGCTCGACAGCACGGGTAAGACAGCCGCTGAAGCAGTTTTCGTAGGCAGCCAGCTGGCTTTCATCAAGATCAGACCAGCGGCTGGATTCATAGGGCATAACATCGCTCATACCTGTTACGGGAAACGGCAACTCACTGCCGAACCGGACAAACGAAGCAAATGAACACAGGCAGACAGAACCGGCTGAGAAATTATCCTGCGCAGCCTCCCCTTATTGCACAGGCAGACATTGTTCAGCTATAACCGCAACGGGCAACACATTGCCCCCCGCATCTTCAGATACAACAACCCCATCGGCATCTGCACCTGAGTCCTCAGTTGGCAGGAGCCCCGAAACCTGTTCCGCGTCCTTACTGCCGGAAGGCGCCTGATTCTGAATCACCTGCCCCTGAACCGCCAGCTCCCGAGGCACCACAAATTCTGCAGGCACACCAGCCACTATGGCATTGTCATGCCCTGCTGACAGAGAGCACCTCATCATGGCAAGAGTGTATACACCGCTGCCTGTCATTTCAGGCCGCTGGCTAAGCAGGTGGAGTATGCGCATGCATCTGCCCTTACTGTATTGTACCTTGTTACACAACAATCAAGCTGGCTCCGGAACCATATGACAAGCCTTCGTGCCCGCTTTCATCCACCCGTTCCGTATTGCTCACTTCCCTTCACAGTTGTATACTTTCCGGTGGTTGCGTAGCTGCTGCTCCTGAATAACGGGGTAAAACGGCCCTGCCCGCCGGGCTTTATCGTTGCCTGCCGGCGGGCACGCCTATGTAACAGCCAGCCCTTTGCGAATGCCTGCTCCCAGCGGAGTCCAAGCTGCAAACGGGCCGAAAAACTTACGCAACACGTACGTCACAATCTGCTTTTTTCACACTCAGGATTTTCATGCTTACTATTTTCTATACCATTCTGCCTGTCTTTTTGCTCATCATCGTGGGTGGATATGTACAACGTGCAGGCTGGCTACCCAAAGACGGCGCAGCCGCCCTGAACCAATATGTCTACCGCATTGCCCTGCCTGCGCTTCTGTTTGGCGCAATTGCACAGGCCTCGCCTGAAAGACTGCTGAAAGGTTCATTCATCGGCGCACTGCTTTTGGGCCTGGCAATCTGTTACGGGCTGTCCTTTGCACTTTTCAGACTGTTTTATCGGGCTTCGATACCGCTGGCTGGCTTTCAGGCATTTACCGCCACTTTTGCCAATGCTGCGTTTCTGGGGTTACCGATTCTTATGGCACTGTTCCCCGACAATCCGGACGTAGTGCTTGTCATGGGTATATACACGCTGTTTACCATGCCTTTTGTACTTATGGGCATTGCCATGCTTGAACTGGGCAGGCAGCAAAGAAACGGTACTGACACTGGAGCAATCTGGCGGACAGTCTTCCGGTCACTTATCAGCAATCCAATTCTGCTGGCGACGGGCGGTGGTCTCATTTTATCCCTTTCCGGCATGGCACTGCCACAATGGCTGGAGTCCGTGTGCAACATGCTGGGGTACACTGCTTCACCCTGTGCCCTTATCGCCGTGGGCATGGTGCTGGCATTACAGGCGCAGATGACCGGAGGGCCAAAGCCGGACGCGGGTTATCAGGCAGTTTCCGGATGCATCAAACTTATAGTTCATCCTGCTCTTGTATGGGCAGGCATGAAGCTTTTCGGTGTAGAAGGAGAATGGATTGCCATGGGTGTCCTTATGGCAGCCATGCCGATGGGAACTCTGGCCTTTGTGCTGGCAGAAACGTACAATACAGATTGCGCGAACACTTCAGCCTCAGTACTGCTGACCACTATCTTTTCGTTCTTTACAGTCTCAGCCGCCATGGCTCTTTTGTCTGGTTAACATCCTGCTGTTACAAACAAAAGCGCCGCCTCTGGAACACTCCGGCGGCGGCGTTTTATTGCTTTTCAGCCTCTATTACTTTTCATCAGGACAACCGACTTAAAAGACAGAGCTACTTAAACCGTGCTACGTTCACATCCAACCTTGAAAGAATCTTCTGCAATGCAACACGTGAAAGGCCGGAAAGCCTTGCAGCTTCTGATATATTACCGCCGGAGAAGGTCAACAGGTCACGCAGGTACGCCATTGTAAAATCGTCCACCACTGTGGCTTTGGCATCTTTATACGGTACAAAACCTTCACCGCTGCGAAAATTAATCTTTGAAGTGAGTCCGGTTGCGGCTGCAGGGGATCGCATTCCGCTTCCCTGTTCAACCATTCTGATGCAGTCCATATCCACAACGGCCCCGCTACAAAACACAGTAAGCCTGCGTATGAAGTTTTGCAGCTCACGCACGTTGCCGGGCCAGCCCCTATGCGACAACCACTCTGTAACCTCCGGTTGCAACTCTTTTTCCGGCAGTCCCATTTCGGCACAAGCCTTGCGCAAAAAGTAATGTGCAAGCAAAGGAACGTCTTCAACGCGGTCACGCAACGGAGGCAAGGTAATGGTCAGGACGTTCAAACGGTAATACAAATCTTCACGGAACGACTTGTCTGCAATACGGGCTTCCAGATCCTGGTTTGTGGATGCCACAACACGCACATCAACTTTTTCTGCCTTGCTGACACCTACCGGACGAATTTCACCATCCTGCAGGCAACGAAGCAGCTTGGTCTGAATCGCAGATGAAATATCACCGATTTCATCAAGATGCAGCGTGCCGCCACTGGCAACCGCAAACAGACCTTTATGGTCACGGTCTGCGCCGGTAAAAGCACCCTTCACATGGCCGAAGAGCTCACTCTCAAGCAGATTTTCTGGAATTGCCGGGCAGTTTACCGCCATAAACGGTTTGGTTGCACGATTGCCGAGCCGGTGCACAAGGCGTGCAACCAGTTCTTTGCCGGTACCTGATTCACCCCGTACCAACACCGTGTAGTCAGACTGTGCCACTGCCGCAATGGTACGCTTCAGCTGCTGCATGGCGCGGCCTTCGCCCACCAGTTCCCCGGGTTCGCCCCCCAATGAAAGAATCTGCCGCAGCCTGTTGTTTTCTTCCAGCAACCTGCTGCGTTCCAGCCCTTTTGAAACCGCGCTGAAAAGCTGGTCTGGCTCAATGGGCTTGGTAAGAAAATCGTATGCACCAAGGCGAAGCGCCTCGACAGCCGTTTCGATAGTGCCATGCGCCGTCAGCACAACCATACTGAGCTGAGGCTGTACGGAAAGAGCCTGTGTAAGCAGCTGTAACCCGCCCATCTCCGGCATGCGCAAGTCTGTCATCATCAGATGAACGGTACGCTCACCCAGAACTTCCAGAGCCTCGCGCCCGCTGAATACGGGAACAACGTCAATATCACGAAAACGACTGGAAATAAGTCGCGCCAATCCACTTGCAAAGTCGCGTTCATCATCGACAATCAGCAGGCACATTCTGCCTGTGTCTGCCAAAGCGGTGCGAGATGAATTTTCCGACATGTCTTTTGCTGCTCCTGTTAAAACGGGCACGGTGCAAAGGCTTGCCTAAGCCTCCGGTGCTTCCACGGTGTTTTCCGATGGCAGCAACACAGTGAACAAAGCGCCGCCAAGCTCTTCGGATTCACCGGCTTCAACCGTACCGCCTACGTCTGTAATCATGCCGTATACAACTGTCAGTCCCAGTCCGGTACCTGCATTTGTCTCTTTGGTCGAGAAAAACGGGTCAAACACATGTGACAGGTCTTCTGCGTCGATTCCCGAGCCGTTGTCCGCCACTTCAATGGCAATCATGGTATTTTCACGCTGGCTTACGGAAACCATAATCTCGCCTTCCTGTGCCGGTGCAGCATCAAGCGCATTAAGCACCAGATTGCCTAACACCTGTTCAAGCTCGTTCAGGCCGATGCGCACTTTGGGCAGATTGTCCGAACAATTGAGTGACAGGGTCACGCCTTTCTTCAAAGCCTGCACCGAAAACACTTCTGTTACAGAAGCCGCAACGGCGCACGCATCGGCAAGACCTGATCCGGCGGCCTTGGGGCGTGCAAAGTTAAGCAGGTCCCGCAGAACACGCTGAGCCTGACGCGTATGGCGTACAATCACATCCAGATCGGCCCCTTGCTGCGGGTCTGAAATATTTTGTCTAAGCAACTCGGCATAGCACAGAATAACACCGAGCGGGTTGTTGATTTCATGCGCAAGACCAGCGGTAAGCTTGCCTACCGTGGCCATTTTTTCTGCCTGACGCACCTGCACCATCATTCGCTTTTCCATGGTGGTCTCACGTACGTAGACAACCACCCGTCCTGTCTTATCGTCCTTTGCCTGAACAGGGTACATGGACAACGAAAATGACCGTGCGCACGGCAAGGTAACTTCACGTAAATCAGGTGTGCCGCGTTTGATTGCTTCCACCATGGGGCAGTACTCGCGATCGACGCCGAAGAAAAGCGGCAGCAGATTGCCGTCAGACCGCTTACCGCCGGTGAGCTCGGCCGTCAGCTTGCGCGCGGCATCGTTCACAGTCAGCACTGCGCAATTTGAATCCATCAGCACCAGCGGGTCCGAGATACCCTCAACAATGGTCTGGAGGACAGTCATCTGACGCATCAGGCTGTCAATGGCAGTCATATTTTCTGCCACAGTTCCCAGCTGACGCCCCAATGCCTGCAACACAGCGCGGTCATGAGTGTTTGCTTCTGCTTCGGTATCCCAGAAGATGCACAGGATGCCCTCGGCATTTCCCTCGCTCGATTCAACAGGAATATATGCTCTGTTTCCCTGAACCACACATGCGCCGGACGTCAGAACACCAACCAGATCAGTGGGCAGTTCCGGCCTGCCCATTCCATCCGGCCATGAAAAGTAATTCTGCGACGCCATCGTGCACACATACGCGATATGCTGCGCTCTGAACCGCCTGCATATCTGCGGCAGTGCCAGTCGCCACAGTTCGGCACGGGAAGCACTGCTGCGCATATCAGACAGCAGGCTGACAAACAGCGAAACATCCGCCCGACGGGCATCGACCTCACGCGTCAACGCATGAGTCCGCTGCTCTACCATGCCGCGAAGGTTCTCGGCATAGAGCTGCAACTGGCTTTTTGCCTCATACAGATGTTCGCCCATCTGCTCCATGCCTTCCACCAACTCTTCAATCTCGTCGCCTTGCTCCAGCTTACGCAGCAAAGCGGTTCCTTCTGCATCTGCCACGTTACGGCGGAAAACACTGGTAAGGCGCTTCAGGTTGTTCACAACCAGCACCTTGAAAAGCAGATTGGTAGTAGAAAAGAAAATGATAGCCCCGACAACAAAAAAGCCGAGATAGGTAAGAATGGTTCCTTGCAGACGGCCTACGCTGCCGTCAACCGAAAGCCCCACAAAGTCCACACCGTCAATAGCTCCCAGCTCTTTGCCGAAGCCTCTGTTACCGTACATACGGACTAAGTCAGCAGGAGCATTTTCGGGGCTGCCGTGGCAGTACATGCAACTTTCCACAAAGCGGACAGGGCGCGCCATGACGTAGTATTTGTCTCCGTCAATGGTCTTGTAACCGTGCCATAAGCCGCTTTCCGGATTCATTCTGAAATAGTCGATGAGTTGAAGCTCTCGTTCGTTAGCTTCATATTCGGGGTTGCGGGCATCTATGGCTACACGGCGGTAGATGGTTCCGTCCTGACTGTCGTTCAGCCTGCTCATGACACTGCGAGAAATGAAAGAAGACGACATGGCCTGAATTACAAACGTTTCAGGCAGGCGCTCGTACATGGTAGGCCGCAGAACCTGACGGACGTAGTTCTGAACGGAATCAACGTGCATAAAGATGAGGCGGGCTTTATCGCGTACCTCTTCTTCCAGCACGTTGCGCATGTGCAGGTAAAAACCGCTGGCAAAAAGAACCCCCAGAATCAGGGATGCCGCGGCAAGACCTGTAAGAAATTTAGCTTGCAGACTAGTCGGTTTGTGAATGTGCATGCGTGTCCGTGGCAGCCGCCATTGCCTTATTAAAAGGATCAATGTCGACAGAGTGGCCGGTTTATTAGCTGCTGACGCAGCTATGTTCAACAGTTTTCAGCGGTCACTATTTTCACGCCAAAAAGCATCCATCCGCTAGTCTTCTTCACCGGGTAAAGCAGGCTTTTTCACATTCATCATGACTTCTTCCATGTGATTCTCCGCATCCGTCACTGCTTCGATGTCGGTAAAATAATAACGGGTGGGATCAATACCGTTTTCATTAAGGTAATGCGACATTCTGCCCAAAATCGGCACCGAGTCGGTAAGCAGCGGCAAGAAGCCATATACGAACAACAAGGCTGCAGCAAGGCAGAAAATTAATTGACGCAACCCTTGGGCAAAACTTTTTTCAGTCATTTCAGAAGTCCTTTACAAAAAGGGGGAGAGGCAGAAACCTCTCCCCCCGGATTCTCTTGTCAGTACGATGCCGGCGTTAGATCTGCGCGGTAATCTCGGGGAATACTACGTAGAACATGATGTACGCCATGGTAAGGGTCAGCATCAGGTTGAAGGACTGACCGCATACGTACAGGATAAGGGGCTTGCCGCCCTTGAAGTAGTGGGCGAGTTCGCGGAAGTTGGTAGCAAGACCGATAGCCGCGAAGGACAGAGCAAAGAACCAGCCGCGGAGCAGACGGCTACCGCCGCGGGTTACGCCCTGATCAAGCATGGAGTAGCCAAGGTCGCTGCCCAGATTGGTATCAAGGACAGAGAACAGTACCGAAGCAGCCATGAAGCCCAGAACGAACTTGGGGAAGCGGTGCCAGATTTCAGCAGCGCCAACCTGCTTACCAGCTTCCACTTCAACGCGGGTGCACCAGTACACTGCAACGCCGAATGCGGTTACGCCGATAAGAACGTTCTGAATCATCTTAATGGTAGCAGCAACGTACAGGGCTTTTTCGCCGAGGAATGCACCTGCAGCGGCAACAGCGCCGGTTGCGTCGATGGTACCACCCATCCATGCGCCGCCAAGAATTTCCGGAATGCCCACAGCCTTAATGAAGGCAGGCATAACGATCATCATGATAGCGGTAAACACCAGAGACAGACCAATGGACAAGGTCAGTTCTTCTTTCTTTGCGCGGCAGGCAGCTGCAGTAGCAATAGCAGCAGAGGTACCGCACACGGACATGTCCGCAGAAATAACCATGTTCAGAGTCTTGGAAGGCATCTTCAGCACTTTCTGGCCGAAGATGAAGGTAGAAATCAGAACAACAGGGGTAACTACCCAGGCTACGAAGATACCGGGGATACCGATAGCAACGATCTTGTTGAACATAACTTCTGCACCAAGCAGAACAAGGCCGGTTTTGATGAAGTATTCAACTTCACATGCGGGCTTAACCCAGCTGGGGGTACCGATGGTGTTAGCAATCAGCATACCCAGCAGAACGCCCCATGCTTCTGCGCCGAAACCGTACTGCTTGGAAATGCTGTGAGCGCCAAGGGTGTACGCCAGCACAGACACAAGGAATACGATGCCGAAACCTTTGGCAAATCCGGAAACACTTTTGCCCATAAAGTGAATGCCGATGCCGAAGAATACGATGAAGAATGCGCACAGCCCGATCAGAGTCGGAATTACGTTGTAAGGCTTGTGAGAAACTTTCTTCTTGGCACTGCTTTCTTTCTTGGCAACTGCACGCCAGTCAGCAATCTTAGCCTGAGCGGCAGCGTTCAGATCTGCACTCTGGAAGCTGGCTGCTGCAGCGGCTTCCTGAGCAATCTTGGCTTCAGCAAAAGCGGCAGCAGTAGCAGCTTTGGCCTTTTCGTAAGCAGGCTTGCCCTTTTCATTCTTGGCGTTGGCGGCTGCCTCGCTCATCATGAATGCGTCAAGGGGGTTAGTCTTCCAGGAGTTGGGACGAGCGGTCCACTCTTTTACAAACTTACCGAAGCCGGAAGAAGAAGCCTTGAGCTTTTTCTTGCCGTCCTGAGCCTTGTACCATTCCAGAGTCTTGAAAGGTGCCTTAGCAGCTTCTTCCTGCTGGATTGCATTGTACTTTGCAATCTTCTGAGAAAATTCTTCTTTGGGTCCGAAGTTGAAGTATGCAAAAAGACATACAAAAATCACCAGAAAACCAAGCCAGATAGCCCAGTAATCTTCCTTGGTCCACAGGTCAGACAAACGGCTTTGACCTTTGTCTACAACCACATTGCTGTTTTGATCCGCCATGAGAGCCTAATCCTCCTTAAAACTGTTTGGTGACTCGCCTCTGAACGTCCAACAGGGTTACCCCCCAGGATGCACCCTAAAGGCGTTGTGACTTTTGTAACAAGAAGCGTGCCAGACCTGCTGCCCTAACAGAATCGGCCTACAGAGCGCACTCTTAGCTTCAGCCACAACGCAAACTGCGCATACCGGCGTTGGCAACTGACAACTACAGTTAGCATAGCAGGCAGCTTTTGTCCCACTTAAACCTTTTTTTACTTTTTATAAAAAAATGCTTGCCAAGAGATTCCAATCCATATAAACACACTTCCTCGACGCAAGTTCAATGCTTGCTCGCTTCTGATGCCGAGGTGGTGGAATTGGTAGACACGCTAGGTTCAGGGTCTAGTGGGGGTTCCCCCGTGGGAGTTCGAGTCTCCCCCCCGGCACCATTGAGTGCTACGAAGGAGTCTGTTTTACAGACTCCTTCTTTTTTGGCTCAAGTGGATGCCCTCAAAATCGCTCTTTATTTCACACAGTCGCATAAGAAAGCGGCTCATCGCAACGATGAGCCGCTTTCTTATGCAAACTAAAGTTTGCAGCCATAAATTTCTCTACGGCATAACCACAGTATGCACTGCACCTTCCTTTGCCGCAACGGACAATGTTTTGCTATGATTATCGATCGTTACAGTTACGGAATAAGGCGGCCAGTCTTCCTTCCATTGTTCCAAATCGAACAAGCTTCCAGCAACCTTAGTAACAGCATTACGATCCCTGTTGGTAACTGCATAACCAACAAGTGGTGCTTCGACTTTGCCATCACGGGTTGTCGCCCCTGCAAACACGGTATTCCCCGCTGCATCTTGCACCCGAACCTGCGCTCCTGTCAGTGGCTTGCCAGCTGCATCCTGCACAATAAATGTATTTCTCCATCCTATGCGCACTTCCTTCAAAGCCTTGCCGCTTAGCTCAAGCTCCATATCAGCAAACGAAGCCCCGCCTAAAAAATTGGTATCAAAAAAAGAAGCTGTACTTGGTCTGGAAGAATACTCGCTACGGACAGTGGCATACTCCGGCGTATACACGGGCTTAATGATGGTATTGCTGTCGAAGGTGGCAAACCCATCAGCATGACCATATTTGTCTGCCAACAGTACAGGGGCCCATGTGCTTGAAATGGTATTTCCCTTAAAAACCAGTTCAGGCGTCACGTTGGAAGCGACAACCGCCACTCCGGGGGCCTTGCCTTTTCCTTCACGGGCAAGTCCCAGAATGAGATTACCCTCGAACAAAGCTTTTCCTTCAGGCTTGATAATGCTGGCCCACACGGTACGGCCCCAGCTATTAAACCCCGTTCCGCCATAGTTTGAATCGGCATGCAGGATAAACGTATTATTGCGTACCTCAAGCCTGCCGTGAGTCTGATAGCGTAAGGCCGCGGCACCGGCTATTCCGTATTCTCCACTTTCACGGGTACACTGGACGCGTGCATAGTTGTCATAGACCTGAACTAGTTGATTCTCGCTTTGGCTATGCACATAAAAGCCAATGGGGTGCGTTCCTGTTCCGATCACTTTATTATTATAGATTGGCCCTCTGCCGGATGCACCCGCAGAGTTCGTCTCATGACTATCCAGGTACACAATGTTATTGAAAATTTCAGCACGTTCTCCGGCCCTGAGACCGTTATGCCGCGCTCCGATTATCAAATTATGATGCATGCGCCAGCCTGTACGCCCCACCCCTTCGATGGCTGCCAACCCCCTGTGCCTGTTTGAGATCACCGTTCCACGATCAACAATGGTGTTATGATGGATGTGATGCCCCCCGCCAAACAGATTAATTCCGGCGGTGTCATCCCCACCGTATTCCACATACAGGCCCGCAATCTCATAATTGTGGGTGGAACGCCCCCATACAGCACTGCAGCCGGTTCCATACGGAGTCTCCCAGCGTTTCCCCTGCGCACCGGGGGCATAAGGTTCAGCCTGAATAATCCGGCCGTTCAGCACAGCAACATCTTTAAAGTTCCATACTGCTATATGAACGCCGTAACTTTCGTCCGTTGAGGGATTTTTAGCATACGTAACGGTGTGCCCGTTCAGATTCAACGTGATATTGTGATTTTTAATGACAAAAGCAGTATCGTCCGCAACCACATCATTCATCAGCCTGTATTCCGTATCCCCCTTGCTGAGAACACCTGGCTTTGTAATTTCCACAACATTTTTTCGCGACTTAACAGGCACATACTTCTGCCCTGCCCCTACCCATGTGTCATCGCCGTACAAGCCGAACTTATTGGGAGGCGTCACCTTCACCGGCAATTGGGCTTCCAGATTTTCAACAGAAAAAGGCTGCGCAGGACCGTATTCAGCTGCAACAGCCTGCAAAGCAAAAAAAACTGCCACTGTAACAAGGACAAACAGAGCTATGATTCTGTTCATTGCATTCTCCACATCCCGGCAATGGCGTTCACGCTTTTTCAATCTTTGCCCCGTAATCGGGACAAAACACGCTCAGGCAGAAATGATAATCCCCAGTATTTCATTGTAGGCCAAAATCCATAGCCAAATTTATGAGCTGTTTTCATACAATTGCGGCATCCGGACATATTGGACGATGTAAAACAATGATACCCGAGGTGCCAATACAGAACACTTAGCCGCTTATGCGCAATACTTATCCGCTCGTAATCTCTAGAGTTATCTAATATTCTTTCAAAAAGTGTAATCTGGCCTTTTAAAAAATCAAGAACATCTGAGGTCGCTCCCGTCCCGGTTTCCACTCGCACGGTTAACGCCTCATCCAGAAATCCTATTTCAAACTTATCTGCAATGCGAAGCCACATATCTTTATCTTCTGCATTAGATAACGACTCATCAAACAGCCCGACAGTATTGAAACATTCCGTCTTTACCATAACAGTGGGCACAAAAATAAATGTTTCATACATCAGATTCCGGTACAGCCGCCCACTTCCGAGATGCGAATACCTTCCACTATGTAAATAGGATGGATAGATAACCTTCCCCTCAGCGTGGTGTTCCATATCAGTATATGATAGCGCGAAATGAGGATTACGTGTCATGAAAGCATATTGTTTCTCAAGCTTCTGCGCGTGCCAGTAGTCGTCTGCATCTAAAAAGGCTATAAAAGGGGCTTTTGCGTGATGTATCCCCTTATTACGGGCAGACGAAACGCCGCCGTTTTTCTGATGTACATAGCGAACCTTCGAGCCATAAGCCTGTATAACTTCAGCAGTTCCATCCACAGAACCATCATCTACGACAATAAGCTCGTAGTCTGTAAAAGTCTGCCTCAATACAGAATCAATTGCTTTGTTGATAAACAGCGCCGCATTATACGCAGGAATAATAACCGAAACGGCAGGTAACGCGCCGAGTCCCCCGTCAAGAACCATATTGCCTTCTCCCGTAGCCTTTCAGCCACCTTCTCTGCCCGGCAAAAAAAGTCAGATAGACGGCGCGGGCAACCAGCCCGCAACCTTTCCCCAGGCCATAACACCGTAACGCAGCACCAGTATGCCGGACAAAAGAACCAAACTGCCCGAACAACAGACATGCCGCTAACAGTGATCTGACCTGCCAATACCGCAAATCAGCAAGCTTTAATCGGTAACCAGTACACAAAGCATGTTCAACAAACCATGCCGAAACAGCGTCAATTGCTTTCAGCTCATCTGCAAGCATTGCTGAAGGATTATGTGAAAGCGTCAGGTTGTCTCCGGATACACGGATAACGGTATCTCTGTACGGCATAAACGCCACCCGCTCGCACAGACAAAGCGCCTTCCAAAAAAAAACGTAATCGCCACAGGTTTTCTGTACGCCAAACTCAGCTGCCGGATTTGCAATGCTGTCACGCCGAACCACAACTGTAGAGGTTTTAATGGCAAATCCGCTGAACAGATACTCCTTGGCTGAACGCGCTGTTATCTCATTTTGAGAATAGTCCTGCTGTGCCGAGTCAGTTGAAGGAGCAACACCGGTATACAAAAAATCGCCCCGATCATCTGCAATAAATTCTGCAGCGTGTTGCAGCTTTTGAGGCAGCCACGTGTCGTCGGAATCAAGAAATGCCAACCACCTGCCGCAGGATTCTTGCATAGCTGCATTACGAGCTGCACTGGCGCCACTGTTTTGTAACCGCAGAATACGCAACCTCGGATCATCATAACTGCTGCAAATCATTTCGTACGTTCCATCGGTGGAGCCGTCATCAGCCACAATCAATTCAAAATCAACAAAAGTCTGCTCCAGAACGGAATCGATGGCATCGCACAAAAACTGCCTGCGATTATAGGTTGGAATAATAACCGAAAAAAACGGAGAATTCCGGTCGGTAGAATATCGGGAGGTCATCGCGTTGCATACCGCCTTATCCAGTCTCGCTTTTCACTAACACTACAGTCCAGCACTGCACGAACAACAGTTTTCAACCATATTGTCCCTCCCAAGTTTAGGGGAGGCCGGAATAATCCTTCGAAAAATTGAAACATTCTTCCAGAAAGGAGCAGGTACGAGAGCAAATTTTTATACTGCCAACGTGCCAGCCACTGCATCTGTTCAATAAGCTCGCTTTCCAGTTCCTTATCGCACATCCAGCCGATTACAGCTTTTATTGTATCAAACTGGTCTGCCACGATCCTGCTGAAATCAGCACTTTTTGTGATGCTGTTATCAGCGAACATTGTGATGGTATCTATCGCAGGGGAATACCCGATATGCTTTGCGACGGCCACGGCGCGCCAAAAGAGGTAGTAATCTTCACATGTTTTTTTTGTGCCGAATTGCAACCCCCAATCCTTCAGCAATTGCATGCGAACCATCACTGTCGGGGTGCGGCTGTAAAAACCGGCAAGCAAATCCAACCTGTTCCTTCGCGAAGCAAGCGTCTGCGCCGGAAGACTTAACGCTACCGGTGCATCCACGGCGTACGAGCTGGCATGGTAGTAAAAATCCATATCCGGGGTACGTTCCAACTCCTCAACAAAATGCTTCAACTTATCGGAACGCCAGATATCGTCAGAATCAAGAAAGGCCACCCACTCGCCGGATGCTTCCTGTAAGCCTCTGTTGCGTGCAGCACCCGCACCGGCATTTTCCTGCCGGATGTAGAGGACATTATCTGGTAGTCCCGCGGCTTGAAAAGCCTGAGCGGTACCATCAACAGAACCATCGTCCACCACGATTATTTCAACAGCAGGTGCGGATTGGCTTAATACAGAATGAATGGCCGGAAACAGAGTCTTTTTACGATTGTATGTGGGAATGATCACACTTACCGGTATCAAGATGTAGCCCCTTGTTGATGGCTTTTGCTATTACAGGACAGGCTTCAAACTGCTTACGGAATGTCTCCGGCGAGAAGTGAGTTAGAATATGAGCAGAGAGATTACGGACTAAGGCTTGGTACAGATTCTCATCAGCAAGAGAATACCACGCAGTTCTGAAAGAAGCCGCGGAATCAAATTCCAAAATTTCTTTATGATGCTTGCATCCAAGTCCGAACGCCCCCAGTGGAGTGGAAATTACAGGGCGGCCCAGTCCTCCGGCTTCCAAAATTTTAATCCTAGTCCCTCCTCCGGAGAACAAGGGTACAATGACAACGCCGCATTCTTCATACACCAGACGCAAATCAGGCACATCTGCCAGCACCCGAACACCGTTATACGCTTCCAGTTCTCTTACAGACTGGACGGGGTCCCTGCCTGCAATGGTCAGCGTTAGATCTGGTTCTTCACGCTTAAGTGGTTCATAAACGGTATTAACAAACCATCTGATGCCTTCAATATTGGGCTGATAGTTGAGTACTCCGACAAAAAGCAAAGAATGCCTACGCGGATAGCCTTCCGTTTCCACGGGGTTCAACGCATGTGGCGGCAACGTATTGCCCACAACATGCACATTAAAAACGCCTCTCTGCTGCAGATGCACCTTGTCCTGCTCTGAGCAGACAAACGTTGCTCCATATTTTCTGCAACGCTCTTCATGATGCTTTAAAAAATAAAGATCTACAACATTTTTTAATGCTTTCATTCCGCGCTCTCTGCCGTGCAGTGCGGCATGTAGCGAGACAGAAACAATATCATCAACATCAACAACGACCCTGCTACGAACAGAAGACGGCAAACTCCATAATCCCCAAGCAGAATTGATATACCTGCATACAACCACGTCATACTTTTCATGCAGAATCATTCGGAGGAGAGACTGCCCTGTTGAGACTGTATATTCGTCCAGGTTCCATGGACGAAAATTCAATAAGCGACGTACTTTCTTTGCCAAAGGCAGGTTGCATAGTCCTCCCTCGACATCACACTTTGCCTTAGGAAAGTAGTAAATATTCTTAACTGCCGGATGAAGCTCTATTATATCATCCCATGGATAGTAGTAAACCAAATCAACAGGACCATAACGCCCAAGTTCATTGGCAAAGCAGGCAGAGCGCTGTGTTCCGCCTTTTGTGGCAGGAAAAGGGTATGAAGGGACAATCAGAAGGGACCTCATCGCAGGCCCTCCATGTTTCGGCGGGACAGTTGCTTCACTTCATCAAGGTGCAAGGTTACCTGAGCTGCCACCTCAGGAAGGCGCTCAAGCATATTCATACATTTCTCAGCCAACACCTCGCTTTTAAAAGCTGTTGCAGCAGGCAACGCTTCACTTTCAAGACCAAAAAAACCAAGAAGACCAGAAAACTTGTCCTGATATTCCAGACAAAAAACTGGCACACCACTTCCAAGACAGGCAATGGCGAAATGCATTCTGCCTGTCAGCCCCATATCCAGATGGGCAGCCAACGCTTTAATGTCACAGGCATGGAGAGGCGGCGGGTACATAAACACATCGTATGCAGAAACGCGTTCATACACCCGCTGCAACAAGGCTGCATCGCTGTGTTCACCCCGCACGTCATGCGGAATAAGAATAAAAGAAGTCAGAGGAAATTTAGCAGCAACTGCTTCAATCAACTGCGTAGAGCAGTCGACTATGCGCTGCGGAGAATATACGTCACTGGAAAGAGTATGAATAAAGGAAATATTTACACCTATGACAGTACGACCAGAACATCGCCTTTCACGGCTCCAGTCGACAGCCGCCTGAGTATGCGCTTCTGTAATTCCGGCTTCCAACAAAAATGCAAGATCAGCAACCAGCCTTGCTCTGGTTATCCCATGAAAATGCAGGCGGTTCAGTGACTCTTTGTCACGGGCATAGAGAGTTACACCTTCCGGCTGCCCCGCCATTTCCGCAACTATTTGCGGAGTAGGCTGAGCATTAAAGCTGAAACCCGTTATAACAGCACTGGCCCCGCTTACAGAAGCAAGGCCGGCAATCTGTAACCGCCGAAGACTGTCATACTCGCTGTAAAAGCCATCCATACAGTCCGCACCGATCAGATATACAGCACGAAACCGCGTAAGACTTAAGACCAGACGCAGGCGGTCAGAAATACTGCCAAGGCTATGGTAACGATAAAGCGGATACGTATCATGAACGCCTATTGTTTTGTAGCTATCTCCTTCCGACGCTACTCCGACAACAGGTCGTAACTCTTTACGATAAAGTGCGCTGCACAACGCATGCAGCATAGCCTCATCACCAATACTACCCGGCGAAGCAGGTGCAACCACAAGCACGTCACGCGCACTGCACCGTACTAAACGCAAAAGCCGGACGCAGTGTCCGGCAACTAATCGAAAGCCCCCCCCAATAAGTCTGTATACAGAACTTAACATAGGGCCTCCGGAGCAGTTATGCCGCCGGAGGCCTTTCTGACTTACTTCAGAAGCTTACCGCCCCAGTCGTATTCATGCAGATATAGCCACTTGTCGGCAGGCATTTTGCCATTTGCGTAAACATGGCCGGCCTCAATTTCCATGTAGCCGGCATTTTCAATGAAATCCAGTTGACGCCCCTGAGCTTCCAGCTTCAAGTTGAAGTAATAGCGTCCGTTATTAAGCATTATACGCGGTATTGAGCAGAAAAGTACACCATTTTCATGCGCAGCTATATCAAAATAGTTATCAGAGTATACATTACTAAAGAATCCTGCAGGATTATTAAGCATATTATACAACCACAAGTACACTTTTACGTCTTTGAAGTTCTCATCTACAAACGATTGATATTCAAGAGCGATGCGTACCATCTCTCCTGCAGTTGCTGAGGCCAGTTTTCCACCACCAGCATCTTCAATCCATGAGTTTACAAAGCGGACATGTCCTGCGCCGTAACGGTCTTTCCGATTATGCAGTTCCGTAGTCACACCAAAGCCGGAACTGGTAAGATAACTGTCGATAACTTCACGGGTATCACCATTGTTGATAATACAACCGGCATCCATATGAATTACTCTGTTACAAAGGGCACTTACAGAATTCAGTTGATGACTGACGAACAACACTGTACGCCCGCCGGTTGCAACTTCCTGCATCTTTGTAAGGCACTTTTTCTGGAATGCGGCATCCCCGACAGCCAGCACTTCGTCAATTATCAGAATTTCCGGCTCAAGATGTGCTGCCACGGCAAAGGCAAGACGCATGACCATGCCTGATGAATATCGCTTGATCGGTGTGTCTATAAACCGCTCAAGACCGGAAAATTCGACAATTTTATCAAACTTGTCACTGATCTCGTGTTTTTTCATCCCAAGGATACTGCCATTCATGAAAACATTTTCGCGGCCCGTCAGCTCGGGATGAAACCCCGTGCCAACTTCCAGCAGGCTTGCAACACGGCCATTGATAGTCACTCTGCCTTTGGTCGGCTCGGTAATGCGTGAAAGAACTTTCAAAAGAGTACTTTTGCCAGCCCCGTTACGACCGATTATTCCCAGCACCTCACCTTCCCGCACATCAAAGGAAACGTCCCGCAAAGCCCACAAAACACTTTCATCGTCATCAACCACAGAATCACCAAAGGTGTTAAGCGAGCGGAGCAACTTGTAGTTCTTTACCGGAGCCTTAACCCACGAAATGAGAGCCTCCGCCAGTGAGTCATGCATTTCGCCTTTCAGGCCCAGACGATAAAGCTTGCTAAGATTTTCGACGGTAATAATCGGTTCCACGTGTATATCCCCACCGGAGGTCAACGACCTGCCAGACGTTCATGTTTCAGAGCCAGCCTGTCAGTAAAACAGGTCCGGATTCAATGCGGTACGTAGCATGCCAGAACAAGGCAAAGCTCACGTAATTACCCGTCAAGGCCGTGCTTCTTTAGCAAATCATAGAATGTGGGCCTGCTTACCCCGATGGATTTGGCCGCCTGTACGATGTTGCCCGAAAAGACGCGTAATGCATTTTCAACCATTTCCCGCTCAACAGCATTCCGCGCTTCTTTCAGCGTTTTTCTGTTACTGCCGCCGATGCCCCCTGCACAGGATTCAGCCGTCGACTCGCAGCCATCGGTCTCTATGCCCAGATCTTCCGGCCCGATACGTTGCCCGCTTGCCAGAATAATGGCTCTGCGAACCTTGTTTTCGAGTTCGCGTACGTTACCGGGCCATGTGTAATGCAACATGGCCTTCTCCGCTGCGGATGAGAATCCTTGCACCTTGGTATCCTGCTGAGCAGAAATGGTTTGCAGGAAGTGTTCTGCCAGCAGCATGACATCGCTTCCACGATCACGTAACGGAGGAAGTTTGATTGTCACCACGCCTATGCGGAAATACAAATCCTCACGGAACGTGCCCTGTCTCATTGCCTCTTCAATATCAATGTTCGTAGCGGCAATGATGCGACAGTTAACAGGAATATCTTTACGCCCGCCTACCCGCTGAATAACCATTTCCTGTAAAAACCGCAGAAACTTCACCTGCATCGGGGCAGGAAGTTCCCCTATTTCATCCAGAAACAACGTACCGCCGTCGGCGTATTCAACCTTGCCCTGCACACGGTTTGTCGCACCGGTAAATGCGCCTTTTTCATGGCCGAACAACTCGGATTCGATAAGATTTTCGGGAATGGCGCCGCAGTTCACTGCAATCATGGAGGCTTTACGACGAGAGCTGAGGCTGTGCAAAGCCCGCGCAACAAGTTCCTTACCGGTACCGGATTCTCCGGTAATCAGTACCGGAGCATCAGAGCCTGCAACCTTTTCAATGGTCGCATAGACGCTGCGCATGGCCGGGCAGTCACCAACCAGTCCGTTAAAATGGGGAACCTGCGGCGATGTATACCCCGCAGGAGGTTCATCCTGCTGATCGGCTGATTTGAGGTCGCTCAAATAAAATGCCCGGTTAATGATAACCTTAAGTTCGGCCAGATCAACCGGCTTCCGGCAAAAGTCAAAAGCACCGCCCCGGATAGCCCGAAGCGCATTTTCCTTATCATGATGGCCCGTCACCACGACAACCTGTGCGCTACGGTTCTGCTGCACCATGGCTTCAAGGCATCGAAATCCTTCGTCTGTACCTTCCGGGTCTGGCGGCAGTCCGAGGTCCAGCGTGACAACCCCCGGCTTCTGCTCCCTGAAAATCTTCAAAGCCTCTTCGCCATCGGCTGCCAGCAACAACTCATACGGCTCACGCGACAACCCCCAACGCAACTGGCGCCGCACATCTTCATTATCATCAACAATCAGTAGCTTCCCCATAAATCCCTCTATCTCCGCTCGCCGGACAACCCCCGGGCCGTCGCAAAACGCGGGCTACATATCATCATGCTGACTGTCACCGACTCTGCCTCCGGCATCCTGAGTCGTTGCGCCGCCAGAAAAAAACACGGTAAATTCTGCGCCTTCGCCTTGCCGGTTCTGAACCTGCAACACAGCGTTATGCGCTTCAACAATCTTTTTGCAATGATACAGACCGATACCCATTCCGCGGCGTTTTGTGCTGCGAAACGGCCTGAAAAGTCCTTTGCGCAAAATGGCTTCATCAATTCCGCCAGCTTCATCGCGAACAGAAAAAAACGGTTGCGGATGCGAACCGGTCGTCACAACTACGGGTGCCTGCCCTCCGGCTTCCACTGCATTCAGACAAAGATTAACCAGCACTTTCTCCATCTGTTCTTCGTCAACCAAAACAGTAACAGGCTCGCCCTGAACAACCAGATTGATACCCGGCACCTGACTACAGGCTTTATGCGTCAGGTCCTGCAGTTCCACCGGGGCCAGCCGGAGACTTGCAGCATCAGGCAAGTGCTTAAGCTGGGTAATAAGCACTTTCATTTTAGTGACTGTATTCTCGAGACTTTCGAGCATATCCGCCTGAAAATCCGGCTCGCTGATAAAGTCGCGGGCGTTGTCAGCAATCAGCGACAGAGTGTACACTTGATTTTTCAAGTCATGTAACACGAAAGCGGCTACTTTGCCCATTGCTTCCATCTCACGGGCGGCAGCAAGCTCATCACCCAATCGAAAGCTTTTTGCTGTAAGTCCGACCTCATGCGCCATTGCATCCATCAGCTCAAAATCTTCCGTATCGTAATCTTCCGACCGGTCAATGGCAGGCCCAAGCAGAATTATTCCCTCAAATGTTCCACCTGCCGTGATAGGCACCACAACTTCTGCACGGCTTTGCTCCAGAAATTCACGTAGCTTTGTAGTGTCCTCTAAGCCGGAATCTTCCCGCAGCAGAATCATATCAAGCGAATTTACAGGAAGCGGTACGCTAAGGCTGGTAAGCCGCGAAAAGTCAACATTATCCAGATGTATTTCCGGCTCATCCATCTCGTAATAATGTCCTGCAATCAGGCGATGTTGGTTTTCCGAATCAACAGCCAGCCATGCTCCGCCCACAAAGCCGAAGACCTCGCAGTAATGCAGCAGAACATTGCGCATCAGCGTACGGGTATCGCGCACATCCGACAGTCTGGCAGTAAATTCCATCCACTGGCTGCGATAATCATATTTGTCCTGATAAAAATTGCGCTGCATCCAGATACGCAGACGTCTGCGCATCCGTTCAGAAAGCAGAACCAGCACAACAGCCACACCGACAGCAAACAGCAGCCCGATTCCTGCATGTCGTTCAAAGGCGGAACCGAACTGACGGACCCCTTCGCGCGCCACCCCAAGCCCGATCAGATACAAGCCACCAAGCAGCACCACAGTAGAACGTAATGCAAAACGCCCCGTCACTGTAACGCGAGCGCTGTCGCGTCGCAGCTCTGCAAATAGCAGCAGAACAATGCCAAGCATGGTGCCTGCGGTGCGTAATCCCGCGTAGTTCATATCAAGCGTTCGATGCAGCAACCCCTGACTGTAAAAAAGCACATGTGCCATCAACACAGTGCCCCCGCCGACCAGCGCAAGCTTTACGCGCCAGCGTACGCTATGACGCGCATTGCGCAACGTTGCTTCAAGGTTGCCCAGCGCTACCAGTAAAAAAAGCACCAGCAGCAGATAAAACGAAAATGCCAGCGGCTCGAGATAAAGAACCTGCTCCAGAGTATAGTCCGGCGAAAACAAAAAGCGCGACACAGGCAGCAACAGCACAAGCACCAGGGGGATACATGAGAACAGCAACATCAATTTGTTTAGGGCAGACAAACTGCCCCACGAAAAACCGCGTGCATATGACAAGCCGTATAAAAGCCATACAGGACAAAGCAACGCCTGAGCTATCATCATAGGATGGAGCAGCGTGTATCCATAATCAGGAGCATGTTGCATCCAGCCTTCGATAACGGCAGCGGCAACGGTAACCCCGACGGCGGGCAGCACAGAGCACGCGGCTTTACCGCCCATCGTACGGACAACAAAAACGGAATACGCCGCCGCCAGCAGCACTCCCAGAACAGAAAAAAGAACAAGTCCCATAGTAGCTGTTCCTAGATCATCACCATCAGCAGTACACCATCATCGCGGCAGAAAGGTATTAAGCACAGGATATACGTCCTTGATAAAACGGCTTGCCACAGCATCCGGCTCCGGCACATCCGGAGGTACGGAAATTCTGATGAAAGAGGCATCCTTTCTGCCGTACAGCAGCCCGCCGGAAAGCTCCGCCCATTTCAGCACAAACTCGTCAGTCAGACTTTTCCCGCGAACGTCAAACCAATAATAAAACGATGTCGTATATTCTCCGTAAGCATACTCCGCACGAACCAGATCAATTGTTCCCACAGAAGTCTGCACCTGCATGGGGTACGACGAAACTTCATACCATCCGGAACCCGGCAGGCAGTTGCGGGGTGAATGAATACCACCGTCATTTTTTCCGCCTCCGTGGTAGCCCACGTACAGGTCCACAGTTCCGCCGGAAGCATCCTGATAACGGCGGACCAGATAATCAGTAGGACGCAGCAGTTCAAGCACAGCCTTACTGAAGGAACTCTGCCCCAGAAGCCGCCAAGGACCTATGGCAACAGGCACTTCAGACAGAGCCCTGTGTGGCGGAACAGAGTTGGTCGCATGCGTGTGAATAAAAACACCGGCCAGCGCCACCAGCAGATAGACTACTAAAAACCTAACCCGCATTGCGCCCTCCCTTGCCGAGAAGCCAGCCGATGGCGGCAATCAGCACCATTGCCGTTACAAAAACAGCCAGTCCCGCAAAGTCATGGAAAAATCCTTCCGCTGCTTTTCTCCCCACATGCCGGGCAAGAAAACCCGTGGCAAACACGCGGAACACATTCGTAGCAATGGCCACAGGCACGGCGGCGATGACAATAATCACCCGCTGCCACGGCTTTTTCAAAAACATAAACCCGTATGCAGTGGAAAGAGCCAGCAGGCTCATCAATGAGCGCATACCGCTGCACGCATCCACAACTTCCAGCGTAATGTTGGGAAAAATGATCACATTGCCTTCACGCAGTACGGGAAGGTTGCACAGCTTCAGACCGAACACTGCCACCTTGGCAACAAACAGCTTCAGGGGAAAAGCCACCGCGTCGTACAGGATGTAGGGAATGGGCACCATAAAAAACAGATACCCCAATGGCACAAGCACGGCTTTGAGCAACGGATACCCGTACACAAAGGCAACCATGCCTCCCGTAATCACCAGCATGGAAGTACGCATAGTCATGTATTCTGTTGCCCCGTACCCGAGAAGCAGCATGAAAATGCCGAAAAGCAGAATAGCTATACCGCTGTTTGCGGGAGCCACAGGACTGGTACGCACCAAATCCCGCCGCAACCACAACAGGTAGCCGGAAATAAAAGGTACAAGAAAGCCGTGGGAGTAGTTCGGGTCGCGCTCCCAGTCCATGACCATGTCATAGATTATGCCATGGTATACCGCTGCAATGAGCAACAGAAACAACAGCAGATACCAGCGGGTATCGCGTATTTCACGTATAGCATCCATCCTGTTCCCCTTGATCGAAGGCGTGCTCCCCTCGTTTATGCGTATCGTGCCGTGCCGCAAATTCAGATCATACAAGCCGTTTGCAACTAATTCATGCTGCCGGGCTTTTTAACCCTTCAACATTCCATCAAACAGCTCCTCCACACATCGGGCAGTCTGCTGTACATCAAACCGCCGTACGGCTTCCGGCCTGAAGTCTGAGAAAGATTTTCTAATGGAACCGTCATCATCCAGCAGTGCAGCCATTGCATTTGCCAGCGCTTCCACATCATTCGTAGGAAACTGTAGGGATGGCGTATCTGCCGTTGCTTCCCGCAATCCCATACAGTCTGAGGCAATCAAAGGCACTCCGCTGCACATGGCTTCCATCGGCACCAGTGCCCATGCTTCCCATCTGGACGGCATCACAACCGCGTCAAGATCACAATAAATTTCTGCGGCATCAGCCTGAAAGGGCATAAACACAAAACGATGCGCCACCCCTTTCTGGTTTGCCAATTCCTGATACATATGCTGGTAATCTCCGGAGCCCACTGCAACTACCGAATATGCGTCAGCCCCGCCTCGCATGGCGTCAAGTGTTGCTACAGCCTCTATCAGGCAATCCAGCCCCTTCTGCTGCATAAAACGCCCCAGCGAGCCAAAAACAAACTGCCCTGTCGCCAGTCCGGCTTTTTTACGAAAAGCCCCTTTTACTGCATCGGTGACTGTATACAATGAAGTTTCAATGCCGTTGGGAATTACTGTGGCCTTGGGGCCATCCGGATCAAACCCCGGCACCTGCTCATGCAGATGCTCCAGAATATCACGCCCGACCCCGTACACCATATCCGCTCCCAAAATTGTACGGTTAGCTATTGTCCTCTTAATCTGCCCTTTCCAGCCAGTAAGCAGACGCTCTTCCAGCACTCCGTGCACAGTCAGTACATGAGGGACTCTGAAAAACATATTTGCTGCACCAACCATTGTGGCGGCTGTAAACCCCTGACTTTGCACAAGGTCAAAACGACGCTGCGCCAGCAGTTTCCAGGTCGCTTGCAAAAGCGGCAGATGGCCTTTTGCATGGTGGCAACCGTGCCCGCAAAAAATGAGTTCCGCGCCCATAGCTTGTGCATCATGCTTCAAGGCTTCGCTCTCTTGTGTGTCGACAGCAAGAATAGTTACACGCCATGCATCACTCATGTGACCGTACACATAACGCATATAAGTGCGGATGCCACCTACAGGCCACCGGACAACAGTAAGAAGCTGCTTACGACCTGGCATAACGGCGAACCTCCTGCGTAAAAAAGTGTGCTGTAAGAATAGTTAATGCCGCCAGCCAGAGCCAAGAGTACCTGTACAGGTTGTGGTCAGCCCACCCCTTGAAAAGCATCAGAATTATGGTCTGCGTAATTGCCCGTGCCACCAGCGGGTATAAACCCAGATGCTGCATGGCAACCAAAGGAGCACCCAGAGGCTTACGCTTTTTACGACGGTCTTTGGATACAGTCACAGTTGCTGCAGTCCCCCGTAAATTTCCTGCAACCTCAGATGTAGCAGCGTCATCTGCCAAAGCCTGTTCGCCTTGCCCCTGACCTTTCATTCTATAGCGCGGAGCATGTCTTTGCCCATCCGCCGCCTCGTCATGCAAAGCATATTCTCTTTGCTTAGGACTGACGGAGTGTTCTCTACTCCGATCATGTTCCGGTTCGGTATCATCGTCTTTCCGACTTGCAGGAGGCTCTCCCTTCATCCGGTACTTCCGAGATAAGGTAGATGACTTGGAGACAGAAGATTGCGCGGCCGAAGAGTGCGCACGTTCTTTCTGCACAATACCATCCTCGGCAGCCTGAAGCGCAAGTGCGTGCATCACCTTGGGAAACCTTTTTTGGATACGTCTGGTTGTCAGATAAATAATCAGCAGCAATGAACCGAAAGAGAGAATTCCGGCGAGCCCCAACTCGCCTGCAAGCTGTCCGTATATATTATGCGCGTTATGCCCCACTTCTTCGCCCGGCCACCCGAAAGGAAAGTTAGCCGGTCCAAAGCCGATCAACGGATTCTCTTTAAAAAGCAGCATCCCCTGTTTAAAACCTTCCATTCGTCCCTCGGCAGACTCCACAGCCCCGCCGGTAACATCGCCGTATCCGAAAGTAGAAAGAAAGCGCTCTTTCAGATAATCGGGCATAAAATCCCATGAGACGACAAAACCTGCCAGCATTACAAATATGCCGATGAATTTGCGGGAAGAACCAAGCAGAACCAGCAAAAAAAACAGAATGGCAGTAACCATACCGCTACGGGAACCGGTGAACAGAATCGCCACAAGCGCCATGCCGCCATACGCCCACAATCCTCTGCGCAACCATTTGGTTCCCAGCTGGCTGCGCAACAAAGCCCAGAGCAGCGGCAGCGAATAGCAGATGCTGGCAGCAAAGGCGTTCGGGCTTCCATACGTTATGTCCACGCCCACAAGACGTTTGATGCCCATGCGATACACATATCTGTCATGCAGAAAGAATTCCCACATAGACTTGCCTACATACACTCCCATAATGGCAATGAACGCAAACAGAATAAAACGAAAATCTCTTTCATTACGGACAGATAAAATCACCATTACATAAAAAATGATGAATTTCAGATAATTTTCAATAAGTTTATAGGCAGCTTCTCCATTATACGCCCCGAGGCCGGAAACAAGCAGTGCCATACAAAATCCGGCTACAGCATAATTAACAGGGCTGCTGATAAAACGCTTGTTCGGAGTAAGAAAAGCTACAGCCATAAAGGCCAGCATGTATACACGTTCGATGCGTAACGTTCCCAGAATGGGCCAGAATTCGTACGGACGAAAAATCAAAAGAAAAAGATAGCCCGCAAGCATTGCAGGCAGCACCATATTACGCACAGGGCCCCCTGCCTGTAGCCCTGCCCAGAATGCGCAAAGCAAACTTCGGTATCAGGCTGAGTACATAATACTTCAGTGCCTGCCGTCTAAAGCCACCGTAGTGTATAGCCTGCTGCATCGCTGTCCTGCATTCTGTCATTCTCATTTGACCGAAGTAAAAATACCCCAGTCCGAAATATTGCATGTACAGTCTGCTATGCAGCACAGCCAGCACTTCTTCATCCGCGCTTTCCGCCTCGTTACGCAAAAAAACTTTAATCTGGTTCAGATGAAACCGCTCGGCATTCAGCGTATTATTGTGGCCATGCTCGTGCCGGATAACCAGAGGCTCATCCACAAAACCTAATTGGAAACTGCGCGCAATACGCAGCCACATATCCAGATCCTGACATGTCAGCAGGGTCTCATCATGCAACCCTACGACATCAAAACAGTGTTTGCGTACCAGCACGGACGGAGTAAACACAAAACTTTCATGCAGCAGGTCAGTGTATTTCCAGCCGCTGCCGAAGTACTTGTAATCACGCTCATGCAGATACGAGTGGTGTACCTTTTCACCACGCACAACATGCTGCATGTCACAGTAAATCATATCATACTGGGGGTTAGCTTCCCAAAAAGCCATCTGCACAGCCAGCTTTTCCGGCACCCATTCGTCGTCAGCATCAAGGAATGCTACAATTCCGGCCGTTGCCTGCCTGATGCCTTCATTCCGTGCACTGGCAGCACCGCCGCGCTGCTTGTAGATGTATCGTACGCTGTCCCCATACCCGCTCACAACGTCAGCAGTATTATCTGTCGAACCATCATCCACCACGATCACTTCGTAATCATTCCAAGTCTGTGCCTTCACAGAGTCCAATGCCTGCGACAGCATGTGAGCGTAGTTATAAACGGGAATAATCACACTGATAGCGGGTGCTGTTTTCATAACAGTACTCCGGCAATACAACTGAAAAAAAACACAGTAAGCCGTGCAGCGTTGTAATAAATTTCAGAACGACGGCGTAACAGCATCAGGCACCAGAGGCCGGCAACAACAATCAATATCCCTGCAACCCATTGCGGCTCAAACAAAGTCTGCGTACCACTGAGCCTGCCCGCAACAAGCCCCATAACAAATGCAACCAGATACCCCGCAATAGTGGCAAGCAGCAGGCGCAGCCTTAAAAAAGCAGCTTCTTCCGGCTGGGGCAGAACCAGCCTCGCACCGACCGGAACAGCAGAGGCAGCAACCCGCGGGTGCAGCGAAAACAGCATAAAGCACCTGTGCGCCATATGTCGTGTCACATCATACAGTGACACAGCAGAGGCATCTGTCTGCACCGCGTTGCCGGTCATTGTGCCGTTCTTTCCCTGTGTTGTTGCCTGCTGCATGGTAACCACATCAACATCATGCTGAGCGGCAAGCCATGCCATGAGCGAATCAAACTCATCCAGCGATATGCAGCCCTTGCGACTGTCATATTCTGTAAAGTCAAACGGATGGAATAACGGCATTACCATAGGCTGTGCAGATGAAGATACACGGGCTCTTGCAACTGCGTCTTTCAACTGCAGCAAGTTGCATGTATGCGGCAGCACAGACAACTTGCAATATTCAGGAACAGCATCAAGCATCCCCGCAGAAAAATTCAAAAATCCAAGTTCTTCCAGCACTGCCAGAGTGTCATTGTCGTAACTGTTGAACGGGGGCACAAAGGAAGTAACCTTCCGGCCGCTCCACTCTTCAAGAGCGGCTTTTCCGCTGGCAAGCATCTGCCGCTGAAGCTCAAGCCCTCTGCCAAACAGCTCCGTGTTGCCACCTCGCACAGAAGCATTCTGTAACCTGCGATGCTCATAACCGTGCTGAGCTATCTCCAAGGTTCCGGACCGGACAAACTCTCTCAGCAGGGCAGATTTTTCTTGCGGCAGAGGACGTACGTCAGTGACCTCTTCCGCGCAGTTTTCCTGTTCGTCAGCGCCTTGCGCCGCCTGCACACCTTTATAGCCGCTATCATGTACATGGACTTGCGGGATTGCAGCAAAAACGCAATTCAGCCCGTGCCGTCTGACACTCTCAAGTACACGCAGTTCAATGTCAGTCGGGCTGACAGCACTGCAATCATCATAACGCAGAATCACGGTAATACGTCTGCTTTCATCTGTGGCCTGCAATGAAGCAGCTGCCGCAGGCAAAGCTGCGCAGATCATACCGAGCCCTCACGTTTAAGTGTTTTACGCATCGAACGCAGCATCACCTGTGGCAGCAGGGTCTTAATAAGGCCCCGCCATGCCGGTTCATCAGGCGGGTAATGTGCCAAGGCGCGCAAGTACAACCAGACGGCCTGCCCTTTATTGCCTGCCGCAGCAGCTCTTGTAGCTCTGCCGGCAAAATGCAGAGCCCGGGCACGCATCCGCGCACGCCTGCTGACAAACTGACCGGACTGCTTGTTAAAATCTGCCCGGATTTCCCACACAACGCGCACACGTTCGGCTACTTTTTGCGAAACCTGCCCGCCATGCACACGATAACGGACCAACGGCTCATCAATTGCCAGGAATCGATGGCGGCATGCCACCCGTAGCCAGAATTCAAAATCCTCACTCATGCGTAGCGTTTCATCTATATAGCCGACGTCTTCGAAAATACTGCGCCGCACCATGGTGGAGGACATGCACACAAAACTATCAACGTAGAGTTCGTTCAACACAAAGCCGCTATGCAGGCGCGGGGTATGCCCGTGGACAGGGCGGCTTTCAGCATCCATATTCCGACGTTGCGTGTACACAACGTCATACTCCGGCTGTGCATCCAGCAATGCCACTTGTCTGGACAGTTTATCCGGCATCCATGCATCATCAGAGTCCAGAAAGGCCACATAACGACCGAGGCTTTCGCGTATACCTCTGTTACGTGTGTATCCGGGGCCCATGTTTTCATGCCGCAGATACCTGATGCGCGCATCATCAAACTGTGAAAGTACGGCACCGGCATCACCGGGAGAACCGTCATCCAGCACAAGCAATTCAAAATCTGTAAAATCCTGATCCAATACAGATTGAACGGCCTCAGCCAGATAGGCTTCGGTGTTGTATACAGGCATTATCACACTGACTACGGGCTCCACGATGTGTACTCCTTACAAAACCATATAAAACCACATGCAATTTTCAGCTATAATGAGGCCAGTTCATCTGCCAGAGCAGTCAGGTCGACAATACAGACGGCTGCCACATCACCTTCCAGCCAGCGGCGCACCTTTGGTATACGGTACGCAAACTTACGAATGACAAGCCGCTTCAATCTGTCTGAAAAATTCATGGAAGCAGTTCGTGTTGCTGCGCGTTGATAGCGGGCTTCAGCCACTGCAGTTGCCAGCTCTCCGGCAGATTGCCCTGTCCGGAGGCACTGACGCAGCAACGTTTCAATAACATTGCGGTATGGGCCGGCAGCAATATCCTGCACCTGTGCATGTGGTACACCACGGTCAAATAACGAGGACCCCAGCACCCCGCCTGCGTTGCAGACAAAACCGGGCAGCACAGTCACACCCCGTTCGAACAGATTATCCAATGCCGCCGGCGTACATGGTGCATTGGCTGCAGGAACGATATGCTTTGCCTGCACACCCGCAACGTTATCAGCATCAATGCTGCCCACGCGGGCTGCCGGTATCAGAATATCCACATCAAGATGCAGCAGAGCTTCCTTGGGCGTAAGCTGCGTACCTGCAACGTGTGCGGTAAGAGCATCGCCATGCTTGGCGCGCATAGTCAGCAATTCATCAATGTTCAATCCCTGCTCATTCACCACAGCTCCCGAGGCTGTCGACACGGCGATAATACGAAAATCTTTTTGCGGTAGCAGTTGCACCAGATGCGTTGCCACATTACCGAAACCCTCTATGGCAATGGTAGTGGGTGGTGCATCCTGCCCCTGCATCACGTTGCGGCAAGCAATAACTGCGTTTGCTGCAAATACGGCAGTGTACAAAGAAGTATCCGTCAGTCTGCCCAGGGTAATTCCCGCACCACGGTAGATGGCGCGCAAATCATCCGGCCCGCAGTTCATGTCCATGCCGGGGTTGTATATATTGGCTCTTATCAACGGTGCCAGATGACGGCCGACGTCTTCCAGAGCAGCCAGTTTCTGCGGTCCCTGCAAAGCGGCAGGCATGGTAATGCCGCACTTTGCTCCGCCCCGGGGCAAACCGAAAAAAGAATATTTATATGTCATCTCGGCAGCCAGAGCTGCCACCTCACGCTCATCAACATCAGGTGTGATGCGCACACCTCCCGAACTCGTACCGTTCAGAATGGAGTCCACAACCACAACACCCCGCACATCGTCCTGCGCAGTAAAAGAAGTTGTAAAAACAGAAGTACGTGTCATAACAACCTGAAATCCTTTCCGGCCAGCTGCCGGAGCGAACTAGTATGAAAGCCGGACAGTTCCCTTCCGGCAGGCAGTGATAAATTCTTCCAATTGATACAAATACGCAGCCATTAAAACATACCAGCGGGTAGTTGCGGCATATCGTTTGTCCAACCCGCCTCTGGCAAACCGAAGCCAGAGGCTTGGGTTACGCATAAGGTGTGACTTGCGGAACACTCCGACAGCTGCAACCTCTCTAAACAACGAAATATTGTGTTGCACGTCACTGACAGATGGAGCCACTTTACGCTCGTAAGCAATATCCGCATAGTCGGGGTACCCCGTAGCTATGACCTCTTTATGAAACCCCTGCGGGTACAGCACTTCCGGCGGCAACATCCTCAGATAATCATACAGGTCCGCATCCAGATACGGTGTCAGCGCCTGACACTGCGCCCCGAAAACGCCGAACGTCAGCAAAGAGACTTCCCTGCGCATCCTGTTGGCAAAAAAGAACCGTTGTATCGGATGCCTGTCATCAGCACACTGTCTTATTGCAGCAGAAAGGTCGCCTACGGCGAGTTCCCGCGGCATAAAGTCCATTAGTTCAGGCAGGAGCAACACCCTCATTGCCTGTTCACTGAACACAGCCGGAGTATTGACAAGTTGCAGTGCCAGTTCATCGTACTGCCTGCGGCCCAACATCCCGAGGCGTTCAGCAGTAACAAAGCGCGACTCTGACAGTGTATCCCCTGCCAGCCCGTCGAATACCGTATCGTAGCGTCCCGCCAGATGGGTGCTGATCACATGTGCCCAGTCGTGCTCATCCGTGCAGAAGCCGGTTATCAATCTGGTGCACCACCATGCTGTCAGCCGCGATTCAGGCTGTGCAAAAACTTCATGCCGTATGCCCGCCCTGCTTGCGAGTTCCGCAGCACGGTCCGCATCATCATTAGCCCGGGGCGGATAATGCAGTACAGTCAACGCGCAATCAGGCTTGCGCCCCTGCCTGCAAAGTTCCAGAAAAATATGGCGGGAGTCTTTACCTCCGCTCAACGGCAGCGCGATACGTTCTCCGGAAACTGCAACACAGCGGGATACGGCCTGCCTGAACAGATCAATATACCCGTCTATGTAATCCTTACGCCCCTTATCCGTATCCGCAGCCGGTCTGCCTGTTTGCGGATCATTCGCAGAAATCAGCAGCGGGGTTGCCATAATCCGCGGTTCTGCGTCATTACGGGCAGGCTGCCACGTTACGGCTCCTCCTTCAGGCAACGCCTTAATGCTGAGAACCGGCGTGTGCTGTCCCAGAAAAAAACCGATACGTAAAAAAACCGAAAGGCCGCGCATATTCAGCTCTGCCGGGGCCCCGGCAGCCAGCAGTGCCGGTAGCGAATGCGATACACCCATTACTCCGTCAGCATAAAAATAGTACATCGGGTGCAGGGCATAGCGATCAGCATAGAGGTGCAAGGTTTCTCCATCCCAGAGCCAGCCCGCATACACCCCGCCGCCGTTTTCCAACCTGTACCCACGCTCATGCGACGATTGCCCCGACGCAAGAAGCGGCACATGGCTGCCTCCGGCACGCTCACTTTGTTTTTTCGCTCCAGCAGGATCACAATAGGTCAGCGCGCTGCGCACATGCATCGGCAGCTGCGCCAGCCCCGCGGCCCCGCTCCGAGCCAGCAAAAAAACAGGTTGCGTCATGCATTGCCGGATAGCTTCATGACCCAATGTTGCGTTCAGCATAGAGCTAGTCGCCGTTTTATTCTTTCAAACTGACAGGTTAAAAATAAAAGACCACAAAGCTGACAACCATTCGCTATGCCACGTCGGCAAAGATTTTTTCCTTGCTGCGGAAGTAAAGAGCACCGGTGAACGACAGAAACAACGCGATACTGCCTCCAAGTGCCAGCAAGTCCCAAGGCATGGGAACGGTGCCCAGCAACGCGGAACGGAACCCTTCGATTACGCCGACCATGGGATTGCAACCGTACAAAAGACGATACTCTACCGGAATAAGTGAGACGGGGTACACAACCGGAGCGGCGTACATAAGCAGCTGCACTACAAAGTTAAGAGAGTAATGAACATCGCGGTACTGAATGGAAAGCGCAGTCAGCCACATGCCTATGCCCGTGGCAGTAGCCATCATAAAAAACACCAGCAGAGGCAGATAAATAACACCCCAGGTGGGAGCCACGCCGTACCACGCCATAATGGCAAGCAGCATGATCATGGCAATACCGAAGTCCACAAGCTTGGCAATTACGGCAGAGAGCGGCAAGACAAGACGCGGAAAGTAAACTTTGCGTATCATGTTGGCATTGCCGACCAGACTTCCCGCACTTTCCACAAGTGCGTTTGAAAAATATGTCCACGGCACCAACGCGGTAAAGCTGAACACAGCATATGGAACACCTTCGGAATCAACCTTTGCAAGATTGCCGAACACCACAGTAAAAACAACCATGGAAAACAGAGGCTGAATAACGGCCCAGCCGACTCCCAGCAAAGACTGGGCATACCGTACCCGAATACTGCGCCATACCAGAAACATAAGCAGATCTCTGTATTCCCAGAGTTCTTTTACGTTAATGCTGCGTACCCCGCTTCGCGGTTCAAGCACTACTCTGTGGCGTGTTCCATGATCATTCATATATTTTCCCCGTTTTTATTGCTCGTTACCGGAAAGTCTGTACAGCGGATCACCGACTCCGCACATCATCCAGCGCACAGTGGGAGTTGCCATAAACATAGCTTCGGCGAATGAATATTTCCCGCTCCAGAAGCGATCAAAAAACACATCTCCGCGTGTGTAGCCTTCCACATAGGGTTCTGCCACAGCACCAAAGGTTGCCGTCACACCTTCGCGCAACAGTCCGGGAACCCAGTAGTCCGCATCAGCACTAAGGCGGGCAAGGGTATCGGACTTAAGAAACGCCGCAACAGCCCCCACAGGCCACTGGGTTTTGCGCAACGCTCTGTACGGATGACCCGAACCATAAAACCACATGGTGTTTTCCGGCAGATCATTATCCCGCGTATATGCAAGGGGCTTAAAGTCCAGAGCAACGTTGTGACGGCTTGCTGCCTCTTCAATACCTGTTACCAGCTTTTCTTTTGTAACCACTGCAAATGTTTCAGCTACCTTTACTGTTTTTTCTGCCTGAACAGCTTTATCCACCAGAGCCTTGGCTGCCTCTTCGCTTTCACCATCAAGGCGGGTCACAAGATACAATCCATGGCTGGGGTCAAAATTACCGTCTTTCTGAAACATGGGGTTGGGCGTGCCCATCTGCCGTCCCCAGGTGTAGCGATCGAAAAGGTCCGTCAACATTGAATCAATACCACGTTTGCCGTCGCGCAGCGGGATGCCGTAACACGGCACAATTACCCGCACCTGCGCAGCCAGCGGAATACCGTTTTCGGTAGAGTTCAGCAGATGCTCACGTACGGGATTCAAGACCTGATGATTACGATACAGATGGGAACCTTTGGGAATGGATACCTGTAGGATGCGCTTTTCCGGTATGTTACGCTTTGCAGCGTAATGACGGGCCACCCGCAGGGAAGCATCGTCTCCTTTACGGGCAATCAAAAGCACATCTTCCGCAAGCGGAGGACGGGCAGCGGAGGTACGGACAGGGCCGACTTCAGCGGCGACACTAAGGTTGCCTTCCGAATCTGCCACTCGGATGCGGTACCAGTAATCATGCCCGTCAGCCAGAGTCACATCGCGAAAAAAGCCAGGGCGCTGAATCGGCAGAGGAGCAGCTTTATCGCCCTGCCCCATCTTGCCCTTCACAAACAGCGGGAAGCGGGCAAGGAGGGTGTAGTCTGCATCACCACGGGCTTTGCGCGAGAACTCGTAGCCGACCACATCGCGCTCTTCGGGAATATCCCAGAAAATGCCCACGGCACCGTTACCAGATACTGCATACAAATTCTTAACCGCCTGCGGCACACCTTGCGGGTCCAGCCCCGGACGGGCAAGCAGCATGGCACGCGGCAGTTCTTTTCCTTCCGCATTATATGTGTGCAAAAAGTACACGTACTGTCTGCCGTTTTGCAGGTCTTCAATCCGCAACGAGGTATCCATGCCGCAGTCTTTGACCAGCACTATAGGATCTACGCGGAACGCCATCTCGTCGCCTGTACGCAGGCGGTAGACTTTCAGCCCTTTTACGCCTTCCAGCTTCACAACTTCATCGTTCCACTGCCAGAGCAGTTCTGCCATTCCATCGCCGGAATGTACTTCACCGGCCGTGAATACAGGCTCAGGCTGCGGCGCCGCATACGAAACAGAAGGAGCAAAACCGCAGGTCACTATAGCCGTACAAAATATTGCTGCTGCCAACAGGCAGGCCACTTGCTTGTTAAGCATCATCCTTTCAAGCTCCCTTTTCTTCCACTGCCTTTTGCAGCATCATTACCAACGGGTTGACCTGACGGAGTCATGCGGTCAGCCGGAATTTCAGCATTATCAAAAATCCTGGAGCCACAACCTGCATCGCGCGTCTTCCCGCTTTCGGACAGATCTGGCCCCGGACTGGCTTCTCCTGCAGATACAGCGCTGTCAGCGCCTTCATGCACATCAGCCCTCGCTTGCCGGTCAGAGCTAACGTCTTCGCCATGGTCTGATGCCGCAACATTGCAACCATTCTCCGCTTCTGCGGCGGCCTCATTCATGAGCTGCGCATACAAACTTTCATATGCGGCCACATAGCCCACCGCCGAAAAACGCTCATGGACAATTCGCGGGTGTTCTTCCGCAGCACGCTGCGCAGCAGCTTCGTCTGTCAGTAGTGCCAGCATCGAGGCCGACAGAGCACGCACGTTGCCGACAGGCACAATCCGACCGGCAGAAGATTCTGCCAGCGCTTCGCGCACGCCACCCACATCCGTGGCAACAACAGGCAGGCCCGCGGCCATGTATTCTATCAACGCATTGGAAAAACTTTCAGAACGCGACGACAACACCCCGATATCAAAGGCGGGGAGCAGTGTAGTCACATCCGGACGACGCCCTGCAAACAGTACGGAATCATTCAGCTTCAGCTTACGCACCAGCAACCGGAGATCCTGCGCTCTGTCTCCGTCACCGATAAGGACAAAGCGGACCTGAGGAAGCTTTTTCCGAACCTTTGCAGCCGCCTTTAAAAAAACTTCATGGCTTTTTACCGGTCGCAGGTTGGCAACAATACCTGCCACAGGAACATCCAAAGACAGCCCGAGCAATTCCCGCGCGGCGCGTTTCCGTGTTTGCCGTTCCGCCTCGCGTGGGGATACAGCATCCTCATGCTGCCCTGCCGGCTTCTCTTCACCACAACTAATTCCGGATGCGGCAGAACCTTCAAGTGCACCAATGGGGGGCAAAACAACGTCCATCGCAAACCCGTTGGGAATCACAGTAACCATCTGTTCCGGCAACTTTTCGCTTTTCTGCGCACGAAGGGCGGTATCATGAGAATTCGCTACAAACCGATGCGCCCAACGGTTGAGAACCCGTTGCAGTATCCGCTCTGCATAGTTCTGCCAGTACCCTTGATTCTTACGCATACTGATGACTCGTGGAACGCGTGCCAGCCTTGCAGCCACGCTGCCTGCAATTGTGGCATCACGAAAATGCATCTGCAGAATATCTATTTCATCCTCTACAAACCATTGCGCCATTCTGCGGACATTGCGCCATGCCCCAACGGGTTTGAAAGAAGGAATATCCGCCACGCGTACAGGACAAAGAGAAAATGAACTGCGTAACCACTGTGAGTCCTGCAACACATACAGCACAGGGGCAAAGCGCGAACGATCCAGTCCTTCAATCAGCATAAGAAGCTGTTTTTCGGTACCAGCAGTGGGAGATTCAATCCGGTCTATGATCATCCCCACTCTGATCCGATCATCGCTTCGCGGCTTTTGCTCCGGCACACGCAGCATCTTCCGCATCCTGTGTCGCAATCCCGCAGCCTTGGAGGCCTTCCAGGGTCCATACGCTGCTCGCAGTTCGCGTGCGGCACTACGTAAAAAGCCAAAACCAAGCCCCAGATGAATTGTGGCAAAAATCACCGGTAAGCGTTTAAGCAGGACAGGAGCCCCGTGCTGAGCCTCGATGGCGGAGGCGGCAAACACGGCAAGAGCATACAAAACCACCCCCACCTGCCACAGACCAACGGGCAGCTTCCAACCTGCAAAAGCAAACAGCACACATAAGGGAAATGACAAAACGCCCGCAGTAAAAAGCGCAGGCATCCGAGCCGCCCACGATAAGGTTTCGGGGTGCACCCGCCATAGCAGATACCGCCCTTCACCGTAGCGTACCATCTGCCGCCACAGGCTTTTCACGTCTTCACGCGGATAATACCGCACTGTCAGTCGCGGGCTGGTGGCAGACTGAAAGCCTGCCTGCTCCACACGGTAGTTGAATTCAACATCTTCGCAGGCATCAAAACGTTCATCCACGTATCCGATCTTTTCAAATACGGCACGTGTATACGCAGCACCGTTACTGACAGGGCTGGCGGGCCCTTCATAGTCGCTGTAAATAAGTGAATCCGCCCCATGCCCAATACGCGATGCCCGCGCCAGTGCAACCGCCTGCTGAAATGAAGAAAGGTCCGGCGCATCAAGAGGCTGCGGACGGCCAAGGCAGTCCACTTCAAATTCGTGCATGCATTGCGCGACATTATGCAGCAGTTTGGCATCAGGGATATGACAGTGCCCGTCCACCACCAAAAAAATATCGCCCCTGCCCTGCCTGAACCCCGCATTACGTCCTGCCGCAGAACGAATGCCGTGATTTTCAACATACTGTATCTGCGGAAATTCCTTTGCAAGAGCCCGTACAATGGACGGCGTGGCATCAGTAGACATACCGTCTGCCACCAGAATTTCGTATCGTTGCGTCGGGTACTGTTGCCGGACAAGCTGGCAGAGCGTATCAGCAATAAAGCGCTCTTCATTACGTACCGGCATGACAACCGTTATGAATGGCCACGGGCCATCAGACAGCCATGGAGGTGTTTCCGGCAGAACTTGGGCATCGCCGGTGTCGCCGCCATCAACATCGTCCAAATCGCACAGACTGATTGCCTCATGTGCTGAAGACACAGCCCCATCTGCATCATCAGGCAAACCTTTTTCAAAAAAGCCTGCCTCAGTTTTGGCTTCTGTTGCTAAAATCAGCTCAGCTGCAACCTGTCCATTCAGTTCTTCGCATTCAGACGCAACAGCATCAGCGCTCAGCCCCGCTCCGCTGTTGCCATCACCGGCACTGCCGGAAAGTTGCTCCGCCACAGCCTCCGAGGCACAGTCAGACTGCGGATCAAGCGCGCTATGCGTCTCTTCCTGCTGCGACGTATTTTTTTTGTTCTGCACCATCAGATATTATTTCCTTCGCTGTCAGGTGACGCTTGCGGCACAGTGGCTACGCGCATTTCAGCAGGAGCTACGGCAGACTGGTGCGCGACTTCAAACCGGCAACCGCCGCCACCACAACCGATACCTGTAATACGTTGGTACAGGTTCAGATACTGGCTTGTCTGGCTGGCAAAAGAAAATTCATTCTGCATCCGCTCATAGGCACTCCGCCCCATGCGTTCGCGCAGGCTTGCATCGCCGAGCAAACGGCAAACGGCATCGGCCAGTGCCGCATCGTCGCCTGACTCTGTCAGCAAGCCGTTATACCCATGCCGCACAACTTCCGGCGAGCCGCCTACGCGGGTGCATACGACTGGCTTACGACTGGCGGCAGCCTCCAGAGCAACGTTGGGCAGACCTTCTGTAAAGCTGGGCAGCACAAATACATCGCACTCGTGCATGATGCTGCGCATGTCACTGCGAAAACCGGGCAGCAGGAAACGCTGTTCAAGTCCGGCATCACGAATCTGCTGCTCCAGCGCCTGACGTAACGGCCCCTCACCAAATACAGCAAACACAGCATCGGGATGGTGTTTAAGGACCTGCACAGCCGCACGGACCATACCGGCATGATTCTTTTCGGGCGATAACCTGCCTGCAGAAATCACAAAAGGAGCCTGCGGTGAAATTCCAAGTTCACGGCGTAACTTACCGTGGGCCTCCGGATACGAATCAAGATCAATGGCGTTGTGAATAACGCTGACGTTAGAGGACGGAACCCCGCAGGCCACGACCTTTTCACGCTGGCCTGCGGAAACAGCCACAACGTGCTGTGCCAGACGTAAAAAGCGTTTATCCAGCCATTCATAGCAACGGATTTTTCGACTTTCTGCAGTCCACCCGCGCGAGACTGCCACTTCCGGTATGCCGGCCCACCATGTTGCAAGCCGCCCTACGACGTTAGCCTTGTAACCATGCGTTACAAGCACATGTACGCCGTGCTTGCAAAGCAGTTCTGCCAGCTCTGATATCAACGCGGGATTAAAGGCCCCCTGCTTTAGCAAGGGCACCGCAGGAACGTTAAGTTCAACAGCGTTATGATACAGTTCGTTACGTCTGCCTTCTTCAAAAAAAGGAATCAGCAAAGGACGGATACCGGCTTTCTGAAGGCACGAAAGATGCGTAAGCACCTGCCGTTCCGGCCCGCCGTAAAAATTTGTTGCAATGCAATGAGCTACTGTCAGCGGCCTGTCATAGTCTGATGTTCCAACCACACCGGATTTCTGAGCGCCTTTTGAAGAAGTAGTGGCAAACATCGCCCCGCAGGAAACAATCATATGCGCTTTGTCCTTTGCCAGACTGTTCTTTTTACCCCTAGCATACCTTTGAGCGTTGCAGAAACAAGCTCAAAAACAACCACCGGTAAAAACAGCGACCACCGCATACGTCTGCTGTTCAACCCCGCACTCACCATGCCTGCCGCCAGCAGTACCCCCTGACCAGCCAGCAGGAAAAAGCCCCACCATGCAATAAAAGCGCTGCCGGTAAGCACACCACCGGCAAACGGTATCAACGCAGAAAGCAAAAGCAACGGGCGACTACCCACAATCATGCTCCAGCCTGCATCAAAGAGTGCAACATTGCGCTGCTTCATACCGTTACGCATCAGCACAAAAGCTTCGCGCCGTGAAAGTCCGGCATTGCCGGAAGCCCAGCGAAGCCGCTGCATACGCAGTTGTTCAACCGTTACAGGACTCTCTGCCAGAACCTGCGCCTGCGGAACATATTCTGTACGGATGCCGTTTCGAAGCAGTTCCAGTGTGTATTCGGTATCTTCCGTAATCGAAAAAGCCTGCCACGGGTGGTTACACAACACTTCGGCGGCAAAACACATTCCGTTACCGCGCAGCACGGTAGGCAGTCCCAGCCGCATGCGTCCTTCATGGAAAAGAATATTCTCCATGACATTTCCCACGTGCAGCAGCCATGTAAGCGCTGCCGCATCAGGATTCAGAATACCGTATTCAGCCTGCTGCACCTGCTTTCCCTGATGCAGTCCGGCTGCAAATATATGCAGCATATCAGCACAGGGCAGTGTATCGGCGTCCAGTACTACAACAGCATCCAGACCAGATAAGGCAACACATGCAGAAAGGTCATGGCTGGAGCTAACGTCATGCTTCCGGCTTCCCAGCAAGGCATCAAAGGCATAGCGCAAAGCATATCCCTTACCTTTCAGCACATCGTTGTTGCGTACCAGCACAGAAGCACCAGCCTCGTATGCAACTTTAGCAGTATTGTCGGTGCAGTTATCAGCCACTACAACAACACAGAAGTCTTCTGCCGGATAATCCAGCGCCAGCACACCCTTAACAGTTGCCACAATATCTGCTTCTTCATTATGAGCAGGAATCACCACGGCAAAGCGCACGGGCTGCTCACTCTTCCCTGTTTTCTCTGCCTGATGCATTTCGCCTGCGGCATCCAGACCGGCCACAGGGCGACGGACAAACCGGCGCCAACCAGTAACACACAGCAAAAACAACCACGCCAGAGCAAGGCTGGAAAACAAAAGTATCAGGCTGAAAAAAACAGAGAGCACAATCATCAGCCCCTTGGTGAAAACGGTTTGTCAGCCAGTTTTGAGATGCAGAACCGGAACTTGCCGCTGGTTTCAGACTGAATGGAGTCTGTAAACTCCATATCAAAGCGCATGGAGCCGCCGAAACGTTCCTGCACTAGACCACCCAGCACCTTTTCTGACTCAGGCTGCCAGTCTTCACCGCGCACAATACGGAACAGCAGATGGTCAAGTTCCTCCTGTACAATCTGCAGCTGCTTGACGCCTGTCAGTTTCATGGCAAAATTTTCGGTCAACGATATGCCGGAGATAAACTCACCCTCCGGCGTACGAACGTAGTCGGCTATACGCCCCTCTACAGCAGCAAGCCGTGGATAGCTGCGCCCGCAGGAGCAAGGCTCTGTAAGAAAACGAGACACATCGCCCACGCGATAGCGGATGATGGGCATGCCCATGTTACTGAGGTCTGTCACAACCACAGCACCGGATTCGCCCTGCGGTACAGGGCAGCCATCGCCATCCACGCACTCAACAATAAGCGTATCCATGTTTACATGCAGGCCGCTGTGCGCTTCGCACTCGCAGGCAATCAGACTGACTTCTTCACAGCCATACCTGTTGGTCACTTTGCACCCGAAGACTTCTTCAATGGTTGCCCGCTCAAAGTCATGCAGCACCATTGCAGTGCTGATAATGCCGCGCGGGTAAATGCCATCCAGACTATTGGCCTTCATAAAGGCCGCAAAAAGATACAAAGAATGAGCATGCCCGAAGAGCGCAATGGGCTTTTCGCGCAGCAGCTTGCTGTGGAACGTACGCATGGCCTCTTCATCCATACGCAGCGTGTCCAGAAAGGTCATCCGTTGCAGCAACAGATTGCGCAGCCACAGGCGCCAATGCTGCTGGCTTTCAGGATTTCCCCAGACAGCGCCGATACGCTCACCCAGTCGCCAGCCCGACCACATGTCGTGCCGTACTGTACATGCCCGCTTCCATTGCTGACTGGCTTCGTCCTTTGCAATTTCCAGCGAGACACCTGTAGAGCCTGATGTTTTGGTCCAAACCAGTTTTTCAGCGGGTACGTTGTCTGCAAGCATCCGGCGCCCGTGCCGGCGGATATGATCTTTCTCCAGCACTGGCAAACGATAAAAGTCTTCCCACGTGCGCACGGAGCTGATCTCAATGCCGCGCTCGCGCCACAGGTCACGATAATAGGGAACATGGTCTGCCGCATGATGCAGCATCGTCTGCAACCGTTGCCATTGTTCCTGCCTGACGTCGTCAAGGGGGCGATACGGAGAAACCTGAAGTTTCTTAAGATGCTTAAGATAAGGAGTATGCTCGTACACTGCCCACGCAGGAGCAACGACATGTCTGGCAATGTACGAAAACAAATCAGGTTTGTTACGCGGTGCGTCGGCAGCGATGAAATCAGACACGGGCTTCGTCTCCGGAACTTACAGATTCTGCCAGCTTGCAGGCTTGCGCCATGCGGCCCTCACCCAGCACCTCTGCAAGCACTTCTCTCATCGGAGCAAAGGAGTGATGCACTAGCAGGTAGCGCAATTTCTTTTCCATCCGGCCCAGATTCAGATAATGCCTGAAACGGGACCTGAAAGGCACCGGCCCTGTTATGCGGGGTTGATTGGGATCAATTTCCCACGGATGAAAATACAGCACAGCGGGCTGGCCCTGCCTGTTAAGCGTTTGATAAGCCTGTCCTATAAGCTGTGCCGGCAACAAACGCAGATAACCGCCTCCGGCGACAGGAACATTAACTGTACGCTTTCCCAGCTTCAGCAGCACGGTACTGGGCGGAAACTCCGCCATTGCACCACCACCGCAGTACACAATGTGCGGAAAACGTTCACCGTCGGGCACACCGTAAATGTCATGATGAATGGGAAACATACTGGAATCATATACAAATCCAAGTTGCTTCAGGATATCCAGTGCCCACATGGTCTGGCGGGTAATAGTCCAGCTGGGAGCACGGAAACCTGTCACGGGGCTGCCGCTGATGTCTTCCAGCATTTTTTTGGCCTTGCTGACATCATTACGAAAAATATCGGGAGTCTGTTGAGTGATACGTCTGTGCGCGTATCCATGGCAGGCAAGCTCATGTCCGGCTTTTGCAATACGCCGGACAAGGGATGGATGGCGTTCTGCAACCCATCCGAGCATGAAGAAGGTTCCGCGTACCGAATGTTCGTCGAACAATTCGAGAATACGCAGCGTATTGGCTTCAACGCGAGACGGCAGAGAGTCCCAGTCTTCGGGACGAATGCTCTTGTCAAACGCACTGACGTGGAAATAATCTTCCACATCGACTGTAAGTGCGTTGCGCATGCGACCTCCTCCTTTCAGCTTGCACAGCTACCGAAAGAAGGTGTCACGCATACATTAAAACGTAACGCCGACTTCGGCCATGATCCTGTTTGAATTCCACGGGTTGCTGCCCGGTTCATCCACGCTTTTGTATCTGTACGAAAGCGTCGCCTTGATGTTTTCCAACATCTCGTAAGACAAAGCAGCGTCATAGTACCAACGCTCGGTTTCACCATCGTCAGTATCTTCAGTGTCATACACAAGCCCGCTGGTAAGCACGGCCCGCTCAGACAGCTCGTATGTGCCGCGCAGGCTTGGGCGCCACCGCTTGGTTGTGCTGGCGCTGCCTTCTGCACCTACAGAACCTTCCGCTTCTTCTGACTCCGAATATTCCACAGCCAGAGTCAACGAGGCTCTGTCAAACACCTTGGTCAGCCCTGCATTATACGAAGCAGTCAGCAGGATATCGCCTGTATCAGGATCATCAGTATAATCCTGATTAAAACCAAGAGTCGCAATTACAGAGCCAAACGAGTGCACCAGAGAGGCTTCATAAAACAAGTCCGTTGCCGAACCGCCGCGGTCATACTCTGTGTATGAAGGTCCGACACGCAAGGTGATCGAAGATTCTTCAGCGTACGTGTAAGTACCACCTACATATACCCTGTGCCGGATGAGGTCGTCAGAAGGTCCTTCCTCTTCCTCGGCGTCTTCCTGTGTTACCGAATACCCTGCAAGGGCACTCAGTTTTTCAGAAAGCAGTCTGTCGACATCAACAAACAACTGGTGCGACATCTTATCTGTGCCGTCGTCCTGTTGCATATAGCGCAGGTCAGTAAATTTATAACCGGTGTTGATCTGCGTACGTTCATCAGGATGCAACACAAAGTATGGCGAAAAAGTAGCAACGTTTCTGTCCACTGTGCCGGAAGCTTCGGTGTCATCCCCTTCGAGCACTTCGCCCCGGCGTGCGTCGGAATACACAGAGCTGTAATTATCGGTCACGCTGACAAAGAAAAAATCTTCAATCACATTGGCAAGAACTTCCGCTTCCAGCCTGTGATTGTAATCATCTTCATACGTTCCGTCTTTGTAGTACTGGTAGTCCCCCGCATAAGAGAGCGATCCTGTTATCCGCCCCCCCTCATATGTTGCGCCTAACGTAGGTTTGACATGCGTTATATAGTCGCTACGACCGCCCGATGTCTCATCAACGTTATCGTTATATTCTCCCCCCACACTGACACCTGCATTCAGATCAAGATCTGCAGCCGCCGCAGAGGGCGACAGGCAAAAGGCTACAGCCAGCAAGAGGAATAAGAGGCGCTTCATATTTCCTACCGTAAGGGGTCTTGGTTGCACGCTAAAGCAGCAGCGTGAGAACAGCACGATTATGCGGATTCAATCCTACCATTTAAGGTAGTACCCTACGGGACTTTTGACGTCAAATATTTGTTAACAAAAACTCCTGAAAATTCAGCTGCTAGTCACCGTAAAAGAGCTTTCGCAACCAGCTTTTTCTGGGTGGCTTTGACTCCTGCAACATAGGTAACTCAGGGGCTCTTACGCCGTGCATGCTTCCAACTTGTACCGAGTCAAAACGGGCAGACAGCATCGTCATCCTTTTTTCAAGCATAGTCAGGCGTTCTGCTATGTCTGCAATAGTCTCAGGTCCGCCCTTTTCATGTGCGCGTTCCAGAATATCAACACGCTGGCCGATATCCTGCAGCAGGGTCATCATCCGCTTTGCGGCAGACGTGCCGCCAGCTTTGCTGACCGTACGCAACGGTTGCATATTTTTATGCACCCGATCTCCGGTCTGCACATCTCTGGCAGGGTCGCTTTCAGGCCAGAATTGACGTTCAAAGTCCATTTCATCCAGCATATCGCGCAGCTGCTCTTTACTCATGTAGCGGCGCTCTTCCGCATACGCATCCAGAAAAGCGTAATCACACAAAATATTCAGCAACCTTGGAACGCCATGTGTTGCCTGATGCATAATTTCAAACACCCCGTCATCCCAACTCATGGCATCGCGATTGCCCGCCCTTTCCAGCCGGTAGAGAACATATTCTTCTGTTTCTTCAATGCTGAGGGGCGAAATATGGCAATGCACCTGAATACGCTGCCGAAGCTGCACAAGAGCAGGCGAACGCAAAATTTCACGCAATTCGGGCTGACCGACCAGAATAATCTGTAGCAGTTTGGCGTTGTCTGTCTCAAGGTTAGACAGCATACGCACTTCTTCCAAAAGTTCAGGAGTCAGATTCTGCGCTTCGTCGATAATAAGAACAGCCCGTCTGCCCGCGGCATACTGGTCAATCAGAAAGTCATTCAGATCGCGCAGCATGGCAGTCTTATCCAGCCCTTCGGTCTCAAGCCCGAAGTCATCATTGATCATTGCCACCAGCTGAGTAGAATCAACGCGGGTATTGAATACTTTCGACAAAACCATCCGGCTGAGATCGCGTTTCAGCATTTCACGGATAAGCGTGGTTTTGCCGGACCCGACTTCGCCCGTCAGCAGAATAAAACCTGAACGCTCCTTCAAACCATATTCAAAGTACGCCAAAGCTTTTCTATGTGCTTTACTGGGGTACAGAAAGTCAGGGTTAGGCAACAGCTCAAACGGCTTTGCGCGTAATTGAAAAAACTCTGTATACACTCAGACTCCGCAAAAGTTATCTGTCGCCCCTGAAACTAAGAGCTGGCACCGTACCCGTCGTATCCGTATCCATACCCTTTGCGTCTACCGGACTTCTGACTCGCGTTATTGTAGACAACGCCAAGCATGGTTGCTCCTTCCAGCGCCTCAAGCGCTTCGCGCAAGTCTTCCATGGTGGCTACATTTTCGCGGACAACCATAACAACACCGTCCACAACACGGCTGAGAACGCGTGTTTCCGAAAAAGGCAGCACAGGCGGCGTATCGATTATGATGTACCTGTCGGTGTAACGGTTCTTCATTTGCAGAAGCAGGTCCTGCATCATGGTAGAAGCAAACAGCTCACCGGGGTTTGAAACGGCTCTGCCCGCCGGCAGAAAAGACAGTCTGCCAAGCCCCGTAGGAACAAGTGCATCCGCAAGGTCCAAGCCGTCCAGCAGACATCCCGCCAGACCGGGAGCACGGGGCACCCCAAGCAGCTCGTGGCAGGTGGGTCGCCGCAAGTCTGCATCAATAAGCAGCACGGTGTGGTCAAATTCCTGTGCAAGGCTGATGGCAAGGTTTGTGGCGGTCAGGCTTTTCCCTTCTCCCGCCAGCGAGCTGCTGACCATCAGCATATTCTGAAAACCGTTCCGCTTTGTCAGCTTAACCAGCCGCTCTTTAAGCTTGCGGTATTCCTCGCTAAGACCGGATTGCATAGCCGTTGCCGTGACCAGCTTCGGGCTGAGCCTGACTCTGGCTTTTGCGGGAACAACAGAAGATGCTGCCTGCCCACTCGCAGGAGGGATAGCGTTCTGCAGGGAGTTCCCTTCAGGCTGACGGAGCAAGGCCTTCTCGTCCAGATCTGCAGGTGTCACGCCAGCCCTCTGATCGTCTTGGACGGTAGAGGTTTCTTTGCCCGCGCCTTCCTGCTGCTTATCTCTACGCGCTCTAGCAAGCGCCTGTTCGATTCTGCTCATCAGATTAGTTCCCCGAAAGTAGTCGCCTTATGCGAAAGTTCGTTGAAAAAAGCGACATAACAACGCGCTATCGTCCGCAACGCCCGATAGTTAATCCCTTAAAGCCATGATGAAATAGTAGTCCCGACACGGGACAGCGCGAGTTCCACATATGGCATCTGCATAAGCTCAGTTAAGGCAATGCTTATGACAACACAGCACCACGCCATGCCACACAGTGTCACACTGATACGCCTGCGCCACAAACGCCTGCTTTCAGCGACATCCGAAATGCTGGGCACAACAGCCATGACATGAAAGCCCATCTTGCGCAGTTCATCTGCCGACCGGATGCGCGGGTTTAAGAAATCAAAGATAAAAAGTACGCCAAACCCGATGCCCAACCCTCCGGCCATGCCAGCAAGAATAATCAGCCACCGCTTGGGGCTGACAGGAACTGACGGCAACACAGCAGGGTCAATTATTCTGAAATTGACAGCCTTGTCCTGCAACTCCATCTGCTTGGAAACTTCAGATTGACCGTATCTGCCCACAAGCTGCTCATAAATGAGAGACTCTTTCCGCCTTCTGTTTTCAAGCTCTGCCAGTTCGCTTGCAACAGAAGGAATTTCGCGCAGCAGTTTTTCGTTCTCTTCAATCTTTCCAAGAAGTTGAGCTTCCTGCTGCTCTACAGCTGAAAGTTCAACTTTGATACGCTGATATTCCGACGTGCCATAAATTGCGCGGCGCTCTTCTTCACTTTTGCGCGAAACTTCACGCTTAAGCCCTTCAATTTCCTGTTTGAGACGCACAACACGGGGGTGCTTTGCCGTATAACTGACAAACATGGCGGACAGTTCACGCTCAAGCGCCTCCAGCCTGTTGCGGAGCGGCGTATTACGCAGCATGACGCCGCGCTGGGCGAGCAGGTCAGTTTTGCGGATGCGCAGAATCTGCAACTCTTCCTGCGCACGTAAAATTTCCTGCCGCAAAGCCGGTTCACTCATGTTAAGGATCATGCCGCGGTCAGCTTTAAATGCGTCAATCTCTGACTGAGCAGCCTCAATCCGTTTACGGAAGACTTCAATCTGGTCAGCTAGAAAGCGGGTAGCCTCAAAAGACTCCTCGCGCTTATCCGAAGTACTGGCTTCTATGTACTGGCGGGTCAGTGTGTTAACAAAATCCCGGGCCCTCTCAGGGCTTGTGCTCTGGTACGCAATGGTAAACAACCCGCGCTTTTCATTCAGCCCGACGTTAACGTTACTTCGTACAGCAGCAATGCGCTCTTCCAGAGCGGCCCCCTGCAGCCCCAGATCCATATCAAGAGCGTTCATGACTCCGAGCAGTGATGAACGGCTCAGCAACGAAACCTGAAGAATACGGATTTTGGCATCCATTGAGGGGGTAATGGCAATGCCGCGCACAAGGTCGTTAATGACACTTTGCTCAATGGCAATGGTGCTTTTGGCTTCATAAACCTTAGGCAGTGAATACGCATAGGCAATCGCCAGCAGCATCACCAGTGAGGCAATAATCCAAAAGCTGAGTGCGTGCTCCCATACCAGATTCACATAACGCATTATGTCGAGGCCGCCACCGGCCTCGACATCATCCAGCACTTTATCCATGAAAACCCCGAAAACTAAAAGAAGCTTTTCTTCACAATTACATAGTCGCCCGGTTGCAACGCAAGGTTCTGGCTGAGATCGCCTTCGTTCACCAGATCACCGCCTTTGACGGGTATGGATTTTTTTACCTTACCTTCCTGCCGGACAATGACAGTGTTGTTACGGTCTGCAAACTTATTAAAGCTGCCGGCCGCAAGCAGAGCTTCAAGCACGCTGAGCCCTTCATGGTGCGGTATTGCCATCGGGCTGTTCACAGCGCCCATGACAAAGACATTCCTGTCTGCGCGGTAAGGAATATAAATTCTGTCGCCGGGAAGCAGTTCCACATCCTGACTGGTATCGCCTTTCACGAACAGTTCAGTAAAACCGGAAACAACCTGCTTACCACCGCGGGAAAGGTAGGCCTGATCAAAATCAGCAGTATCACCGGGCGCAAGCTGCGCAAGCAGTTCAAGCAATGTGGTGCTGCGTTCCAGAGGAACAACATTGGCCTGAACACCGGCACCGTGAATAGTCACGGCATTATTGCGCACGGCAGTCACGCTGACGGTGACAATAGGATTGCGGACAAGCTCGGACAGCTTCTTTGTCATTTCTGCAGTAAGCTGGGTCGGCGTCTTGCCCTGGGCCATCACATCTCCGATACCGGGTACGGTAATCCGGCCATCAGGACGCACTGCGATGGCTACGTTCAGATCAGACTCACCCCACACGTTAACCAGCAAACCGTCGCCGCTGCCGATGACATACTCATCCATGGCGGAAACTGCGGGAACAGCACAGGTTAAAACAACCACTGCCAACAATACGGAAAGTAAATTTCGTTTCACTATCGACCTCCCTTTCGGAAAAGAACTACTGCGATGGTATCTATCATGATACGCAAATCGAATATGATAGAATAGTTTTTTATATAATAAAGGTCGTATCGCAGTTTTTCGATAGCGTCGTCCTCACTGGCACCATAGGGATAGCGAACCTGTGCCCACCCTGTAACCCCCGGCTTCATGTAATGACGCTCGGAATAAAACGGGATCTGCCTGCGCAGAGTTTTTACAAACTCCGGCCTTTCAGGACGGGGGCCTACAAGGCTCATTTCGCCGCGGATGACGTTGATCAACTGTGGGATCTCGTCCAGCCGGCTGCGGCGCAAAAAGTTGCCAAGCTTTGTCACACGGGGATCATTTACAGATGCCCAGACAGCTCCGGTATTTTTTTCTGCATCAGAGCGCATGGAGCGGAATTTGAAAATCACAAACTCGCTTTCACCGGCTCCCACGCGAACCTGACGAAAAAAAACCGGTCCGGAAGAATCCATTTTAATAAGCAGAGCAAGAACAGGGAAAAAAGGAGCAAACAACAACAGCCCGATAGTAGAGAAAAGGATATCAATGAACCTTTTACCCACACGGCGCCACTGCGAAATCCTGAATCCCTGAGAAAAAATAAACCAACTGGGAGTAATATTTTCGATATACAGCCTCTTGTTGGCTTCTTCGTAGAAACTGGCGGCGTCGACCACTTCAATACCATTCATGCGGCAGCGAAGAATTTCATCCAGCGGGAATGCTCCCCGGCGCTCTGATAGCGAAACGACCATCTTGCGCACCTTGTTTTTACGAGCATAATCAAGCAGGCTCATACCTTTCAGTGCTTCAGAAATGTCGCCCCCATTGGCAGAACATTCAATAAACCCTTTCAGGCGATAGCGGCCACGACTTTCCAGAACCAGCGTACGCATGCTGTCTGCAAGGTCACCGTTACCCACAATCAAAACGCCCGGTGCCAGACCAGGAAAAAAGTCCCAATACCGGCGCACCATCACACCTCCGCAACGAAACAAAGCAAACCAGCCAAGAACCGCAACGGCCATGGCCTCCTGCTGTACAAAAACCCCGCCACTCAATCGCAGGCCAAGCAGAACAAGCGATGCAAGCAACAGGGCAGCAGCGGTGATCCGCAGAACGGCGACACCGCGTTGTCCCTGACCAGAATCCATCTTCTCAACAATAAAAGTGCAAGACAGAATAACTACAGCAAACAGAAGAGCATCTGACACCTGCGGCAACGCCGCGATACCGGAGCTACCCAGTGCGGGCAATGCGACAACTGAAATCGCAAGAACGAGCCACACAAGGTCCTGAACAAAGGTAGTAAACGTGTTGGAAGTCATAAGTCCCCCCTCCTCGTCAGGTTACCCTCCCAGCCTTTTCAGAAGTTTCCGGGCTTCCCCTGCCTCGGAAAATTCATCTTTGCCAAGAGCTATTTTTACTTCCTGCAACGCTTTTTCCGTGTTGCCGGAAGCCGCTAACGCTTTTGCAAAATGATAGCGAATGGCCGGATCGTCCGGCATCAGGGTGCTGGCGCGCTCAAGAACCCGCACGGCCTCTGCGGGTCGCCCTGCTGCCGTAAGGCACAAGCCGAGAGTGTCCATAACTTCGGGCCTGTCAGGCTGACGCACATATGCAGTCAGTGCCAACTGCAACGCACGGTTAACCGTAGCCTTATCCTGCACGTAGATCATGGACAGGTTATTCATCGCGATCGCATTGTTCGGATCACGCTGAAGTACATTTTCATACCCTTCTGCCGCTTCTTTAAGCCGGCCCTGCTGGTGTGCCAGTTCACTGGCGGCAATGCGGGCAGGGGCGTAATCAGGCGAAGCCTTCAGACAGGTGCGGATAAACGCTTCCGCTTTAGCGATATTATTCATACGCATGGCAACAGAAGCCTGCGCAATCAGCAGATCAGGCGTCTGGTACTGCTTGTAGGCACTATCAAGACGGGCAAGCGCATTTTCGGGCTGGCCCATTCTTTCCAGAGTGGCGGCTTCCTGCAGAGCCCCTTCGGGAGTCAGCGGAAGCAACTCTTCCAGAACCTTTGCCTGTTCAAGCGCAAGATCGAACTGTTTATTCACAGTATAAATGGTGAAGAGCCCCCGAGCCGCGGCAACAGGGTCAGTAGCAGCATATTCGTTATAAAGAGCTACCGCCTTTTCCACCTGTTTCTGCTGCAGATAAAAACCACTCAGCAGCGAAAGGTCACGTAACGACTTTGAGGCTGCATATGCATCTTCAAGCAAGGTACGTGCGTTATCTGTTTCGCCTTTGGACATCAGACGCGTGTACCAGACAGGAACGGCATCGGGGTCACCAAGTTCTTTGGCACGTGCAAGCCGCTTTTCGACTTCTTCGCTGTTGCCCAGAAGTTCATGGAGCACTGCAGATACAAGCACGAAACGAGCTGAGTCCGGCTTACGTTCAAGGTAGCGTTCAAGCTGGGCAAGAGCTTCTTCGTTGCGCCCCATTGCCGCATGCACGCGGCTTGCGGCCATATAGTTGTCGGCCATGTCAGGGTCTGCCTGCTGCCCTTTTTCCAAAGCAGCAAGCGCCTTATCTTCCTGCCTGCGCAGCAGATGCATGCGGGCCATATAGCTCCAGACAACAGCATCACGCGGTGTGTTGTTCAAGCCGCCCATAAGGACTTTTTCGGCCTCATCAAACCGGCCGCGCCCCATATTGAACTGAAAGAGCGCCACGCGGGCTTGCAGGTTGTCGGGAGAGGCGCTGACAGCACTTTCCAGATCGCCCTGAGCAAGATCAAGCTTGCCGGAATTAATATTAATGTAGCTTTTCTGCAGATGCGCTTCTGTCATACCGGGATCAAGGCGGGTAACCTCGTCAAGCTCAGTTGCTGCAAGCTCCATGTTGCCTTGAGCCAGAGCAACGGACGCCAGCAGGAAGTGTCCCCATACAAGATCCGGATTATTTTCTATAAGACGCCGCGCTTCCGCTGCTGCATCCTCAAGCCTGTTCTGGCGCAACAACGTAGCTGCCACCATACGGCGTGCTTCGGTATGACGGGGCTGCCTGTCCAGAACAACTCTGAACTGGCTGAGGGCGGTTTCCAGATCGCCCATATTCATCTGGGCAAGCCCGAGGCGATAAAAACCGTCCAGCGTAGGCCGCTGTGTCACGCTGCGCTGAAAAGCCTGTGCCGCAGTTTCGTAATCATTAGCGGCGTAAGCAATCATACCTTCCAGCATCAGGACATACGCATCGTCTCCAAACTCAGTGCGCATGGCGGAAGCGGTCTGGCGGGCTCCTTCAAGGTCACGCAGCTTCATCTTCTGCACACCTATAACGTAGCGTGCATACGCATCTTTATTATAATGCTTTGCCAGTTCGCGAAACGCGGCAATAATCTGTTCTGGCGTTCCGTCTATACGGCTGAGCTCTGCAGAAAGCAGCAGGGCGTTATAATCAACAGGATCAATCTTCAGTGCGTCGCCTACATACTTGCGTGCATCAGCAAGTCTCCCCATACTGGCGTACAGACGGGCAAGAGCAATATGGGCGGGAATACGCTCGGGATCAAGCGTGATTGAAGAGACCAGAGCTTCCTCTGCTCCGGGATTGTTGCCACCCATTGCAAGGGCAACACCTTTCAACTCTTCAGTTTCCGAAGTTTTTTCAGCAAGTCCTTCATACGCATTCACATGCTCAAGGACTTCTCTGCTTTTGCGCTGATCAACATACAGACGGGCAAGCTCAAGGCGCAGCTCGGGGTCGCCGGCATTCTGCCGCAGACACTTCTGAAAAGCAGTTTCCGCCTGTTCAGGCTTTCCGGCAGCAACATACGCTTTGCCAAGTGCCAGTCTGGCTTCGTAAAACTGGGGTTCTTTTTCCAGAGCGCTTTTAAAGAAGACAACTGCCCCCGAAGGATTGCCTTCCTCCATAAGCTTCTTCCCTTCTGCAAGAAAGTCCTCACTGGTCTCTCCAGAACACCCGGACAGGCCTAATGTAATGACCACCAGCACAACAGCAAGAGTACGAAAATAATAAGGGAAACTCATTCACTCCCCCCCTAGGTGAGTATAGACTGACGCAGCAGTAAAACTTCAATAAATAACGTTCTGGCTATATAAAGCCAGAATCGTGCCACCCACTATGAGTCACAGCAGAAGCCTGATTTCACAGCCGTTAAAGGCTTTGGTACGGCAGTATGAATTTGCCATACTCTCAAGTTCAGTACGGAAAAACAAGACTAGTCTTGAAAAAGGAGACCCCTCCACAAACACGCCGAAAGTGCATACAATAATTATTGCCTGTACGTTACATTGGCGTTTAGAATGGCCTCAATACTATAATTGTGCCTTTATGTCAGCATCTGAGTATGGATTTTGTCGCAACGTGTACAATTTTACGGAGAATAACCTGTAATGATTACATTAATAGCTTTCCGCAATTTATTCCATGACAGGGTGCGTCTGATCGTCACCCTGACTGGTATTGTCTTTGCGGTGGTGCTGGTAACCATACAGGCTGGATTATTCCTGGGGTTTGTCACCACCATTTCCGGTGTAGTTGACAACAGCGGTGCGGATATATGGGTAACGTCCAAGGGAGTGAAGACATTTGATATTGCCATGCCTATGCCGGAATCAAAGTTGCAGGAAGTGATGACTGTTTCGGGGGTTGAAAAAGCCGGACGCATGGTTGTTGACTTCTCGTTTTGGAAAAAACCCGGCGGCGGGCAGGAATCCATAGAAATTGTGGCATATGACGTGGACACCGGACTGGGGGGCCCGTGGAATCTTGTCCGCGGCACAGCCAGCAGGCTGGATGCTGATGATGCCGTCATCATGGACTCTTTGTACATGCAGAAGCTAGGCGTTGGCAGCATGGGACAGGAAGTGGAAATTGCAGACAGCAGAGCCCGTGTAATGGGATTTACACAAGGTATCCGTTCGTTCACCACTTCACCATATATATTCACGGCATACCAGAACGGCCATCGCTACTCGCGCTTTGGACCGGGCCAGATTACATACGTGCTGGCCAGCGCTGAAAAAGGTGTATCTCCGCAGAATCTGCGTCAAGAAATAGCGAAGCATGTCAGCAACGTGGATGTATTTACTACTGCCGAATTCAGCCTCACCACGCGGGAATACTGGATGCTCAGCACGGGCGCGGGCGCGGCACTGGTAGTAGCTGCGTTTCTGGGGCTTATTGTCGGTATGGTTGTTGTTGCGCAGACGTTATACGCAACAACAATGGACCACCTGCCCGAATTTGCCACGCTGAAAGCCATGGGGGCACCTGACGGGTATATTTTACGCATATTACTTGTGCAGGCCCTTATAAGCGCCGTGCTTGGGTATGCGCTCGGCATGAGCCTGTGTCTGCTCATTGTCACGGTTACAGCGACAAGCGATGTATCCATCCTGCTGCCGTGGCAGCTTGCCACAGGCATGTTCTGCATGACGTTGCTTATGTGTACTTCAGCTTCGGTCATATCTATCCGCAAAGTCATGCGTATTGACCCCGCTGTAGTATTTAAAGGCCGTTAACAATAAAAAGGAACGATAATGACGGATGTGGCAATCTCCATACGAGGCGTTTCCAAAGCCTTTGGTGCGGGTGATAATGTTCACTATGCACTGCGGAATATTGACCTTGACATCCGTCATCGCGAAATTCTCATGCTTATGGGCCCTTCAGGAAGCGGCAAAACCACACTGCTTTCCATTATGGGCGGCATCCTGACTCCCACGTCTGGTGACATTGCAGTTGACGGTGTTTCCATGAGCAAGCTGAGCCAGCGGCAGCTCGCACAGGTACGCCTCAGCAGCATCGGTTTTATTTTTCAGGAATATAACCTGTTCCCCACGCTGGACTGCATCGGCAATTTGCTGGTGGCTCTGGATCTGCGGGGCATACGCGGAACCAAGGCGAAAGCCATAGCCATGCAACGCCTTGAAGATGTAGGCATGAGCGATAAGGCCGCGGAGTATCCGGCCAAGCTGAGCGGCGGACAAAAGCAACGTCTGGCCATAGCGCGGGCACTGGCAGGAGATCCGCGAGTGCTATTGGCTGACGAACCCACCGCAGCTCTGGACTCTGAAAACGGACTTCGGATTATGGCACTGTTACAGGCACTGGCCCGCGAACACGGCAGGGCTGTAGTAATAGTTACGCACGATAACCGCATCACCCGTTTTGCAGACAGAGTTGTCAGAATAGAAGACGGCAGACTGCACACTGCCCGGACGCCCGAGGAGGCATCATGAAGCAGTTAAGTATCATCGTATTGCTGCTTGCGCTGGCCGGCGGGGCGTATTTCTTTCTAAAAGACCGCCTTGATCAGAACAAGGCTGCCTCGTTGCAGGTCACCCCTGCTGCTGAACAGGTAGAAGCCCGCCCTGCAAGCAGGGCGGTGGCGCCGGGAGTGGTAGAGCCTGTATCCGAGGAACGTAAGCTGGGGTTTGAGGTCAACGGAGTCGTCGATTCCGTTATGGTTTCAGAAGGACAACATATCGAAGCCGGTACTCTGCTCGCCAAGCTGCGGGACGAAGAGCAGCAGGCTGCTCTGGAGGCCGCAGAAGCGGAATCCGCCGCAGCACAGGCAGAGTATGACAAACTTGTCCGCGGTGCGCGTCCCGCAGAAAAAAGCGAAGCATGGGCAGCTGTTCGCAGCGCACGGGCCATCCGCGATCAGGCATATAAAGAAGCAAAGCGCCGTGAACAACTGGCAGAGCAAAAGCACATAGCGCCGGAAGAGGCGGACCGTGCGTGGAAAGACTACCGCGTTGCCGCAGAACAGTACGAAGAAGCCCGTCAGCGTTTCGTGCTGGTTGAAGACATGTTCCGCAAAGAAGACATTGCGAAAGCCTCGTACCAGTTGCAAAGCGCCAATGCCCGTGTACGCGAAGCCGAAGCAGCACTGGCCAAAACACGCCTGCGTGCACCTGTCTCAGGAACGGTACTGCGTATCGACCGTAAAGCCGGCGAAGTTTTCTCGCTTTTTTACGACAGTCCTGTAATCACTATCGGCGATATCGCCACGCTTAATGTACGTGTTGAGGTGGATGAAAAAGACGTTGCCCGTGTCAAACCGGGGCAATCCGCCTATATCGTGGCAGACGCCTACGGCCAAACGCACTTCACAGGAAAAGTTACACGCATAGAGCTGCTCATGGGCAAGAAGCACACCCGCACAGGGGATCCATCGGAACACATGGACAGACGGGTGCGTGAAGTGCTGATCACTCTTGACGGCACTCCTCCCTTGATCAGCGGGCTGCGTGTTGACGCCTACATCGACACCGGTAAAACCAGAGAAGAGGCAGCAGGCGCTGCAAGGGGAACCATACAATAATGAACGAGCCGGAAACGGAACTGCAAACCGCACCCGTTAAAGAGCGTCCGCAGCCCGCAATGGCCCTGATGCTTCCGCGGGTGCTTCCCTTTGCGTGTTATATGGGCTTTATCGGTCTGCGTGAGCTTCTTTCCCTTATTCCGGCTATGCAGCATCAGCTGGCACAACTGGCATCATACATGTACCCGCTGCAAGCTCTTATTGTGACAGCGGCCCTATGCTATGCCCTGCCGCGGTGTCCGGAATTCTCATTGCGTGATTTGGGGCTGCGGGGCCAAAAAGGACTCAATACTTTTTTTGCAATAGCCACCGGTCTGGTTGTCTTTGCTTTCTGGATTCAACTGGACCAGCCGTGGGCCCGTATCGGAACACCTCCCGGTTTTTCTCCGGATATCGCCCCCGCAGGCTGGCAGCGTGACAGCCTGCTTCTGATACGCCTGCTAGGAGCCGCTTTGATGGTTCCGGTTATGGAGGAGCTGTTCTGGCGTTCGTTCATTTACCGGTATGTTACCAATCCGGCCTTCACCAAGGTCGCCATCGGCGTATTTCATTGGCCTGCGTTTGCAGCCACCGCAGTACTCTTCGGTCTTGAGCACCACCTTGTCGTAGCCGGTATTCTGGCGGGCATCTCATATAACATTGTGCTCATACGTACCAGAAGCATCGCGCAGTGCACGTTGGCTCATGTCGTAACTAACGGAGTTCTTGGTGTATGGGTCATTGCCACAGAATCATGGGGATTCTGGTAAGCGGACCAGCCTGCATTTCCTGCCGGTTCGTCTTTACTTAAGCCCTTTATACTGTACGCAGCCCCGAACAGTTACCCTACCGGACTATCCCCTTGCCAGCCCCTTTAAAAGGCTGGCTGCGAGGCAAACCATTCTCACGCAAAAAAGCCGCCCTGCATAACACAAGGCGGCTTTACATTTTATTTCAGGATGTCCGTTTATTTCTTCAGCAACTCATGCAAAGATTTGCGGAACGTACGGTGCGTTACTCTTTTCATCTTGCCGGTACGGAACATCATCAACGGGATGGCCGCATCAGGCAACTTGAATACCTTACGAATGGCGGCATCTGCCTCTTCAAGTAACTGCACATGTTCAGGGTCAAACGCGTCCGGCCCTTCCAGCCGAATACGCAGATGCAACAGTGTCAGCGCTGCCAGCGGCTGGACAGAATAGCCCATATATTCCAGCGCGCACCACAGTCTGTTAAAAACGCGTCCTGCTTCGACAAACGTCTTTTCTTCAGTATCAGGAATGCTCAGCAAACCTATGCCGCCGGAATGCATCACGGAAAGCCTGCCGAAAGTGGGGATGATTGCGGCAAGTTTCTTGTACTTCAGCAGCTTCTCCATCCGGCTCCATGGCTTAATAAAACGCATAAACAGCTCGCCTGCCACCCCTACCTGAAGGTTCTTCAACGGAAGGCCATCACCGTATGGTCCCTGCTGAGGCTCAAACCGAATATACTTCATAAGGTATTCATGCAGGTCCTTACGCTCAACACGCACCCTGTCCGCCTTGAACACTGCTTCAGCCAGAACAGGATAGTCTTCCAACCCTGAAAGCGGTTCACCTTTCAGCACGTTATCGAGTATCATCCTTCTCTTACGCCGTTTGGCAAGACGTTTTTCTTTCTCAATCTTTTTCTTTATAGCCACAACTTCCGCCACAGTTAATACAACGTCTGAGTTGCCTGCCGTGGCGTCTCCGGTTCGAGCAGAAGCATTTTTGTTGTCAGGGGAATCTTCAGGAAGCTTTTCCTCATCTACAAAATAATAATCCTGTGATGCCCACGCAAACATCGTCGGCAAAGAAACCATAGATTCCAGCCTGCTCCATACCTCATCAGGAACAGGCTCGACCGATAAAGGCTGCCGGTTGGTGCACCTGCGCCACAATGACGATTCGGCAATTTCAAACATAGGCACACCGCGCGGCTCCAGCTTGATTTCAGCCACGCAGTCCGGTTCTTTGTCTTCCGGTTCAAGGGTAATATTGCAATGCAGCCCTATCGCTCCTGCGGCGTATTCCATATTCTCCACAACTGCACCGCAAGACATCAGAGTTGCCACCTGAGCTACATTGAAAAATGAGTTATCAGCTTCTCTGTCTGCAAAAACTTCAATAGAATTTTCGCCGATACGGAACTTCCACGGCTGGACGTTGTCCCCCGAGGGTGCCTGCATGCCTGCACGAATGATGAATTCAAAGGCTTCCTGCGAAATCAGTTCTCCGGCTTTACACATATCCGGCTGGTCAGGTTCGGCAGCGCCCGTTGGCTCCGGTGGGTAGAAAAAGGCTTTTGCGATGGCAAGCTTCATCTTCTGAAGAGGCGACTTCAAGCCGTAAAAAAGCCTGCTCTTCACCAGCTTACCTGTGCTCGGATCAAACTGTGTAAACTGAGGCACTGCCCGGGTCGGCTTTTTGCCAAGCACCACTTTCACAGCCTCTGTGGCTGCCATGCCGGTGCAGATGCGGCATGCGATATCCATCGACGGGCCGCGCTTGCCACGCATATCAACAAAACGGCGGTCAAGATATTTAACGTGAGTTGGACGGGGGGCCAGCCCCAAAGCGAAGTGGAAGAGCATATCTTCCATTTTCATGCCGTCATGAATGTCAAAGTAATCATCAAAGTTTTTACCACCCGGCATAAACACCAGCAACGCACTGGAGTATCCCATAGGGCCGGCGGTAATAACGGGAATGCCCTTTTCAAGAGCCATGTTAAAAAGCTTTCTGCGTATATCCAGTGCAAAAAAGTCGATGCCGTCCACAACCACGTCAACATCTTCAAGAAATTCTTCCAGATTTTCGTCGTTGATCCCCTTCGGAAAGGTTTTCAACTCAAGATACGGGTTGATACCCAGCGCATATTCCACCATCACGTCCAGCTTTTCTCTGCCGAAAGCTGAAACAGTGGCCCCGTATTGCCTGTTCACGTTAACCGGTGAAAAGGAGTCAAACTCCGCCAGATTAAACTTGCCAAAACCTGTCCGCGCCAATGTGACCAGATGTTCTCCGCCCACACCGCCAAGCCCCGCAATTGCAACACGCGAATTCAGCAGCTTGCGCTGTTCGGCATATTCAAGCAGCCCGAGATTCCTGCAAAAAGCCGTATCCGTGTAAACGTCACGGTCTTCCAGTTTCATATTCTGCAGCATAATAGCAGGCGTTCTGACCTGCCCTGTCTTATCCTTGCGGATTCCTCCATGCTCATTGAATAAAGCTTGATGGTAAACCCTCTCAAGGTAATCACGCTGTTCGTCTTCCAAAGAATCCAGCACCTCAGGACGGGCCCGCAACAGATGGTTTGCGGCATACGGGCTGAGCGGACTGTTTTTAGTAACAGAATCAGGACCAAACGAAGGCTTTGCTCCGGGAAGAATAGTATTAGTGACTACAAAAAAGTGGTGCAGGTTAGTCTCAAAATCTTCCTCACCGTGTGGCACGCCGTATTCTTCTTTCAGTGAATCTTTGATGGCGCGAACGTCAATTCTGAGCGCGACAGCAGGAGCACCTACCTTTTCATAAAACCGCTCTTCGCCATAAGGCTTGAACAGCATGAGGTTGGTGTAAAAACGCACATGCTTCGGGTTGACCATTACAACCAGATCGTCCGCACCTGACAGTTCGGCATAGCGCATGATGGCTTTAGCAAGAAAAACCATCATGTTTGACCATCTGCGCCGCCGCTGTGTTACCAGTGCGCCCACCTCCACAACGTTACGGTCGGCCTGACGCAGCTCGTCAATTTTATCTTTAAATACCGCGTCAATAGGCAGGCCAAACTCAGGTGTGTCAGGAATATAGGTTACGGTACTGAGCACCTCAAGATAGCTTTTAAATATAAAAACTGCGGTCTTGGGCAGCAGACTCCATGCATTGAAAAACAGCCCGGAAGGGTGTTCCTGCGTGTACCCTGCACGGCGGTACTCATCATATACAAGACCGAAGGCGCCGGAGTACTCTTCAAGCGTTTCTGCAACCTTAATGGCCGGTTTATCCAGATCGCCAAGCTTGCAATCCAGCAAAGAAGATCGCTTGATTCGAATAGTTCTACGTCTGTCTTTTCCTTCCAGCATAAGCACTCTCCGGTCTGGCGGTTAGAAACGCGGCAATGCGTCGGGCCATACAGAATAAATTGAATAAACCATATCAGTACAAGCAGGCAGGACAACAATACGTCAAACAAATATAACGCAACATATCACAGCAGCATACTTCATTGGCACAATTGTCGCAAAGATTTACTATTAAGCCAGCTAACCTTTTCGCTTATCCTGACGCACGGGGCATCATGAGCAAAACAACTTCACAATTCTCGGTACAGCTTGATTCTGCTTCAGTAAAAATTCTTGAGGGAATCTCCGAAACTATCGGGTGCACTCCCGAAAAGCTTGCGGCAGATATCATCCGGTCACACCTGAGCTCATATCAACACCCTGCTGAGCGGTCTGACAGAAGCAAACGTCTGTCACCCAGAAAATCTGTAAATATCACCGCTGCTATCAGTGTTCCCTGTGAAGATAACGTTCTCAGCTACCGCAAAGTCATCATCACAGATGTATCCCTTGGCGGTCTTGGCGGCGAAGTTACAGTTGAATACGAGGCACTTGGAAAAGCACTGGGTGCTGCAAAAACATTCGATATTCTGTTCGCCCTTCCTGGGACACAAGACTTACTCAGCTTTGAATGCCACCTGTCCCACAGCCGCATTAACGGCACATGCCGTTTCGGAGGAGCATTCATCGCCCCCTCAGGGTCTTCATTGAACAAACTCCTTGAACTTCTTGCCTCGCCCTGCACCGCCAACGATCACGACTCTACACAGTGTCGACAAAGGCAACACCTGTCGGTTTATCAAACAGATTCATAAGTCGCTTTTTCTGCATATATCTCAACCCGTCATGCGCATGATTATGCTATAAGCATTGCCTGAGGCCAAAATCATCGTACACAGGGCAAAAGCAAGGCATATGGTAACCAAATAGACCTTCAAGGTTCATGCCTAATATGGGAATTATCAAACACATTTTTCACTAGATAATCATTTTTCATGCCGGATTTTCCCTGCTGGAACAACTACGTAAAAAAGCACCCGAGGGTGCTTTTTTCACTATAGCCGTTCTTCCGGCAGGTAGAACAAAATACATCCCAAAACAGCTTTCCGGTTACATGCCTGCAATGAGTGTAACCTGACAGAGGACTAGTCAAGAATATTATGTTTACGATATAATTCATAAAGGCGTGCGCGGGAAAGGTTTGATACACGACAGGCCGTTTTCACATCTTGCCCTGTCACTTTCCGCAAAACGATCAGATAGTCCTTTTCAAACGAATCGGTAACCTCGCGTTTAGCCTCACGGAAAGATCCTAACGACCTAAGATGCGCCATACCCTTCTCATCATCTGCTGCGAAACATTCCGAGCAATGCGCAGCAACAGAAGCTGCAACTTCCCCCTCTGAAAACGGCTCGTTAGCCTCCGCAACAGAAACAACAAGCTGCTGTCGAGAAGCAAAAACTGTATTTTCTCTCATCACCGGAATAGCACCATGCGACGATGCGGGACAGTGAGGTCTGTCGTTGTTGCTGTAATACGACCGCACGAGACGTGCATGAAGCTGAGGAGGCAGATGTTCTGTATAGATAACCTCTTCCTCTGACGACATGGCAAAAGCGCTCTCAACCATGTTTACCAGCTCGCGTACATTTCCCGGCCAGTCATACGCTTTGAGCTTATCCAGAAACTCTGTGGACAGGCGTTTATCAGGCAATCCCGACTTACGGCATTGCTCTTTCACAACATGCTTCGCAATATGTAAAACGTCTTCACCGCGGTCCCGCAAAGGGGGCAAGGTAATTTTAAGCGTACGTAACCTGTACAACAAATCGCTACGGAACAATCCTTGTTCAACCATTTGCTGCAAGTTGCGGTTTGTCGCTGCAACTAATCTGAAATCACTGGAAATTTCTTTTCCGCCACCTACGGGGCGGAACCTGCGCTCCTGTAACACTCTCAGAAACTTTTTTTGCACAGAAAGAGGCAGCTCGCCTACTTCATCCAGAAACAACGTTCCGCCATCGGCATGTTTTACCAGACCGACCCTGTTACCGTCTGCACCGGTAAACGCTCCGCGCGAGTAACCGAACAAAAGACTCTCTACCAGCGTTTCCGGCAAAGAAGCACAATCAACGGTAACAAGCTGCCCGTCCACACGCGGGCTGAGTTTATGGATAGCTTTGGCAAAAAGTTCTTTTCCGGTGCCTGTTTCACCTTCCAGCAACACACTGACATCGGAAGCGCGGGAGCGCATTATCAGATTAAAACAAGAGAGGATTTTGGAAGAATTGCCCACAATACCGAAACGGTAAGGAGCCGCGCGACCTGCACCGGAAGCTTCGCGCACATATCCCATACGCCCCAGAAGAGTACGGATGGCACGAGGCGCGGAATGTTTTTCCATGTAGTTGAGGGCGCCTTCCAGCAATGCAAGTTCACCCAGCAGAGGGTCCCCTTTATCGGTGACAACCACCACTTCCGGAGAAGAAGCCAGCCGCTTGAAAGAGGCCACGCTGTGGTGTACCTCGGAAGCAAAGCTATCTTCCAGTATTACCAGATCAATGGGGCTCAGGCGGCACTTATCCAGACATTCAGCAACAGACCCTGCAACAGCAAGCTGGTGCCCGTCCGGTGCAAGTTCTGTTTCCAGAACTTTTATAAATTCCGGCTGCCTGTCGACAATCATGACGTTCGCCATCACATCCCCCTCAGAAAACGGCATCGGCATGAACCGAGGCAGCCCGGCTATCTGTGAGTAGACCCGTGGCTTTCCGCCCTGCTTATGGCAGGTTGGCCTGTATCTCGGCTTGCGGGAAAGCAGTCCCGCATACAATAAACTACAAATAATATGGTGCTGAAAATACAGCGCATCCCCAGTAAGTCAATGAGGGCAATCCCGCATTTACAGACAGTCTGATATTACCAGACTCTGGCGGGATTAGGCAAGCTGCGCGTTGTGGGAAGGGAGCCTGACACAAGCAATAGGGACTCATGAACACTCTAACAGAGCTTGTTTACTTACTATTATAACAATGACAGGAAAAAATGCACAATCTACTTCTGCCGTAGTATTTTTTCAAAATAGAGCTCCGCCCCTTTCTCACCGCTATCTATCAGGCGGGCTACCATATCTTTACTGATTGAAAAATCTGTAGTCCGGACCCCTAATGCTTCAATAAATACGGTCCGCTTCCAATCTGCTTCAGAAAGGAACGAACTGCATGAAACATCCGTCATAAACCCGATGATAGAACGCAGGTAGGCCCCGAATCCTTCAATATTGCCAGCAGGATGTTGCATCCTCGCTTCTTCATTGTCGCGGGTTTCCACCATAAAACCAAGCGTCGAAGGATTAAATACTTCGCCCGGAACGCCTCCCCCCATCATAAAGCCGGGAGACTCTGCCCCTTCAGGCGGCTTTGAGCCATTCATAAATTTTCTCTGATCAAACAGACTTATGGGGTAGTTCCATGTCACGCTTCCGTCGACCAGAAGGTCGCCGCGGCTTCCGCGCATGGCTTTGAAAAAAAGAGGAATGCCCATTGAGATGCGTACAGCTTCCCACACAGGCAGTTCAGGAGTGGAATCTGCATCGAACAGTTCCGGCGATTGCAAAGTCAGGTTGGCACCAACTACAGTCAGGTCGCGATATTTTTCCGGCTGTGCGATAGCACGTTCACGCAGTTCGCCAAAGGTCAGTTGCGCATTGCCGGTAAGTACCTGTACATTTGACCGGACCCAGCGGCCCAGCACATCTCCTTTAAACCAGCCGTACTCTGTCAGTAGTCGCCTTATATCTCCACCAATCCATCCGGAAGTATCCATAAAGCGCTTAAAAGGCGTTCGCAGCACAATTTCCGCCATATCAGCAGGCGAAGCACCCAAGGCAAGAAAAGCAGCTGCCATAGCACCTGATGAAGCACCGGCAACCCGCCTGACAGGCAAGAGCAGTCCGTGGCGCTCCAAAACTTTCAGCGCACCGGCGTAGGCCACTCCTTTCACGCCGCCGCCCTTGAATACAAGATTGGTGTACACAGGCCGCTCCTTGCCAAAAATAAAACAATATCGCGTCGAAAAAGCTTACATCAATGTTACACCGTTCCAGCAGTTGCGGCTATTGTATTCTCCACAAAAGTATGCAGGCCAGCCATACTGTCCCATTCCGCGGCCACCAATTGTGCGCCGATATGCTGATGCACGCCCGCAGTATGCCTTAGGACCCTGCAGTGCAACAATACCGGCCTATTATTACCCGGCAAAGAGAACACCAGATCAAACACATCACCTTCTTTCAATGATGCGCCCCCTCCGTCATTCCTGCCAAGGTCGGGTTTCACACTTAATAGCACACCACCCAGCGATACATCTTCCACTGCAGCATGGGCAGTGGTTTCGCCGTCATACAACCGCATGCGGCCCCTTACGCCGACAGCAATTCGCGGAAATCTTCTGCGGTCTTCCATTGTCTGATTACTTTCGGCATCAACAGCATGTTGTATGGTCCGCGCCATCCAGGCAGGCGGGCTTAGCCCTTGCCTGCCGGCCGCTTTTTGCACCGCCCCCACCAGTTCGTCAGGTAAATCAAGACAAATTCTCCTCATGACTCACCCCCACGATTGGTTTAAGTTTTGCACTTTCTCTAATGTGGCCCGATAACAGTGTCTGCAAAGGACTTCTAATAGATAATACTGCCATTTTCATGCCAGATGGGGGGATGGAAATGATTAGCACTTCATGCCTTGTCAGTCAGGAAGCGAAATCATTCGAGCCTGTTCCCAGTCTGGCCCATGATGCACAATGCATAGAAGCACTGGAATATTTTCGTCAGGGTGCAGAGGTCATCGTCATTACAAAATACGGTAAACCTCATTGCGTCCTGCGCCCGCTTGATTTGCTTGTCAGTGCCGGATCAAAAAAAGACTTTCTGTCCCTTCCGTCCTCCAAAGTATGTTCAGATGACTTTCTGCAGGTAAGCGAAGATGCCTCGGAAGAAACCATAAGGCAGACGCTTAACGGCAGTAGCGCCCCCTATCTCATTGTCATAGCACAAGATGGCACATTAAAAGGAACGTTTCACCGGCGGCAATTGTCTCATTGTCTTGACCAGCCCCCCCTACAACTTGCTGACATTTCAGCAATACTCACTTTGTCTTATGAGACGCTTTCTGAAGAGGGACCACTTCTTAATGCCATGAGAATATTGGCAAAAAGTAAAAATAATCTCTTACTGATCATGAGAGAGCATGCAGCACCGGCTGTAGTTGACCGTACAGACGTAGCAGCTTTAATTGAAAGTACGGATGATCCGTGGACTACCCCCCTTTCCATGCTCAGCCTGCCGGGGGCGCAGGTGCTCGCTTTGGAAACAAGCGTAGCCAGCGCTCTTGAAGCACTACAACACCGCAACAGCGCGTTTATTCTTACTGTAGATGAAAATGGAGGACCGGCAGGGCTTTTTGATAAAAGGCAGCTTGAACATGCGTTACGCCTTCGTGAGGCACGCTCAATGCGCCACCTGATGGACTCGCAGCGGGCTATGCTGACTGAGGAAATCCGCACTCACGCACAGCGCCTTGCTCAAATGGAAAGCTATCTTGCAACACATCTGCGCACAGGAATCATTGGTATATCACCAGAGCGGGGCATTATTTTCTGCAGTCGTCCGGCCCGTGACCTCCTTCATGCGTTCTCCCCTGTCGACCCTGTAGGTAAAGAGCTGCACGTTCTGGCGCTCAGTATCGACTTCTTCCGTTCCGTGCAGGATGCGCTGGGCCGTTGCCCGCCTCAAGTACCCTGTTCGTTTACTCTACCGCTACCTGATTCTGACGTAACACATATAAATTGCACATTGACGACTCTTGCAGAAGGCAACAAAGCAATCGGTTACGCACTGACATTGCGTGAGACAGACCTCAAACCAACAGAAGCGGCCTTGGAACAACAGGCCTTTTATGATGCGTTAACGCAATTACCTAACAGACAACTGTTTGCAGAACGCGTGTCACTGGAAATGCGTCGTTGCCGACGGGAAGGGAGCAGGTTTGCGCTGCTTTTTATAGACCTTGATAACTTCAAGCAAGTTAATGACAACTTCGGGCATATAGTCGGCGACGACCTGCTGCGTGAAGTTGCGCAACGACTTCAAAATACAGTGCGCAAATCAGACACAGTCGCCCGCTTCGGCGGTGACGAATTTCTTGCACTGCTGCCAGCCGTTTCTCCCGGAATCACAACGCAGCAAATTGTTACTAAAATCCATGAAGAGCTGGCCCACCCCATGAACTTGCAGCAAGATACCTTTATTGTGTTCTGCAGTATCGGCGTTGCACACTATCCTGACGACGGAACAACAGTAAACGAGCTGATGAAGACGGCTGACAGGAATATGTACAAAGACAAAGTGAAAAACAGACTTGCCAGACAATCGTTGTAAGTCCTGTCGCACAATAAAAAAAGCAGGAGCTTCAGCTTCCTGCTTTTCGTACCTGCCCTTGATACATATCAGTCTTCTAACGGTGGATAACAGCCTGATCCGCCTTGCTTTAAAGCTTGCTCCAGATTCTCGGCTGCAACATTTTCAAGATGCAGCCTTAACGAATCGGTAAGCGGATGTGCAGTGGCAAGCCCCATAGAAAGAGTTACATAAATCCCTACAATTGATCGGGGGTTCAGAATTCCGCTCTTTGCCAGCTCGCCGCGAACATTGGTGGCCACTACCTGCGCTCCTTTCATATCCGTATCAGGCAACACAATGGAAAAACTGGCCCCGCCCAGATGTGCACACACATCCATCGGTCTGCGGCAGCTGTAATTCAAAACCTGCCCCACCTTTGCCAAGCACTCTGCAGCGCGTTCATGTCCTTTTGTTTCCACTAGCTCTTCAAACATATCTACGCGTACGCTTACCAGTGCTATGGGCTTATTGCCTCTACGACAGTGTGCCCACGCTTTATCCAGCAACAACTTGTATAACTGCTCGTTAGGAAGACCGGTAGCTGCATCTACCGCTGCAGCCGCTTTCATTATTTCCTGTTGGCGTGCCCGATCTTCTTCGGCTTTTCTCAGGCGCTCCATCAATCTGGATTCTTCATACAGCACATCGGTAAGCTGCTGGGCAATTTCTTTTTTCTCGGAGGAATACTTATACGCAAGCCAACCGGCGTAGGCGGCGCCGGAAGCAGTCACAGCCAAGCCGTAAGGCAAAATCGCAGCAAGGCTGCCGGCAAAAGCATAGGCTACTGACCATCCCAAAAGGATCCAGCAGGACGCCATACACAGCTTAAGCAGCATTTTTGAAGCGCTCCTCGCGTGCAACTTGCTGTGCTTATGTTTTTTCCGATGCAGACTTACCATAAAAAGCCCCTCCCGCAACGTGGTTGGCACCACATATACAGTAAAACCACATGCGTTTTACGCTATGCAACACTATCATATTGCACATATACACAGCGCCACAAATTATAACTACACGCCAGACTCTATATGCGAGCACACTATAAAAGACATGCAAACCTGATGCCGCAGAATGTACTAAGTCACATCTTACAATTATCACATTCGACACTCCCCAAGCAGTACATTCCAATAACAGTTCATAATCATTTCAAATATACAAAATGTACAGCTATCCACCCACACACTGCTTTTTATCAAATAAGCCCACACACACATTACAGAGTGTCAGGTTACACATTACCCATAACCTTCCTCCGGCTATAAAAAAGGTCCGTCCCTACGCGTGTAAAAACGGACCTTCCTTATGATATATAGGCAGTAGTTGCCAAAAAACCACGTAAGCAGTTTAAATAGCTATCGCGAGCCGCTCGCAATCAGTCATTACACACAGGAAAAACGGAAAGATTGTTTTCATTCAGGCATATTGAAATTCTCTGCCCAGTCTGCAAATTCATCGTGCTGGAAAAAAGCGCCTGAATTTCCTCCCCGCTTTCAACCTGCAACGTGTACAAGCTATTATGTCCGCGAAAAGTTCGACTGACCGCGCGCACGTGCGTTCCAGAGGTATCACTGCAAGTAATATTTTCTGGACGTATAAGCGCAACCACTTGCTCTCCGGAACTACTGACAGAGCAATTTCCGGCAGCAACAGTTCCTAATGCGCAACTCACCGTACCATCAGCACTCATAGCCCCGCATAACAACGTTCCTTCACCGATAAAAGAAGCAACCACGGCATCTGCAGGGTGCTGATACACTGCGAGCGGCGAACCCCACTGTCGCATGGTTCCGCACGCCAGCACCCCGACTTTGTCCGCCATGGCAAACGCTTCGTTCTGGTTGTGTGTCACCATCAACGCGGTCATAGAGCGTTCCTTAAGGATATCTCTGATCTCTGCTGATAATTTTTCACGCAACGCTACATCAAGGTTTGAAAAAGGCTCGTCCATAAGCAACAAGGCAGGTTCCGGCGCCAGTGCCCGGGCGAGCGCAACCCGCTGCTGTTGACCGCCGGACAGTTCATGCGGATAACGGCCATGCTCGGAACCCAGCCCCACAGTTTCCAATAGCGACTTCACTCTCTGCCGCTGTTCCTGCCGGGACAGACCTCGCAGACCAATGGCAACATTTTGCGCCACTGTAAGGTGCGGAAACAGTGCATAGTCCTGAAACACCATCCCTATACCCCGCCTTTCAGGCGGTAAAAAGCCGCTTCCGGCGACTTCGACACCGACAATACTTATTCTGCCTGATGCAATCCGCTCAAAACCTGCAATCGTCCGCAAAAGAGTAGTCTTTCCGCATCCGCTGGGTCCAAGAAGGCAGCCGATTTCACCCTGTTCCAGAGTAAAAGACACATCCTTTATCACATGAAGGCAATCGTAATATTTATTAACATGTTCAAGTTGTAATAGCGGATTACAGGGCATCAAGCCTCCTCCATCTGTTTTGTAAGTAACAGTACCGGTACAACTCCCGCGGCTATCAGCGCCACAGCAGGAATGGCCGCAAGCTGCCATTCTGCCTCTGCTGTATATTCATACAGTTTGACCGCCAGCGTATCCCAGCCGAAAGGCCGCATCATCAGAGTAATCGGCATTTCCTTCATAATATCGACCAGAACCAAAATGGCCGCAGTGATCATGCCTTTTTTGAGCATGGGCAGATACACCCGCCCCAACATGGAAAAGCCGGTTACGCCAAGAGAGCGCGCCGCATCACCGATGGATGGAGTTATCCGCTGCATCGCACTATCCACAGAGCCATAACCCGCTGCCAGAAAGCGGATACAATAGGCGCCGACCAGCAACCCTACGGAGCCTTGTACAAAAGGAGAAAATGAAAGCCCCGTCAGGCGTTCAGCTACATTCAGCAACTGACTATCCAGCCATGCAGCGGGGATAAAAATACCTACAGCCAGAACAGTTCCCGGCAACGCATAGCCGAGAGTCGCAATTCTTGCAGAAAAATTTATAAACAGCCCGCCGTGGCTTTTGCGTGCAAAAGCCAGCAGCAAAGCTGCTGCGACAACAATAACCGTTCCCCCTATTCCCAACAGCAACGTATTGAACGCGTACTCTACATAGCGCAGCACCCCGTCCCCGAGGGCTTGCGCCCCCCAGACAGCGAGCTGCAGGCAAGGCAGTGCAAACGAAACAATAAATACGAGCAACGACGCACTAAAAGCCGCCCACTTCCAGCCCCCCTGTAAAACCAGCCGTTCACTTCTGTTTGTTCTGCCTGCCTCGGAAAAACGCATACGGCGGCGCAAAAACTGCTCTGAGACAATCAGACAAAGCACAAACACCACCAGCACCGAGGAAAGCTGCGCAGCACCCGACAGAGAGAACATGCCGAACCAGGCCTTATAAATCGCAGTGGTAAATGTATCGTAGTTAAAGATAGACACCGCGCCGAAATCTGCCAGTGTCTCCATACATACCAGCAACAGGCCTGCTGCAATAAAAGGGCGTGCCATCGGCAACGCCACTGTAAAAAACGCCCTTGCCGGAGACTGTCCCAGAGTTCTGGCAACTTCCAGCGCCGTGCGCCCCTGCGTCATAAAAGCACTACGGCTCATCAGGTATACATACGGGTAGAATGCAAGGGAAAGGATAAAAGACACCCCGGAAACGTTACGGATATCAATGAAGCCAACAGCAGGGAACGCTGCACGCAAAGCAGTCTGCACCGGCCCGCCAAAATCAAACATTCCCAGATAGACAAACGCAAAAACATACGGGGGGACAGCAAAAGGCAGCACAAGAGCCCACGCAAAAAAACGCCTTCCGGGAAATTCACAGGCACCTGTAAGCCAGCCTAACCCCACACCCAGAACAAGTGTCTGCGGAATAATACAGCCCAACAACAACACCGTATTGAGCACAAGATCGCCCAGCACATTTTCTGCCAGATGCTGCCAGACACCATGCTCCGGCATAAACAGCCGTGCCAGTAAAACCAGCAACGGGGTAGCTGCAAAGGCAGCCAGCACCAACGCCCCGCCATACCAGCCAGAGTCGCCGAATCGTGCAACAAGGCGAAAGAAGGCCGCCCCTTCTTTCGCCCGATGAATAAACAAAGCCCGGGCCATACTATTTGTAGCCTGCACGATCCATCAGCTTGATTGCATCAGCCTGATATTCACCATACTTTGCCACGTTCATAGAATTCCCTTTAAAATCGCCCCAGGCGGCAACAACAGAGTCGGCCGCAATTGCCTGATTAGCCGGATATTCCATATTGAGTGCTGCAAACTGGCCTTGTGCTTTTTCCGAAGAAAGCCACTCAAGCAGCTTCACTGCCTCGGTTTTGTTTTTGGCATACTTTGTCACACCGGCTCCGGAAACGTTTATATGAACACCGGCTCCGCTCTGGTCAGGCCAGAAAATGGCAAGCGGCAACTCGGGATTATCCTTCAGCAACCTGCCAAAGTAATACGTGTTTACCACTGCACCGTCGCCCACACCGGCAACCATAGCCTCCAGCGTCTTGGTGTCGCTGGAGAAGGGAGCAACAGCAAGGTTGTCTACCCAGCCTTTTACAATTCGTTCGGCCTCTGTTTCACCGCGCTCTGCAATCAAAGAAGCCACAAGAGACTGGTTGTACACTTTTTTGGAGGTGCGAAGCACAAGACGTCCCTTCCACTGCGGCTCTGCCAGATCCGCATACGAACTTAGCTCTTCCGGTTTCACGCGGTCTTTATGGTAAACAATCGTACGGGCGCGCACAGATAGGCCAACCCACAGATTCTGCGGATCATGCAAGTGGGCGGGAATGTTTTTTTTCCAGCACTTCTGAAGAAACAGGCTGCAAAACGCCCTCATTGGCTGCATGCCACAGATTACCGGCGTCCACGGTCATGAACATATCCGCGGAAGTCCGGTCACCTTCGGCCTTGATACGCTCAAGCAAGGCACCGGCTTTTGCCGTGATATATTTCACTTTTACCCCTGTTTCCGCCGTATACGCATCAAACAAGGGCTTGATCAAATGCTCTTTATGCGCAGAGTAAACCACTACTTCAGAGGCAAAGGCAGCTGAGTTCCAAGCTGCAAATAATAAAGTCATTATCCCCAGAGTCAGTACTTTTTTCATTGTCGCTCCTCATTTTTTGAAAATGAATTTGATAATCTGTTTCAGCCGCTTTAGCTGTAACGCTATCGGCTGTCAATAGTAGCACAACAGCAACCAAACACGCACATAACACCTTAATAAACAATCACTATCTCAATATCAAAACCTACAAAGCGTATCTCAAACTCCTAATTCAGACCATTTTAGTCTGAATTGTTAACATATTATCTCAATCCCATTTTTTTCGACGTTCCCATTCCAAAAAACAATTTACAATTGTCAGCTCTTTTCAAGCTCTCCCGCTTCGGATAGCGTCTGACACCACAACAGCGTACCGATCACCGTACAAGGAGTTGTTATGCCTTTTCGCACGCTTTTTGATATACCGACCTACACCCAGCGCCGTGCTGCCCTAACAGACATAATGGGACGTGCTGCTTCGGGCATAATACTGCTGCCCGGACATACAGAGTCTCCCGTCAATTATCCCCACAACTGCTACGATTTCAGACAGGACAGCTCTTTTCTTTATTTTTTCGGGCACGACACCCCCAACATTGCCGCTACCATCGACATTGACTCCGGCGAGGCTAAACTGTGGGGACGCGATGCCTCCATGGATGACATAATCTGGTCCGGCCCTGTGCCCTCCATGGTCGAGCGTGCAGAACGCGTAGGCGCAGCATGGGGCGGAGATATCGCAGCCCTCAAGACCTACGCAAACAAAGCCGTAAGCAGTGGCAGAACTATTCATCACCTGCCTGCGTATCGCGCAGAAACCCGTGAGATGTTAGCGCGCGTTACCGGCTTCGCTTCTGCTGACAGTAACCATCATGTTTCGCAAACGCTGATACGGGCAGTGGTTGAAGTACGCAGCATAAAAACAGCGGAAGAAGTGACAGAGATAGAATCGGCCCTTGATATCAGCCATGCCATGTACTCAGCAGCGCTTCGCACTGCCCGTCCGGGAATATCCGAGCGGACCTTGTACGGCATGTTGCGTGGCATAGCCGCGTCCGCCGGTTCGGGAGCACATTCGTTTCCCACCATACTCAGCGTACACGGCGAAACCCTGCACAATCACAATCATGACAACATAATGCAGGCGGGCGATCTGCTCCTTATAGACTCCGGAGCGGAATCAGCAAAACGCTATGCATCAGACATAACCCGCACCTTGCCTGTATCCGGTACATTTTCCGGCAGACAAAAAGCGCTGTACGAGACTGTTCTTGCTGCGCAGCTGACCGGCATAGCTCAGGCCGCAGCCGGAAGGCGTTTTGTTGATGCACATCTTGCTGCCGCAGCAACGATTGTGGACGGGCTGAAAGACGCGGGGCTGATGCGCGGCAACACACAAGATGCCGTGGCAGCTGGCGCGCACGCTCTGTTCTACCCCCACGGCCTCGGGCATATGATGGGTCTGGATGTACACGACATGGAGAGTCTGGGCGAAGATAATGTCGGCTATGCTGATGAACTTGAACGCTCCGGCCAGTTCGGGCTTCGCGGGCTGCGTCTGGCGCGCACTCTGCGTGAAGGCTTTGTCCTGACCGTAGAACCCGGCCTCTATTTTATCCCTGACCTTATCAAAAGTTGGCAGAGTGAAGCCCGTTGTGCAGATTTCATCAATTACAGCGCTGTCAGCGACTGGATCGGATTCGGTGGCATACGCATTGAAGACGACGTACTTGTTACGGCAGAAGGCCCCCGCGTGCTTGGAAAGCCCATCCCCAAAACCGTCACCGAAATTGAAGAAGCCATGCGCGACTGATCTTAGTCTGCAATGGCGTATTGCAAGGGGCTGCGGCCCCTTTTTTCATTTCTATTCTTCCCCCCTGACTCCACAAACAGGCGCGAGCTCAACCAGATTCTGTCCCAATCGCCAGCTTTTATAAGCAGAAAAAACGATTAGAAAGACCTGCCTTGACAGAATTCTCAGCGAGCAATACTTTTCGCCCAGTAATAATTTTTTATCACCATGTAACAAAAAAAGGATTCAGAGTGCCTGACGAAAAACGACCGACCGCCATTGAGCGATTTTTACCGCTTGTGGACTTTCTGGGAACCTTTCTGGGGCAGGACTGTGAAGTTGTTCTGCACGATACATCCCACCCCGACAGTTCGGTTGTAGCCATTGCCAACAACCATATCAGCGGTCGCCGTGTGGGTTCCCCCATTACAGACATGACATTGCAGCTTATCAAGGACGGCACATGGAGGCGTGATAAGTTTGTCATAGGTTACAAAACACAGGCCCGAGACGGTCGCCCTCTTTATTCTGCAACCTACTTTATCACTGAAGACGACGGCACACTGGCCGGCATGCTCTGCCTGAACATGGATAACAGCAGCCTGCTGGAAGCCCGCGACCTTATTGAACGCTTTATCCAGCGCGGGCACATGGAAAAACCCCGCCCTGTGCCTGACGACTCGCATACACTGGAAACGTTTGCCGAGTCTTTAGAAGACCTGACCGCCAACATAATATTACAGGTGGTCAACGGCGCTGATATTCCGCCGGAGCGCATGACGCCGGAAGAAAAAATGGCCATAGTACGCACGCTGAATGACAAAGGCGTCTTCCTGCTGAAAGGTGCTGTTGCAGTTGTAGCACGCCATCTGGCCGCATCCGAAGCCACTATATACAGATACTTGCAGCGCGTTGCAGGGTAACATCATCCAAGTGCTCCCGTTTTTCGGGAGTATTTTTTTAAAATGCGAGCAGATTTCGCATTGACAATAATTTTTTATCACAATAAAAAAATCTCAACAGTCGCAAAGTTGTGCTTAATGACGTGCCATCACTTCAGGATCACAACATGTTTTATAATAATTTTTTTGCAAAAGCAGTTTCGCTCTGTGACGGAAGCGGAAACAGCCGCTGCAAAAATCAACACAAGGAGATCGGGAAGTGAACAAACCTATCGCCACAGACAAAGCACCGGGGGCAATCGGCCCTTATTCGCAGGGCATGGAAGCCGGAGAACTTGTTTTCACTTCCGGCCAGCTGCCTATCGACCCTGTAACCAAGGTTATGCCTGAAGACATTTCCGAACAGGCAAAGTTCGCTCTGGAAAATGTCAAAGCCGTACTGGCTGCTGCAGGCTGCACCATGCAGCAAGTCGTTAAAACAACCGTATTTCTGGCTGATATGGCTGATTTCCCCAAAGTGAACGAAGTGTATGCCACATACTTTGCAGAACCGTTTCCCGCCCGTAGCTGCGTACAGGTTGCAGCCTTGCCGCTGGGTGCAGGAGTGGAAATCGAAGTAGTGGCGCGCCGATAACGGGGAAGCCGGACTGTCCGGAGAGGATGTTGTTGAAGGGGCAGCATTCTCTCCTTACCAATCGGAGGAGTTTACAATGACCAAGAAGAAGAGTGAATTCGGCCTGATCATCAAGCTGCTGGCTGGCATTGCCATCGGCGCGGCCGTGGGCTTTATGGCAACGGAAAATGTCATGCAGGTGGTAATGTCCATTAAGCATGTGCTGGGCCAGCTGATTTTTTACACTGTACCGCTTGTTATTATTGCTTTTATTGCTCCTGCCATCACACGACTGGGAGAAAACGCCAGCCGCATGCTGATGACCGGTGTCGGCATTGCCTACATGTCATCGGTGGGCGCAGCCACTATGGCATGCCTTGCCGGATATGCCATTATCCCGCATCTGTCCGTTCCAACTTCTCTGGAAGGACTGAAGGAGCTGCCGGAAGTTCTATTCCAGTTGAACATTCCTGCGGTAATGTCTGTTATGACAGCACTGGTTACCGCCATCATGCTGGGCATCGCCACGCTATGGACACGGGCCGAAGTGATGAACAAATTGCTGGGCGAAATGGAAAAAATCATGATGCAGGTTGTAAGCCGCGTGGTGATTCCCATTTTGCCCTTTTTTATTGCCACCACCTTTGCCGGACTTGCATACGAAGGCAGCCTGACTCGCCAGTTGCCTGTGTTCCTTAAGGTTATCGTGCTGGTGCTTGCCGGTCACTTTATCTGGCTGGCCGTGCTGTACACCATCGCAGGCATTGTTTCGCGCCGTAACCCCATCGAAGTGCTGCGTCATTACCCCCCTGCGTACCTTACCGCCGTGGGAACCATGTCCAGTGCGGCAACACTGCCTGTGGCTCTTGAATGCGCCTCCCGCTCCAAGGTTCTTTCCAAAGATACCGTGGAGTTTGCGGTACCTCTGGGGGCAACAATTCACCTGTGCGGTTCAGTGCTTACAGAGACTTTCTTTGCCATGACCATTTCGCTGATGCTGTATGGTCATATGCCTGCACTCGGCTCCATGTTCCTCTTTATTGTTCTGTTCGGCGTATTTGCCATCGGCGCGCCCGGCGTGCCCGGCGGTACGGTAATGGCCTCACTGGGTATCGTTGTCGGTGTGCTCGGCTTTGACCCTGCAGGCGTTGCGCTGCTGCTGGCTATTTTTGCCCTGCAGGACAGCTTTGGCACCGCATGTAACGTTACCGGAGACGGCGCAATCGCCCTGATGCTTGAGGGCATCTTTAATAAAAACGGCGAGCTTTCAGGCCAAAAGGTTTAACGCTGACGCCAAGCTGCCGGTATTCGAATCAACGCTGCTGATATACCGGGTGGAAGAGCGCACTCTCTTCCACCCGGCTGTGGCACACATAGCGTCTGATAAGCCCCCCGGCAGGCGTCACCATACAGATAACTTTTTGCTGTAAAGCAAACCATGAAAACACCATACAACGGGTGAATATATGCTTAAACCGGAATGGTCACAGTTCATTGATCTGCTGCATAAAGAAGTGGTTCCAGCACTTGGTTGCACAGAACCTATTGCCGTGGCGCTGGCCGCTGCCCACGCAGCGACTGCGCTGGGACAACAGCCGGAGCACATTGATGTGAAGGTAAGCGGAAACCTGCTGAAAAACGGCATGGGAGTAGGCGTACCCGGAACAGGCACTACCGGCATGAACATTGCGGCTGCAGTTGGTGCCATCGGCGGTAAGCCGGAACTCGGCCTTGAAGTGCTTTCACAGCTGACGCCCGAACAGGCAGAAGCCGGTCACCGCATGGTGGCAGATGGCAGCGTTGAGGTTTCGGTAGCAAAAGACTCGCCGCTGTTATACGCCGAAGTCATTGTGACCGCAGGCGGACACACGGCCCGCAGCGTGCTGGTACATGACCACTCCAACATCGTGCTGCTGGAAAAAGACGGCGAAGTGGCGTTCTCCCGCCCTGTGGACGAAATGCCGCAAGGCGGCTTGGACGAAAAATGGCCCCTGACAATGGCGGCTATTCACGAGTTCGCAACACAGGCCAGCTTTGACTCCATCTCCTTTATTCTGGAATCGGCAAGGCTGAATGAAGCCATCGCCATGGAAGGACTGGCAAAGGAATACGGGCTGAAGGTAGGCCGTACCATTGATGAAAACATCCGCAAACACCTGATGTCTGACGATGTTTCCACGCTTGCCGTTAAACTGACGGCTGCAGCTTCTGACGCGCGCATGGCCGGTGTTGCGTTGCCTGCCATGAGTAACTCAGGCAGCGGCAATCAGGGCATCACCTGCACCATGCCCGTAGTCGCTTTTGCAAAGCGCCTGGAATCTTCAGAAGAAGAACTTGCCCGTGCCCTGATCATGAGCCACCTCACTTCCATCCATATGAAGCATCGCCTTGGCAGACTTTCTGCTTTGTGCGGCGCTACTGTGGCCGCCGCCGCTGCCGGTTGCGGCATTGTACTGCTGATGGGCGGCGGACTGGAACAGATAGACCGCACCATACGCAACATGGTGGGCAACGTGGCAGGAATGATCTGCGACGGTGCAAAAACCGGTTGCGCCATGAAGGTGGCTTCTGCCGTAGGAGCCGGAGTTCAGTCCGCCATGTTGGCCATGGAAGGCATCGGCATCGACCGTCGCGAAGGCATTGTGGAAGACGACATAGAGCAATGCATCGCCAACCTTGCCCGTCTAGGCTGTGATGGTATGCAGGAAGCAGACAGAGTGGTGCTGGACATTATGGTATCAAAAAAACCGTAAATTAACGCCACAGACCGGCAAAGCCGGATACAACGTTACTTCCGCCATATGAAAGGCGCAGCATGTGGGGCTGCGCCTTTGTTTATTGTCTATTTGCGGCTCATCAATCGCAAACACCTACCCGCTATCAGGTTATCAACCCAAAAACATTAACATGTACAGCCAGTAATGCAGGTACAAGTCTTGCCATTCCGAGTGTAGTGTGGTCATTGTTTTGCATAAAAATAAACACTTAGCTCACTAGTATCGTACATTTCATCTTCACAGACAAGGAGTCGGAGTTATGGCTGGGCTTTCACCTATCCTTCAGATCGCAAAAAAAATCTTACAACATATTGGCTAGTTGCCTGGTACAGCCCCTAAAATTTTAATGGCACCACTTCCATTGGCAAATCACTGAAGCAGACGTTCATTCCTTCAACACACAATCACAACATTGCCTGTAATCTGCTTAGAAAATTCATACAGTACCTGCTCACTGCATAAGCAAATGACAACACTCCGTATAGTTACAACGCCACTTACGCGGCAAATATCAGTAACTGTGTCGTTCCTCCATCACTCCACACACATAACAACCCTGTATTACACAACAATATAATTTTATCCCCAGCACATATGCACTCTCAATGCTGTGCAGATTGAACCGCAATGCCTGGCACATTCGGGTCCCCTACCGTAACAGCAAGATGGAGCAGACACTTCCGCACATCCCGAAAACAGGGCCGCCCCGCACGAAACCTATCGTGCGGGGCGGCCTGTATGCGGTATATCCCTAGGAGCTTGGATACTATTTTACCGTACCCACGGGGTATTCGGCTTCAATCCACGCGCGGATGCCTCCGGGATGGCGGTAAACATTGGTATAGCCCAGCTTGCGAGCCCATACAGCGCCGTTATGCGAACGGGTGCACTTTACAAAGCCGCAGTAGAAAACAAGCAGGCGATCTTTATCGGCGCCGAGCATTGCTTCAAAGTCGGCCTGACTCTTGTCGCCGGTTTCCTTCATGTCCCATTCGTTCATATCCGGAATGGGGAACAGGAACTGCTGGGCACCGGGGATGTGATTCTTTTTGTAGGATGCCTCATAAGGCATGGTATCAACGATAAGCATGTCCTTGCCTTCGTCCATCCACTTTTTCAGTTCAGCAGTGGTAACTACTTTGTAATCACCGCGCACAACTTCGTTCACCAGCTTTACAGATTTGGCTTCCAGATCTCCCTCACCGCCCGAAGACATAAAGGGCAGGTTGCAGCCGGACAGCGCCAGTACAGCAGTCAGCGATACAAGCAGAGCAAAAATTCTTTTCATTTTCCGAATCCTCCTCAAGATCAGGCGTAATGATTTGTCAGACATAGAGCAGTGTTACAGGTAAACCTTTTGCGCTACACGAAAACGCCACCAATACAGATGGGCAGCTCCCGCCAGCATGACCAGATCGCGTATAAATGCATCCCGCAGTGCTGAGCCATCTTCCGTACCTTCCGGTAACTCGCCGGGTTCAAAGCAGCCGCAGTCGCCTATGGTCAGTCCTGCCGCCATGGCATACCCAAGCACAATCAAAAACATAATGATCATGCCGGTAACCGCGGTCAGCCCGCCGCGTTTATCAAAAAACAGCAGCACCCCTGCGATAATTTCGGCAATGGGCAACAGCAATGCCACCCACGGGGCAAACCCGTGGGGCAGAATGCGATACTCTTCGATAACGCGCGCAAAAGCCTGCATATCCGTCAGCTTCATGCTGCCCACCACAACAAACAGTCCCGCCAAAGCTATACGCACGACGCGGTATGTCCATATAGATGAAATCACACGCACTATCATTGATATCACATCCTTTTTCCACTAATGCCGCACACTATAGCTTTACCTTTTTGCAAAATAAAATTGATAGTAAAAATAGATAACTTCAATATGCATAGATAGTTCTGATATCAAAACCTAAAACACCAGCCACATACCTGCGGGGGGTGCATATCTCACCACAACAGGTTGGACAGCCAGAAGTTTCAGGGTATATCCACCCCATGGCGAAAACGAAAAAATTACGCGAAGGCTTCACAACCGGCTCGTCCTGTGCCGCCGCGGCTGCTGCTGCCTTGCACATGCTGCTTGGCAAAGCATCGTGCCCCGCATCTGTGTCTATCGGGCTGCCACCATTCGACAGTAACAACACCTACCAGCTTCGCAGGCTTAACGTGCCGATATCCTGCGGCACACTACAATCTACCGATTACTGCATCGTTCAGGTGATAAAAGACGGCGGCGACGATCCAGATGCCACGCACGGCTGCATCATTGAGATTCATGTATGCCTCAGCTCTGACCCAAAGCAGACGGCAGATGATTCCGTCAGCACCTGCAAGGCAGACAAGCAAAGACAGACAGAGGTAGAAGGCTCCTCCTCTTCCACTTCCGCTTCGGCTTCGGCTTCCGCTCCGGTTCAAGCCGATCTTGCCACCTTTATGCGTCTTGCAGAGCCTGCCAGAACAGAACCTGATAAAAAGTCCGCCGATGGCATGTCTGCCAATCTGGAAGCAGCACAGAGTACAGCGTCCCGTAATTTTTCCGCAGATCATGCCCGGCATCAGCAACCCTTATCAGATTCGACTGATGGCCCCACCTTCCAAGCCCAACCTGTCGTCATTCCGCGTGAAATGCTTCTGTCACTGGGTGCAGTGCTGGATAAACAGACAAGCACACCCTGTCTGCCCGATAATTCCGCATTACAAAGAAACCCTGACCAGACGCACCAGGCGCGAGTGCAGTCAGAGCATTCAGTTACATTGGAGGAAAACGGGCGGCAGAATACGCAAAACATTTTTTCACACCATGCATCACGCCTGCGGATAACGCTGCACGGCGGTCACGGCGTAGGAGTTGTATCCTTGCCGGGCCTTCCTGTTGCCGTCGGCGAGCCCGCCATCAACCCGGAGCCACGAAAGCAGATTGCCGCAGCCATTCTTGAAGTATGCGCCGGATACGGCTTCAGCGGTGCAGTTGATGTCATCATCACAGTGCCGGAAGGAAAAGAACGCGCCCGACGCACGTTCAATCCGCGACTGGGCATTCTGGGCGGCATTTCCATTCTGGGAACCAGAGGCACTGTGAAGCCATATAGCCACGGAGCATGGAAGGCGACCATCACCCAAGGGATGGACGTTGCAGCCTCATGCGGGGCCGAAACAATTTTCTTATCTACCGGACGCCGCAGCGAGCGCATGCTTATGGAGTTCTACCCCGAAGCATCTGAAACAGCTTTTGTTCAGGTGGCAGACTTCGCCCGCTTTTCCTTGCAGGCGGCAACACAGCGCAGCTTTTCGCATATTGTGTGGGGGTGTTTTTTCGGCAAACTGGTCAAGCTGGGAGAGGGACACCATTACACCCATGCTCACTCTGCAGAAATTGACTTCACTTTGCTTGCACAGGAATGCAGCCATGCAGGATTATCTGCCGGAACAGCAGATAAAATTGCCACAGCAAATACTGCCCGCCATGCGTTGGAATTGATGGAGCAGGAAAAAAATCTGCAACCGGTACTGGATCACCTGACCCGCAAAGCTCTTGTTGCTGCACGAAAACATACAGGATACAGGCCGCGTCTGACCGTGCATCTTTTTGATTTTGACGGACGTCATCTTGCCGTTGCAGATGACTAGCCCAGGTTGCCGGCTTGGTGTATCGTCAATTTGAACACCCCGTTGCCATAAAAGCAGGAGGCGACAATGACCATTGAAGTGGTTGGCCTTGGCGTAGATGCTGATTCGTTGCCGGAAGATCATAACGACGTTGTTGAAAGTGCACAGGTACTGGTTGGCGGCAAGCGTCAGCTTGCTCTCTTTGACGATCACCCCGCAGAAAAAGTTCTTATTACCGCACCGCTTGGCGACATATTTGAGCGCATCGGCCAGTACGAAGCTAAAGGCCGGTCTGTTGTTGTTCTTGCAGACGGCGACCCGCTTTTTTACGGCATCGGGGCTACATTGGTGGATGAATTCGGGCCGGAAGGCGTACACATACTGCCCAATATTACATCGTTGCAGGCAGCGGCTGCCCGCGCAAAAGTACCGTGGCAGGGAGTCAAGGTAGTCTCGCTGCATGGTCGCGACGATATGCGCCCGCTTATGCAGGCTTTGCTGCAAAGCCCGTGGGTATGCGTGCTTACAGACGGTAAAAGCATTCCCTCCAGCATTGCCCAGTGGCTTCTGGACAGGGGCGCAGACTGGTTCTTTGTATGGGTGTTTGAAAACATGGGCCAGTCGAATGAACACTTTGACCGGTATACCCTGAAAGAAGCTGTCCAGCGCAGCTTCTCGAGCCTGAATACTGTGCTTATAGAGCGTAGAGGCGGGCCTGAGCGTATTCTGGCACCCGGCATTCCGGATGAAGAACTGGCGACGGAAGGAAAACTGATTACCAAATGGCCTGTGCGTGCAGCCGGTCTTGCGGCGTTGCGTATCTCGCACGGAATGACGGTGTGGGATCTGGGCGCAGGCAGCGGGGCTGTGGGAATTGAAGCATCATGCCTTGCCGGAGAAGGTGTTGTCTGGTGCGTAGAGCGCAAGGCATCGCGGGTGGAACATATCCGCACCAACAGACGGCGATTCGGAGCGCTGCAGGTTGAGGTTATGCACGGCACCATGCCCGCCTGCCTTACTGATCTGCCGGACCCTGACCGCGTTTTCATCGGCGGCGGGCTGGGCAACGGTGATAAAGTTCTGCGCGAAGCATGTGCCAGACTAAAACCGGGCGGACGCATTGTAACCCATTGTGTGTTACTGGGATCACTCAACCGTGCGCGGGAACTTTTTGCAGAAATGGGCTGGACATGCGAAATTACACATGTACAGGCATCTGCGGCTGTTCCCCTTGCGGGCGATTTACGTTTTGATGCCCATAATCCGGTATTCATACTCGCCGCACAGCGGCCGGAGTAACGTGCTCATGCTGTTTTTGCCCGACCAGCCCCCCCGCAACAGCCTGCTGCCAGCAATGCCGAAGACCGGCAGTTGGGTACGGTCCGGCTATTGTATCTGCTTTTGCTTTTTTCTGATGCTCTGCACTATGGTGGGTTTTGGTGCGCCTGAAACTTTGCTGGCAGCAGGGGCAGTGCCCAAAGCGCCGGAGCACCCCGTTAAAATCCTGCCCGCGCCTTCCCACGACAGCACGCCTTTTGTAGTGGCGGTTCCGCCGTATCCTCCGTACACAGAAGCCCGTGACGGCAGTCCGGAAGGCTTTGCCGTGGATATAGTGAAAATGGCCGCCTACAAAGCAGACATGCGCGTTATTCTGCGCAAAGTCCCCCAAAGCGACGTGTTGCGGCTTCTGCAAAACGGCGAAATTGATGCAGCCTTTCCCCTGTACCGCACCCCTTTGCGTGCGGCGCGAGGCACATTTTGTGACACCCCCGTGACCACCAGTGAAACCGTTGCCATATTCACGCATGACATGCCGCCGTGGCAGTTTGACGGCACCATAGAATCACTTGCCCATGTGCGTATGGGTATTGTAAACGGCCACAGCTACGGTCCGATGCTGGACAGAGCACTGGAACAGGGGCTTATACACAGCCTGACTATATTTTCTGACTTTACAGAATGTTACATGGCGCTTCTGGCCGACGGCATAGACATCATGCCCATGGATACGCTGATGGCAAAAGAGCTGGCGCGCCGCCACGGCACAAGCGGCAGACTGGTCAATCTGATGTGGATTGAACAAGTTGTTCCGCTGATACTTTTCGGGCCAGGCAAAAAACAGACAGAGCTTGCCGCCCGATTCTGCAACGGATTAACCACCGTCTGGAAAGACGGAACCTCAAGGCGCATACGGGGCCTTTTCATTGGTACATATTATGGCGAATAACGCGGCCTCACATTCTGACGAGCCTAAGGTATGGTTTATCGGCGCAGGTCCGGGCGATCCGGAACTGATTACAGTCAAAGGACAGCGACTTATTTCTCAGGCTGACCTTGTCCTTTATGCAGGCTCTCTTGTTCCGCCCGAGGTCATCGCATGCGCCCGTGACGGTGCACAGGTTGCCGACAGCGCCCCGCTTAATCTGCAGGAAACCCACAATCTGATGATGCAAACGGTACGGGCCGGCGGCATGGTTGCACGGGTGCATACCGGCGACCCGTCGCTTTATGGTGCCATACGTGAGCAAATGGCGTTGCTTGATCTTGAAAACGTGCGCTACGCGGTTGTTCCCGGTGTTACTTCTGCCTTTGCCGCCGCAGCTGCGGCCAATGTTTCGCTGACGCTGCCGGAAATCACCCAGTCGTTCATCATTACCCGCGTTGAAGGTCGCACCCCTGTGCCCGAGGCGGAAAAACTGCGCAATATGGCAAAGCGCGGTGCCGCCATGGCAATCTACCTTTCCGCTTCTCTGCCCGAAACCATCACCGAAGAACTTCGTGCCGGCGGTCTGGGCGATGATACCCGCATCATTGCAGCCTACCGCGTGGGCTGGCCTCAGCAGCGCATCATTGAATGCACGCTTGGCACACTTACCGACACCGTACGGAATGAAAAACTGCAAAGACAGACGGTCTTTCTTGTCCTGCCCGGCAATTCCATGCATAGTAATACACAGTCTGAATCAGAGGCTGCGCACGACCAGCCGCAATCAAAGCTGTATGACGCATCATTCACGCACGGGTGGCGAAAAGCAAAAGCATAACGCACTGCGAAAAACGGAACGTGCTGAATATTTTTTGTCAGCCGGAGCCTTTCCTGAACGGGTTTGAATGGTCCCCCCTTTTGCCTGATTTCTGTCCGGTCATGCCTGCTCTCTCAGACCATGAAGCGTAACTGAATCAACGACACAAAAGAAAGACGCTGTGTTCACACAGCCTATGGCTGAATTGCGGAGGGGTACCGTGCACCTCTGCCACACCACGCAAGATAGCCGGAAACGAGCAAAAGCTGTGAGAAAGCACCATGCTGCGCCGCGTTTTCGAATACTTCATTTCGCCATCCACCAGAGCTTTCTGGCGTGAATCACGCCGGAGCGGACAGTCTTTTGCAGAATTTCTGCACGGCTACATTTATCTGCGCTGGCCGTATTTTTATATTTCAGTGGGCAAAGGTACACACCCGTTATCCAGATGGCTGACAGAGCCTCTTTCGCATATTGCCAACAAACTGGGCCTGTGGCGCGAAGATTCGCCTCAGCGCGGCTCCGGCGGCTTTGCTGATACGTACCACGGCAAAGCCATGCGCCCTGAATCGACCCGAAAGCTCCTCAGCGTAGGCAGACGTATTGAAGTGCCGGATCTGGAAACGGTCATTCCTTACTCCATGGCGCGGGCAATTATTCTGCAGCACCCCGAGCACATAGCCCTGTTGCAATGTCCCTGCCGCATGGCTGAAGAGTCACCCTGCACTCCTGTTGATGTATGCCTGATAGTGGGCGAACCGTTCAGCAGCTTTATACTCGAACATCATGCCGACAAAGCACGGCGCATCACGCCCGAACAAGCCATAGAAGTAGTCAGACAGGAAAACAGGCGCGGTCACGTATCCCATGCTTTCTTTAAAGAAGCCCTGCTTGGCAGATACTACGCCATCTGCAACTGCTGTGCATGTTGCTGCGGAGCCATGCGCGCCCACTTCAACGGAATCCCCATGCTTGCGCCGTCTGGCTATCTGGCGCAGGTAAACACAGACGCATGCACCGGTTGCGGACTATGCGAAAAGAAATGTCAATTCCGCGCCATCCATGTGCAGCAAGGTTCCGCTGCTGTCAGTAAAAGCAGTTGCATGGGATGCGGGATATGCGAGCAGCTATGCCCTTCCAAGGCCGTACATCTTGTCCGCTGCCCTGAAAAAGGAACGCCGCTGGAAATTGATGAAATTCTTTCCGCAACCGGACGGAGCAGCAAACATGCACACACGCAGCGATAAGTAAAATCAGGCATATTCTTTTAGCCGGAGCAGCACCGATTGCGGCCTATTCCCCTGCGATAGTACAAAAAATCACAGGGTGGTCATCATCGCCTATTGCCAACGATGTACAGAACGGCCAAGGCACATAATCGCAGGAACTTTCACTGTAGACATCCATAAGGTAACGTCTGCCGTAATCAACGGACCTGCCCGGACCCAAAGTGCAACATTCCAGCAAAAGCCTTTAACAGAATAAGTCCCATCGCTCCGGTAACGAGCAGTGCGGCTTGTTTTATTTTTGTCAGAACTTCCTGACAATGCTGAGTACAGAATTCAATCCGCCCGTGTAATGCAAACGGACGGCAGCCTGAGCAGGTTGCAGCTATTTACTTTCATTCCAATGACCACAGTTTTCACAGGCGAATCCGGCAGAAGAATACGTTCCTTCTTCTTCAAACACGGAAACTTCATTCTCATGCCCGCAGTTTTCACACGGAATCAGAGCCAGTTCTGTATCCGGATTAAAAGCATACTCTTCACCGCCAAGAGTAACTTCGCCACTGTATTCTTCCATGTTGCAGCCTCCTTTATTTGCTGGCGCAGACACGGGTAGCGTCTGCGCGCATACCAGAAATTGTCTGACATGTACCATGCCTGCCGTTTTACGTGCAACAAGTGGCGTGGTACAGCGTATTTTAATGGTGCGCTGACAGTCTGAGATTACAGCCTGACTTTTCACCCTCACAACACACTGACATCATGCTCTTTATTTCATGCTTGCAAAGTATGAAATAAATTCGTACCAAATTAATCCGAATTATTGAAAGACGGAGGAATCCCATGAGAAGAGTTATTACTACCATCGCAGCTCTTGTGCTGGTTTCCATTGTCCCTCTTACCGCCAAGGCATTCTTCGGCTTTGGCAAATATACTGACGTCACACCAAAAGATAACATTATCAGCATTCCAGTTTCTGACGTAAGTGACGGAGATGCCCATTTTTTCAGTATGGAAAGCAAAGGCCGTGAAATCCGTTTTTTTATCCTGAAAAGCGATGACGGCACATTACGTGCCGCGTTTGACGCCTGTGATGTCTGCTTCAGAGAACGCAAAGGCTATGAGCAGGAAGGCGAATGGATGAAGTGCGTTAACTGCGGCCAGAAATTCCATAGTTCGCGCATCAATGTGGTTTCCGGAGGCTGCAACCCTGCCCCGCTCAAACGCGAAGTTCAGGGCGACGTACTTGTTATCCGTGCTTATGACGTGCTTCAGGGCGCACGCTTCTTCTAGCCTATGAATATTTTTACCATTCCGTGGCGGTATAGCCGCAAAAAGTGGCCTCGCACCTTGCTGCTGCTTGCAGTATTCACGCTGGGAGTTGTGTCCATTGTAGCTTTGCAGCAGGTTTCACGCGTGGTGGGGGATAATCTGGAGCGCAAGCTGACCAGTTTTGGTGCCAATATTCTTATCACCCCGAAGCAGGAGACGCTGTCTATCACCTACGGGGGCTTTTCCATGGGCAATATGCTTATGGAAAAAGAATACATCAATCTTGATTCTGCGCTTGCCTCAATCGACGGTATCGCCTTGCGCCCCAACATCAGCCTGACAGCCCCAAAGCTTGTCGCCATGGCTCATGTAGATGCAGCCGCCATAACCCGCCCTGCGGATACTTCATCAAAAGAATCGGCAGAGGGCGCGGCAACGGCCGCACAGCAAATAGCGCAGATGCAGGCGCAAGAGCATGAAGGGCATAAAGGTAATCACGCCGGAATGCAGAGTGTCCCTGCTATGCACAGCATCCCGCAAACCACCACCCCGCCGCCTGTATCGGGTATGCTCAACATCGGGGTGATAGGGGTAAACTGGGCACAGGAGACCGCACTCAAAAGCTACTGGGTTCTGGCAACCGGTGAGTGGGCAATGCTTCCTGCTGCCCCCCCTGATGCCATGGGTTCCGGTCAGGCAATGGCCGCACAACCTAAGGCTCCGGTACAGACCGGAAAAGTACAGTCCGACAACACACAGTCCGGCAAAGTGCTTGCCGGAAGCGCTCTGGCAGCAAAGCTCCATCTTGTTCCGGGATCACGTATTCCGTTGGGCAACGAACATGTGACTGTTTCCGGCATACTGCGCGAAACAGGCACAGACGATGACAATGTGCTGCTGGCAGACATAACCACGCTGCAAAACGCCTTCGGCCTGCAAGGCAAGGCCAGCTTTATGGAAATCGCAGCCCTGTGCGCAGGCTGCCCCATCGAGGATATTGTCCACCAGCTGGCTACAGCCTTGCCGGAAACAGAAGTCAAAGCTCTGCGCAATATCGTAGAGCAGCGCATGTTTTCCGTTCACTTTGTACAGCGGCTCATCCTTACCGTAAGCGTTGTCATACTGCTTACAGCGTGTGCCATGGTTGCGGTATCCATGCTGTCCGCTGTTAACGAGCGTAAAAAAGAAATCGGAATTCTGCGGTCTGTAGGATTCTCGCGCGGTCGAGTGTTTGCCATCTTCTGTGCAGAAGCAACAGGCATCGGGCTTGTGGCGGGACTTATCGGTTATATGGCAGGGCATATACTGTCTCTGGAAATAGTGCGCCTGCTGGAAATGGCAGATGGCGCACTGCCTGCATTCAGCCCCGTGGCCATGCTTATCACCTGCCTGATGATTGTCTGCGTCAGCGTTGTTTCTGCTCTTTTCCCCGCGTGGAAGGCATCACGCATTGAACCCGCCAGCGTGCTGGTGGCGCTGTAGCCCGCATGGACAGAGGTACCTTATGCTTGAAGCAATCAACATCATAAAATCCTACGATACCGGCGGCGCGGCAGCGCAAGTGCTGCGGAATGTCTCTCTTACGGTGGAAGAAGGCGAATTCGTATCAGTGGTGGGGCGTTCCGGTTCCGGCAAAACAACCCTGCTCAGCGTGCTGTCTTCGCTTACCCGTGCAGACTCCGGCATTGTGCGCTTTAACGGCAACATTATCGACCATGCCAGAGAACGCGACCTCAACCGCCTGCGGCAAAGCGAGTTTGCCATCATATTCCAGTTTCACCACCTTATGCCCTATATGACTGCGCTGGAAAACGTGCTGCTGCCCAGCATGCACGGCATTACACCGGTCAACGGGCAGGACAGAGCAAACGCCCTTGCCGCACTTGAACGTGTAGGGCTGGCAGGTAAGGAACATAAACTGCCGGGCGCCCTTTCCGGTGGCGAACAACAACGTGTGGCCATTGCCCGTGCACTTGCACGCAAAGCAAGCGTGCTGTTTGCAGATGAACCCACCGGAAGTCTGGACGCTGCCACGGGCGATTCCATCATCAACCTTATTAGCGACCTGCATAAAGACGGCCTGACCGTAGTCATGGTTACTCACAACCCCGAATATGCGGCGGCTGCATCGCGCACTGTCACCATGCATGACGGACAGATTGTAAGCTGACACGGCCTTCACTCAGGCTACATATAAAAAGCCGCCGTGCCCGTGGGGGGAACGGCGGCTTTTCTGTTTTTATAACATCCCGCTAGCCTTCTATAAACATAGGAGCATCCGGCAGCGTAAGACCGGCAACTTCAGCACCTTTGGTTATAAGCGTACGGATAGCTTCCATGCCTTCGGCACCCAGCGACATGGAATAATCGTTTACAAAGGTGGCTATATGACTGTCGATGACAGCATCATCCATTTCCTGCGCATGGTTGCGGATATACTCACGAAGCACTTCAGGGTGCTTCCACGCAAACTCAAGGCTTTGCCGGATGGCTTTTTCCACCTGCAACGCCACTTCCGGCCCGAGGCTGCGCTTTACCGCAATTCCGCCCAAAGGCAACGGCATTCCGGTGGAGCTTTCCCACCATGCGCCAAGGTCCAGCAGCTTCACCAGCCCGTGCGCCTCATACGTAAAACGCCCTTCGTGTATCACAACACCTGCGTCCACCTTACCGCCGGCAACAGCCGGCATAACTTCGTCAAAAACCATTTCCGGTCTCGGACCGTTATGCATACCGTGCAACGACAGCAACAGATTCGCTGTAGTCATGCGCCCGGGAATGGCAATGGTACTTTCTGCCAGAGACTCCAGCGGCACATCCTTGCGCGCCACCAGCACAGGGCCGCAACCGCGCCCCAGCGCTCCGCCGGCCCGCAGCAGAATGTAGTTTTCCAGAACCAGCGGCATGGCTGCGATGGAAAGCTTGGTGATGTCCAGCGTTGCCTGTGCGGCGTGGGCGTTCAGTTCTTCCACATCAGCCAGTTTTACACAGTATTCGTGCGGCAGCGGGATAAGCTTCTGCACGAGGGCGCCAAAAATAAAGGTATCGTTGGGACAGGGCGAAATGCCCATGCTGTATTGTTGCATGTATATCTCCGATAAAATAGCCGTCGCAGTATGTACTACCTATGCATATTTCGTAAAGCTCAGCCAATGGTTGACACCGCGCCTTTGCAGACCGATACTCACCGCCCTGCGGCCATGCGGATGAAGTCATCCCGTGCACCGGCCGCAATGACGGAGGAAACCATGCTGAATGCCGACAGATACGCCATGCTCGGGCTTGGCGACATATTTGAAAAAGTTATGGCAGGCGAACGCCTGTCACTTGAGGACGGCGAACTGCTGTACGCCTGTCCCGATATAAATGCGGTGGGCGCTCTTGCCCATCACGTCCGCACGCGCCTGCACGGAGACAGAACCTATTATGTCCTTAACAGGCAAGTCAATTACACGAACGTATGCGTCAACGGATGCCTGTTCTGTGCGTTCCAGCGTGAACGCGGTCAGGACGGCGCTTATGTCATGACGCCCGAAGATATCGTCGGCCGCGTTCTGGACGACAAAGGCACCCCCTTTACAGAAGTCCACATCGTGGGTGGCTGCCATCCCGACCTGCCGCTGGAATGGTTTGAAGACGTCATCCGCCGGATAAAGGCTCAGCGCCCGGAAATTGTGGTCAAAGCCTTTACCGCTGTGGAGATTGCCCACTTTGCCAAACTTGCAGGCATCAGCACACAGCAAACGCTGACCCGCCTGAAAGCAGCAGGGCTGGAATCCATGCCGGGCGGCGGCGCAGAAATTTTTGCCGCTCCTGTGCGCGAACGCATATGTGCACGCAAATCTTCCGCAGAAGAGTGGCTGCGCGTTGCGGGCGAAGCCCACAGTGTTGGCATTAACACGAACTGCACCATGCTCTTCGGACACATCGAATCCATCGACGACAGACTGGACCATCTGGACAGACTGCGCACCCAGCAGGATACGTCCGGCGGGTTCAACTGTTTTATCCCGCTGCCTTTTCTTACCGAAAACAGCCTGCTGAAGCTGCCTGAAGACCGTAAAGGCGAACATGTGGGCATGGACAGACTACGCACAATGGCCATCAGCCGCCTGATGCTGGACAATATTCCGCATATCAAAGCTTACTGGGTGATGATGGGCATCAAAATGGCTCAGGCTGCGCTGTACTTCGGTGCAGACGATCTGGACGGCACCATCGTGGAAGAACGCATCGGCCAGCAGGCGGGCGCATCTTCCGGTCAGGGGCTGACCATCGCACAGCTGCGGCATATGATCGAAGCCTCCGGCTTTACTCCGGTGCAGCGTGATACGCATTTCAACCCCGTGGAGGCCACCCGATGAGCGCAACCCTGACTCCTTTTGAAGAACCGCGCGAGGTGCTCGACATCTGCGCCAAGGTACTGGACGGCAAGCGCATCAACGAGGCGGAAGCCGCAACCCTGTACGAAAAAGCCAACCTGTTCACGCTGGGTCAACTGGCACATGCCGTACGCATGGAAAAGCACCCCACCGCCGTGGTTACATACGTTGCCGACCGCAACATCAACTATTCGAACATCTGCTCCTGCGCATGTCGGTTCTGCGCATTTTTTGTAGCGCCCGATCAGGAAGGCGGCTACGTGCTTACCCGTGAAGAACTGGCCAGAAAAATTGAAGAAACCATAGAGCTTGGCGGCACGCAGATTCTGCTTCAGGGCGGGCACCATCCCGACCTGCCGTTGTCGTTTTATGAAGATATGGTCCGCTGGATTTCGGAAACGTACCCCGCAATCCATATCCATGCGTTCTCACCGCCGGAGATAGTCTTTTTCTCCGAGCTGGAAGGTATCACCATAGGTGAAACCATTGAACGCCTTCGCGCTGCGGGACTGCACTCCATCCCCGGTGGCGGAGCCGAAATTCTGGTAGACGAAGTACGCACCAGGGTTGCACCCAACAAATGCAGCGCCTCGCGCTGGCTGGCTGTAATGGAAGAAGCTCATTATCAGGGCCTGCGCACTACAGCCACCATGATGTTCGGGCACGAAGAAGAACCCCGTCACCGCCTTGAGCATCTTTTTGCCCTGCGCGAAGTACAGGACCGCACCGGCGGCTTCACCGCATTCATCCCGTGGACATTCCAGCCCGGCAACACCAACATCCAGCGCGATACCGAACCTTCACCCGCGTATCTGCGCATGCTGGCCATGTCGCGCATTGTGCTGGACAACTTTGACAATGTTCAGGCTTCGTGGGTGACCATGGGCCCGCAGGTGGCACAGCTTGCACTGCATTACGGGGCCAACGACTTCGGCTCGCTGATGATTGAAGAAAACGTGGTTGCCGCAGCCGGAGTAAGCTTCCGGATGTCGCGCGAAGAAATCCACAACGTCATCCGCGCCGCCGGTTTTGTGCCGCGCCAGCGCACCATGGATTACACGTATGTAGACATGGAGAAAAAAGCGTGAGCGCCGCCGAAGCAGAAAAGCGGGTACGCCTCGGACGCATATCGTACTTGAACGTTCTGCCCATTTATTATCCGCTTGAAGCCGGACAGATCAGCCATGAGTACGAACTGGTTTATGGCCCCCCTGCCGAACTGAATCGCCTGATGGCAGCGGGTAATCTGGATGTGGCTTCCACTTCATCCATTGAGTACGCCCGAAACGCCGACCAGTATTATCTGGCGCCCGACCTTGCCATCGGCAGTTGCGGACCGGTTATGAGTGTACTGCTGCTTTCGCAACGTCCTGTGGAAGAACTGGAAGGTCAGACCATCCTGACTACCTCGCAGTCGCACACCTCTGCGGCGTTGTTGCGCCTGTTGCTGCGATACCGCTACGGCCTGAACGTGGAATACCGCACCGGTTCCGCTTCGGAGCAGATTGCCTCGGAAAACCCGCCGGAAGCGCTGCTTGCCATCGGCGATGAAGCCCTACGCCTGCGCAACCATCCCATGTACCCGTACAGAGTGGATATGGGCGAAGCATGGCGCGAATGGACGGGATTGCCGTTCATCTTCGGCGTATGGGTAGTAAGCCGTGATTCCGTAGCCAGAGGTCGCTTCAGCACCGATCCGGCCACCATGCTGCAACGCGCCCGGGACTGGAGCGCAGCACATATGGAGACAATTCTCGACATAGGCGAAGAGCGCGGCTACCTGAACCGCGAAGACCTTGTCGAATACTTCCGCGGGCTGGTTTTCACCTTGGGAGAAGAAGCGCAGCAAGGATTGCGCACTTTTTACCAGAAACTGGTGGAAGCCGGAGAGCTGGAACGCATGCCGGAACTGGTATTTTACGACCACACCGTGCACTCGCGGCAGACTGCCCCAGATAATTAACAAAAAGCCGTACGCTTATGCAGCGTGCGGCTTTTTTATACGGAACCACCATGCGTTGTAGCCCTTCTTGCCCCACTTGTACGCATCCAGATTCTTTTGCAGCCAGCCACGGCCCGCTTGCGGTGCTGGGCATTGATGTTACTTCAGCACCGGACAAGCGAAAGCCGCTTGCTTGTGCAGTGGGGGTGCTGAATAATGATACGCTGCGCATTAAGCAGCTTTATGCTGTTACAGCGTTGCGCGGCTTGCCGGACTGCACAAGGGAGAGCGCATCACACCCGCAGGCGGCAGAATTATCCGAAACAACGCCAGTAAGCCTTGAACACCTCCTTGCGCATGAAGGCCCGTGGGTAGCAGGCTTTGACATGCCTTTCGGCCTGCCTGCAGACTTTCTGCGCTGGTGGCAGGAAACTGAGGAGCCGCAGAACAAGCTTGCAGAAACAAGGCAAAACGACCAGCCTGAAGTAAGCCCGGCACACAAAGATAACGCCCACGCTGGCCCCCAAGACAATTACGGACAGAGCTGCGGTTGCAGCACTGTTGGGGCTGCTTCCGGCTATGTACGCATGTCTGCACATGCAGGCATACAGCAGCCTTCTGCTTTCGCGTACCAAAAAAACACGAAAGCGACACAGGCCAAGGCAGTACTCTGCATGAATACTGCATCGGCAGCCCAGCCAGATGCAGAGCGTACAACAGCCTTCCGGCCTCTTCCTTCATGGCACCATTACGTTAGCCGCCTTGCCTTACTAGATAAAGAAGCCTTCCGGCAGACTGTCTATGCGTTTATGAACACAAGGCCCAAAGGTCAAAAGCTGCCCCTGCGCCTGACCGATAACCTGACAGACGCCCAAAGCCCTTTGCGGCTCAATTACGTACCAGTGGGACGCATGTTCCACGCTGTAGTCCCCTTGCTCACCGAAAGTGCAGTCCGCATACCGCTGCTGCATGAAAATGGAGACTGCCGCGTTGCGCTGGAGGTCTACCCCGCCCTTATTGCCCGTGACATTCTGGGCAATCCACCCCGCTATAAAGACGGCAGCAAAGAACAGCAGCAGGAAAGAAAGCAGGCCCGCGCCGCACTTATTCACACGCTACCTGACTATTGCCAAAGCCGTTACGGGTTCACTCTGCAGATAGAAGCACAACAAAAAGAGGTAGTGCTGGAAGACACCAAAGGCGACATGCTGGACGCCCTGCTCTGCGCAATTCAAGCCGCTGGCGCAGCAAGGCAAAAGAATTTCGGAATGCCGGAACTGGTATCAGAAACAATGAGAAGTGAAGGATGGATTGCGGCAGGTTAGATGGCTCATTGCCTGACAGGCACCATAATAAACGTCACAACCATTTCCTGACTAAAGATAAAAAAACCGCGATATATGAAGCAGGGCTTTACTAAAACAATATAGAAAGAATCCTCATCCGTTGAGCGTCAGCTCAACTCTCCTAGCTCTTGCCAGCCAATTTCAGTGCCCGTTTACGCTGGGCGGCACTCTGGCCGGAAAGGCCCATCCAGATGGCGGTAATGGCCATAGCGGCCCCCAGAAGTCCCAGCGGGCCGGTGGGACGACCGAAGAAAAGAACATCCCACACAAAGGAAAGAGTCGGCTGGGTAAGCATGACAAGTCCGGCAACCGCGGCAGGCAGCATAGGCAGGCCGGAGGAAAGCAGCAGCCACCCCACTCCCTGACAAAGCACACCGTAGCCGATGAGATACGAGGCATTGGTCGCATCCGGTATAGCAAAAGGCAGCCCTTGCAGCAGCAAGCTTGCGCCGCAGGCAACAGCCGTACAAAGTGAAACAAGCGCCATGTTCATCATAACGGGCATTTTGCTTGCCATGCGCTGCGAACGCCGCAACAGCAAGATGTAGCCGGTATACCACACAGCCGTCAGCAGACCGAATACCACGCCCATGACGATGGTTTCATCAAGGTCATTGATGTCCACCCCCACAAGCAGCCACAGCCCGAATATTGCCAGTGGCAAAGCAACCACAAGCCGCAATGAAAGAGCCTCGCGGAAGAATACCGCCCCTACAAAGGCCATGAAGAACACTTGGAAATTACCCAGAATAGTCGCCAGACCAGGGCCGATATACAGAATACTGCGGTGCCAGCATTCAAGATCAAGCATAAAAAACACACCGGCTCCGAAGATGGTTGCCAGAACCACAGGTGCCGTGGTGAGCTTTTCCTTTCGCCACAGGGCAACAGCCAACAGTGCAATGCCCCCGAAGAAAACCCTGTAAAATGCAGAAGCAGAAGGTGAGGTATCCAGAACATTCACAAACACAGCAGAAAAGCTGATCATCACAGCTCCGGCCATAACGCGCAACAACGCTTTTATATCCAGAGACTCAGGCTCGCCCGCGGATGCAGGCTGTGCTGCAGAAGCACGCATGGCAGGGGTGCAATCCGCCTGATTTGCCGCACTGGTGCCATCAGGGCACACCACAGTTGTACCTTCAGATGCGCCAGCCCCGCCAACGGATGATGCGTCACCGTCGGGCAGAGTACCTATGGCTTCACTTGGTATACGTTTGCCATGTGCAGATTTATCAGAAGGAGATTGTGTACTCATTCTCCCCTGATAGCGTCTGCGCATTTTTCTGGCAATCCCCAATAGACTGAAAAGGCAGACGTTACAAATATGGAACAGGCAGACTCGTCAACATATTCCTGCATTATGCTGATGCGGCATCCGGTAAAGAAGGCGTATTATCATCTGAGGTCTGCCCAGCCCTTTTGCTCTTTTCGTCTAAGCTCTGCTCCGGCGTGCTGGAGGTTGCACCGGTCCCCGCGTGTCCGTTTGCCACGCCAAAGGGAATATGGACGGCAGGCAACACCTTTGAGGCGTGTTCAAGGTGCGCTTTCTGATCATCAAAAAATATGTGCGGCCGCAGCACTTCAAGCACTCTGCGCTTTTCTATGCCGCCCAGAAAAAAGGCTTCATTCACCATAATGTCCCAGCTGCGCATGGTGTTGATAACCCGCTCGTGCGCCGGTGCATTACGGGCGGTGGCAATCGCAATGCGCAACTTCGGCTTGTAGTCTGCCTGTTCCTGCTGCATCGCACGTTCACGCTGCTGAATAAGAGAAAGCTTGCCCAGAAAGTCCGCCAGCGGACCACGCTTCAGCGGGATTTTGGCCTGTTTGGTTTCATGAGCAAAAAAACCGGCAAGGTCATTCTGCTTGAACACCGTCTCCGCTTCATCGTCGGCAAGCACCCCGTCAAAGTCGAATGCGATGCGCAGTTCGCTATCTGTTTCATCATCGTTGAATGACGATTCCAGAACCTGCCCTGCAGGATGTCCGGCAGCCATTGCTTCGCGCACATCACTTTCATTGGCGGAAAGGAACAGGCTGATTTCCAGCGCCGGAATGTACATATGCGGCGGCTTGCCCTGCAGAAAGACTGCACGGGTAATGCCCAGCCCGTAATGTGCAATGGATTCCATCACGCGCATCCCCGTGTCCGGATCGTTACGCGACAGCAGCACCACTTCCACGGGCGGATCTTCGGGACTCAGTTCGTTAAGAGAAAGAAGCCGCTTGATAAACGGAAAGGCCACCCCCTGCTTCAAAGGAATATTCTGCTTATCGCGCTGGTACTGACGGTAGGCTGTTTCGCCCTGCTGCCGGAACACGGCGTCAGACTCATCCAGATCAAATAAAGCGCTGGACGCAAGCCCCACTACCAGCCGGTCTTTCAACTCGTATGCCATAAATCCGTCCTACAGTTCCGCTGCTCTGCTCAACGCTTCAGATGCTTCGCGCTGCCGCCCTGTGGCTTCCAGCGCACGGGCAAGATCAAGCCAGCCGACTTTCAGTTCCGGCCGCAGGGCCACCGCCTGCCGCGCCAGCACTGCCGCCACTTCCGGATCGTCCCCGCCGTCCAGATATAATCTGGCAAGCAACTGCAACGACATCGCGTCCTGAGGGTTATAGATAAGTGCCTGATGCAAGTGCTCCCGCGCCTCATCCGGACGCCCCTGCCGCATACAAAGCCGTGCAAGATAACGCCATGTCAGCGCCTGAGCCCCGTCCAACTTTGCTGCTCTGTTGTAATACTGGCGTGCAGGACCGAATTTCTTTTCCATCTCTGCCAGCTGTCCGAGTCGCAGCAAGGCAAATACGTGCTCTTTTTCGTACTTAAGGCACTTGCGGTAATATTGTCTGGCGTCTTCAAAATCGCCCATATTCTGGCAGACGTGACCAAGGTTATACAGCGTCATCACATCGCGTTTGTCGTGCCCGAGAGCTTCACCGAACAGCCTGCGCGCCTCGGAATGTTTCCCCAGACCGGCCATACATACGCCCAGCGAGTTCCACGCCATAGTGTTTGTTTCATCCGCAAGCAAGGCCAGCTTGTATTCGTCAATGGCGGCAAAGGTATCACCCTGACTGAACAGCTTGTCTGCGCTGATGTTCAGCGCCCAGGTATCAATAACTCCGACTCTGGGCTTTTCCATAAGCATGGCATATTCAAGCGCCTTTAATGAGTTTTCCAGACTGTCCGGCTTTCTGAAATTCAAAAACGGATGACGGGCAATGCCTACGGCAGCTTCAATATGCAGCTTACGCTCCAGGTGCTCGCACAGGCCCACATAGCACTCGTACACATCTTCCACCGGCACATCAGGATGAAAATGAATAAGGCTGTTCAAACCATAACGCCCGCCGAAAGAGGCTACGCTCTCTCCTTTGGGCAGCACTTCAGAAAGATGGTCGCGGCATGCTTCCGCAGCCTGAGCCATCAGCTGCTCCGCATGGGCCGAACGACCTTCATGCAGGCGTGATTCTCCGGTCAGACGCATCAGGGCTAACGTGTAGTTGCTGCAGTTGTCACGGTCACGTGTCCAGCGGGACAGAAAATCTCTATGCCGCAACAGGCCCGTCAACGGGTCTGCGCCTCCGACGCCCTGTGAGTCCTTAGCAGCATCAGAAGCGGAAACGCCTTTGTCTTCCGGTAACAGTGTCAATGTATCGCCGGCTTCAATACCCCATGCGGGATCACCCAGATGCATGATCTCAGCAAGCGAGGTATTCTCGCGCACTTCCATCAAAACCAGTTCACCCTTGTACATCAGCGTACGTTCAGCGTTTGTGCCTGTGGGCAACGGCGGAACGCACGGGTCGACGGACGGTGCGGAAGGCTTTTCTCCGCTGCCTCTGGCGGCTGAAGCATCGGCACGGTTCTGACCGGCACCGGAATGCTGCACCGGACTCCAGATGGAAAACCGCTGCCCTTCACGGGCATCCATGGCTGCGCCAAGGCTAATCACGGCACGGTTCATGGGCAGCACTTCCTGCACCTTGCCGCCTTCGGCAAGAATGCGGCCAAACCCCATAACATACTGCACAGAGCCGGTGACTTTTTCCACCGCAATGGAGGCCGCCGTACGCGCCTTTCGCAACAGCAGACGGGCCTGCTCCGCTTCGGGGCGCTCAAACTGGGCACCGTTCATATCCTGCGGATAGTTGGCATACCCCGCCGCAACGGTCACGCTGATATCTTCGTCGCGCAGTTCGTGTTGCAGGCTTACAGCCCGCAGCTTGCGCACAGCTTCTCCTGCAACCTTGCGGCATACGCGAGGCGTTGCCGTAGGCAAAAATACTGCCATTTCATTATCACCGGTACGGGCGGCAAAGGCCTGCTCCGGCACAACTGTCTGCAGTTCGTCAGCCAGAAGCGCACACAGCTGCTCCGCAAACAGATAGCCGCAATCACGCACAACAGCAGGCATGGAACTAAACCGCAGCACGACAAGCCCCATACAGGCCCGATGCCCCAGAGTGGAAACATCGCACCTGCTGTCTGCCCCCAGACGGAAGCATTCGCGAATAAGCCCGACCTCGCGCGACGCGACGCTGAGCATATGCGGCAGCGACGAAAGTCCTGTTGAAGGGTCGGTAATGCTCATTTTATACAGCAACAAATTTTCAAGGCACAACGTTGCCACAGCAGGGTAAGAGGCCAGAAGCGTCTTGGCGGGCCTGCCGCCGATGCCGCGGGCTACAAATACCCCCAGCAGTTCGCCGTGCAGAATGAGCGGTACCAGCAATTTTTTATCCTGCGATTCCCATACGGCTTCGGGCCGTAGCGGTGTACGCGGAAAAAAAAGGCTGTAAGACTTGAATGGGATAACCCGTGATAGGGAGTCGCGAAGCAGGTTCTCGTATCGGATAAGATCCCGACGGGTCAGACGAATGCGTGATTCTTCATGAAATGGCTTATGGGGTTTCATGGGCAGTGTCTATACATCGACAGCGCAGATTTGGGAAGAGAGACGCGTCTTGAAAGACCGGCAGGCTTGGTATAGTGTACAACCGTACCATACCCGCAACTAACGGAGATAGTTACCGTATGCATACCGAAAACCCTGTTTTGCAGGCCATACGCCAACGGCGCAGCATTCGCCGCTACACAGACCAGACAGTCACAGACGATCAGGTACTGGCCATACTGGAAGCAGGTCGCTGGGCTCCTAGCGGTTTGAACAACCAGCCTTGCCGTTTTCTTGTTGTACGCGCGGACGACCCGCGCTGCGAAATACTGGCGGCTCATACCAAGTATGCGCACATCGTGCGCGCGGCAAAGGTGGTCATCATGGTTTTTCTGGATCGCGAAACCATGTATAACGAAGTCAAAGACCATCAGGGTGCAGGTGCCGCCATTCAGAACATGCTGCTGGCAGCTCATGCACAGAATCTTGGCGCGGTATGGCTGGGTGAAATAATCAACCACGCAGAAACTCTGCTGCCCAAGCTACATCTTGATACTGCAAAATTATCATTTGAAGCAGCCATTGCCATCGGTCACCCCGACCAGCAGGGCTCGTCTTCACGCAGGCCGCTTGCCGAACTGCTGCTGGAAGAACCTGCACCGCAACCCGAATAATACGAGAACATAATGAATATTCGTACGTTTTCTATCGGCCCGCTTGAAACAAACTGCCATCTGGCATGGCATGAAGGGCAGGCGCTGGCTGTTGATCCCGGCGGGGACCCCAAGGAATTACTGAATTTTTTATCACAGAACAAGCTTGCATTGACGCATATTCTGCTGACGCACCTGCACTTTGACCACCTGTACGGTGTTGCCGCCCTTGCTGCTGCCACAGGTGCAAAAGTGATGGCAAACGGCAAAGATGGATACCTGATGCAGACCGAACTTGGCCGCGGAGGCATGTTCGGCTTTCCGAAAGTGGATGAGTTCACCTTTGACCCCATTGATGCCGGAGCCCACACCTTCATCGGGCTGGAGTGCACCGTACTGGAAACCCCCGGCCACACCCCCGGCAGCTTTTCCTTTTATTTTTCCGCAGGGGGAGCTGTCTTTGTCGGCGACCTGCTGTTCCACCGCTCGGTAGGAAGGACCGACTTCCCTGGCGGCGACCATCAGATTCTGGTAACCTCTGTGAATAAGGCCATTTTCACACTGCCGGATGAAACTGTAGTCTACCCCGGGCACGGTATCGAAACCACTGTGCGGGATGAAAAGCTGAACAATCCTTTCTTTACTGAGTTCAGACGATAGATTTAACGCGTAATTCGTTGTACAAGGGCAGATATATGTCGGAAGAGCGTATAGATTTGCGTACCAAATGCTGAGGCGTGTCGCTGGAGATAAGTTGGTATCTCCGATTTTCGCGTAGCGAGCAGATTGAATTCATGCTGCGCCCATCAGGACACGTCTATGCCGAACATGCCCTGACCATCGAGCCTCAATGGGAGCTCGCCTTCAGTGAAGAAGGCGAGTCCCTTATTGCGCGATTTACCCGCAAGACCAAAGCACGACAGTATGAGGGCGTTACGGAGTAATTGTAATGTCTATTATGGTCGAAGACCTAGTCACTCATAGTATTTCATGCAGCCCGCGGGCAGGCGGTAACAGCGACAAAGCAGCACAGCTGTTTGCGCAGGGCTTTTGCACCGGTCTGCCCGCCGAGGTTCTGCACTTGCGGCACTACGACATCAGGCCCTGTACATCATGCTATCGTTGCGAACATGACCCGAAGGGCTGGTGTTTTCTGGAAAATATGGACCAGTCCGCTGCTATTTTCCGCCTCTTGCTTGAGGCTCCGGCGCTCCATTTTTCTGCACCGGTTTACTTCTATCATTTGCCTGCCCACTTTAAAGCGTTAATTGATAGAACTCAGCGCTTCTGGCTGTTGCGGGAACGTGGTGACGCAACCATGCTGAACCTGCCTGCGCGTAAGGCATGGATAACCATGGTCGCGGGACGTAAGCACGGAGACAGACTGTTTGAAGGCAGCCTGCTGACGCTGCGTTATTTCCTGAAGTCATTTAACATATCACTGCAGGAGCCGCTGCTTCTTACCGGACTGGACGATGCCGAAGCAATGGACCGCCACCCGGAAGCAGAGGAGCGCATAGTGGAGTACGGCAGACAGGCGGCCAGATCATTTGCTATTGTAGCTGCCTAATGGCGCAACGGCATATCCGCGCAAAGGTATATTCCGGCTGGCACGCCATTCGTAAAAATCCGGTGTTACGTCGCAAAAAGCGTAGTCTTTCAGGTTGCTCTGATGAAAAATTTTGTGCACCACCTGCGCCGGATGTTGCATCTGGACGAAGCACGTTGTCCTGCGTGCAATGAAGGTTTTACCCCCGCAGGGCAAGACCAGTATCTGTGCGAAGACTGCCTGCAAAAACTCCCCATCCGCAGTTCAGGGTTCTGCCCTCAATGCGGTGTACCTTATGCTCTCAGCAGTATGCCCGTAGCCCCTTGTTCTGCCTGCCTGACTACGCCTCCGGTCTGGAGTTCTTTACGCTTTTACGGCGTATATGAAGACCTGTTGCGTGAACTCATCATCCGCTACAAACACGCCCCCGATATTACCTTATCCGGAGTGACAGGCCATCTGTTGCAGAAGGCAGTGCAAAACAGGCCTTTTGATGAAGACTGCTGCCCAGAAGTAATCGTACCCGTTCCCCTGCATCCGCAACGTCTGCACATGCGCGGCTTCAACCAAAGTCAGCTTCCGGCAAGGCTGCTTGCCTCATCCATGGGCATACCGCTCTGCCTTGACGCCTTGCACCGCACACGCAACACCACGGCACAGACAGGGCTTCCGCGGAATGAGCGCCGGCGCAATCTGCAGGATGCGTTCAAAGCAACATACAAGGTTGAAGGAAAAAAGGTTCTGCTGATTGATGATGTCATGACATCAGGCACAACCGTGGAGCAATGTTCGTTAGCTCTTCTTGCAGCAGGGGCAAGTCAGGTTCATGTCCTTGTTGCCGCACGCACTCCGGCACACTCTGATTAACGTCCCCCTGTTATAATCCTGCAACACGTTCCGCTGTATCTCTTTGCTGTACCCGCTTGTTACGAATGCCCCTTTCTGTCGTGACGGCGGATAGGTACATTATAGCTCTGTAATATTCTTACGGCTCTGATTGACCTAATCCGCAACGCCGTTTAATACTTAGTCTGGAATGAATATAATGATGCGGAGGATCTCATGCGCTTTCTTATTGTAGAAGATGACTTTACGAGCAGAAAATTCCTTCAAGGCATCCTGGCCTCTCACGGAGACTGCGACGTGGCTGTGAACGGCAGAGAAGCTGTTGAAGCATTTGAGGCAGCTATGGATGCCGGCACGCCCTACCATCTGATATGCATGGACATAATGATGCCGGAAATGGACGGACAGGATGCACTTAAACAAATCCGTGCCATTGAGCGCAATCATGGCGTACGCAGTGCAGACGAAGTGAAAGTGGTCATGACTACCGCACTGGATGACCCTAAAAATGTGGTTGAGGCATACTATAAAGGCGGTGCAACATCTTATGTTCCTAAGCCCATTGACCGGCAGCTGTTTCTACACCTGCTGCGCAACCTTGGCGTAGTTGCGTAGCGTTTCATAACGTCGTACTGCGTACTCAACCGCTTATTATGGCTTGACTCCGTCTGTGCAGTGGTTACTCCTAACAGAACGCCCTCACTTGAACGGAGTAACCATGATACGACGAATTATGGCTCTGCTGCTTCCTGTACTCGCAGTAGGTCTGCTGTGTACCGCAGTTGATGACGCATGGGCCAAGCGATTTGGCGGAGGTAAATCCTTCGGCAGTCGTCCATCGTTTAACCAGAACTTTTCCAAGCAAGATGCCCCGACCAAGGCCCCTGCAATGGGAACGCAATCCACCACAACCGCACCCAAACGCGGTTTCGGCGGAATGGGCGGCATCTTTGGCGGTCTTCTGGCCGGCACCCTGCTCGGCTCGCTGTTCTTCGGCGGCGGCTTCGGCGGGTTCGGCTTCATAGACATCCTCCTTTTCGGAGGCCTGATCTTTCTGATTCTGCGCCTCATGCGCCGTCGCGGGGCTCCGCGCGGCGAACCTGCCTATCAGGCAGGCGGCGCTTACTCCGGCGGAGGCGACAACCTCTCGCAGCAGGAACCACAAAACATGTACCGGCAGTCCAGCGATGGCTGGAGCGGACTGCGCTCTGCTTCTGCAGGCGGTGCCAGCGCTCAGGGCAGTGCACCCTCTGTTCCTGCCGGTTTTGATACCGACGAATTCATTCAAGGCGCACGTTCCGTGTACACTCGACTGCAGAATTCGTGGGACAAGCGCGACATGGACGACATCAGGCAGTTCACCTCGCCTGCCGTTTTTGCTGAAATAAGCCAGCAGGCTAAAGAAGATCCGACACCTTCCCGAACCGAGCTGCTGCTTATCAACGCGCGTGTTCTTGAAGTAAAAGAAGAGTCCGACGGTACGCTGGCAACAGTGTATTTTGACGTACTGATGCGCGAAGACGCTTCCGGCGGCAACCCCGAGCAGGTCCGTGAAGTATGGCACTTCCACCGTGCTCAACCGGACGCAATGTGGACGCTGGACGGCATCCAGCAACTAGAACAATAAGTCGAGGGGCGTTACTCGAAACAATAAGGGCATGTGAAGCTACTTCACATGCCCTTTTTATTGGTACAAGGACCCTGCAATGCGCGCCTTACGGGGCTGTAACACAGCCTGAAGACAACGCGCCCTCATACGCCAACTTGGTAAATATCTATGCCAGCCAGCAGTAAAAGTCTTCTCTTTTACTGGCCCATCTTAATCCGGCCCTATGGCTGCGCGCATCGGATGCAAGGTGCAAGCCCTTTTCTGCCGCCCTTTACGCCGCAATCTGCACCTAACGGGTCAGCAGTTTCAGGCCTTACCAGCTAGCTGCACTGGCTCAACATGCTCTTATACCACGCGTATTGCAACAACGGTAACATCATCCTCCTGCGCAACTCCGCCTTGAAAACTGCCCACAACGTCACAAAGCGCGTCCACAACACTCTGCGCACCTGATGCGGCATAATCCCGCACTACGCTGCGCAACCTGTCCCGTCCGAACATTTCTCCGGCAGCATTGCGTGCTTCCACAAGGCCGTCGGTATACAGCAACACAATATCATCTCGATGCAACTGCCTGCAGCAGGCAGCCTCGTAGACAGCGTCTTCCATGGTGCCCAGCGGCAACCCGCTGGCATACAAACGCGTAAAAGTGCCCTCGGTCCGGCTATACACCAGTGCCGGTTCATGCCCTGCTGTAGCCCATGACACCTGCAACGATTCCGGGTCGATGTGCAACAGGAACATGGTGACAAAACGTCCGGTGCCGTAACTGTCTGCCACGGTCATTTTGTTCACATCACTCAGCAGTACTGCAGGGTCTGTCGTGCCGACTGCACGCATACGCACAAAAGCCCGTACAGAGGCCATCAGCAACGCGGCGCCCACACCATGGCCTGTCACATCGCCTACAACAACTCCAAGCGCCGGAGCACCGGATTCACCGGTTCCCCAGCCGGTCAGGTAATCATAATAATCACCGCCCGTTTCATCACTGTACAGGCAGCGCCCAGCCACTTCCAGCCTGCCGCGCAGGAAATCAGCTTCAGGCGGTCCGTCCGGCAACAGCGTTTCCTGCACTTCGCTGGCAACGGCTATCCCTTCAAGAAGCCGCATTCTGTCACGCAGTCCGTCAATCATCATATTGGTATGTCCGGCTATAAAACCGAACTCATCTTGAGTAGCTACAGGAACAAAGCCACCCATATCACCGTTGCTGACCTGCGAGAGCACTTCTGTCTGATTATCAAAAAGCAGACGCAGGTTGCGGGCGTACGACAAGACAAGATTGATGATAAGCGCAAGTAGCAGCCCCATTATAAACAGCAGATCAATCAGGATGCTGCGCTTGACGAACAGAAGCGAGACCTCGCTCAAACCGACCTCGGTAAACCACCACAGGTCCCGGAAAACAACGAGGATGATAATTGTAGAAAACAGTACGGTAACAGAGGTCGCAACGGCAAAAAATTTACGGGTAAGCGGGGTGAATTGTTCAGGCGGCGACAAGTAACGTCCGGATGCCTGAGCATGGGCTATGGCGTTCCGCTCGCTCTCAAGAGCCAGATCAATAGAGACGAAAAGCCCCAGAGAAACCATGCCCAGTATCATCTTGCTGCCGCTGCTGTACACAGGCAGGTCGAAAAGCAGCCAGTTAGCCAGAGCCATGACTGCGCCTGCCATGACAAACAGCGCAAAATCAAAACGCCCCATCCGGCCGGACCGCATGGTAATAGGTAGCGACTGAAGATAAGGCACAACAAAAATTTGCCTGACCGCCAAAGCCAGAAGTACCGTACCTGAAACTACAGTTGCGAGCTTCCAGACCGGAAGTGCCCCGACAAAGGGTCAGATACGGCCACCGTATACAACAAGTGCTGCAGCAGAAAATATATAAAGCAGAATGGCACGCATAGATGACGCCCCTTGTTATGAAATGCGTAGTAGGATAGCTTGAAGTTGAATCTGTTTTATCATGAAACATTCGATTCGTTCAATCCGCATACTTCGGAGCGATTATGATACGGATACTACTGGGACTGCTACTGGTACTTTGCTTTGCCAGCCCTGCCAAAGCGGATCTTCCGCTGAGCATTGCCGGCATAACTCTGGGAACATCACTGTCAGAATATGAAGACATGCTTCAGATGCAAACCCTGCAGGCAGACAGAGACGCGCTGTTTGTCAACGAAGTCAGCCTGCGGGACAACGCCATCAACTGCATCCGCGGCGGCAGCCTGATAACAGGCAACTGCACCGGAGATGACAAAATCATCGGCATCAAGCTGAAATTTGCAGACAGAAGTAAATCTCTTTACGAGCGTCTGGAGAAGGAATATACACAGAGGTTCGGGAAACCTACCCGCTGGATAGGAGACCCGTTCCATAATGTGATTGCCTGGGAATGGATTATACGCGAAGGCGATGATGTGCTTTCCATAACGCTTTCATACAGTGTCGTTTCCGACATGCGGCCCGGAGTATCCATCAAGATGCTTCTGCGCTCTGCATGGGACAAAGAAAGCGTCTGCTATTCTGAAAAGCATAGCCGCAAAAAACACAAAGGGATGCGCAACATACTCGTGGACGATCTTTCCCCTTTCATTCCACATCATTAGAGAGGATCAAGCATCCAATGGACCCTGCCCCTACGCCCTCGGCGTCTGTGACTTCCGGTACTGTATGGCACGCTCTGCAATGGAACGGCCTGAACATGCAGATACCGGAATTGTGGACTCCGACTGCCATTGAAAATACCTTTTTGTCTTTTTCAGACGACAGTGCACCTGTTTTTGACATCAAGTGGGCACGCGACAAACGGCCATTCCAGCTTGATAAAGAAAAACGGGCCATGCGTAAGCGCTTTACCGATGCAGAAGATTTCTGCGTGGACGCAACCTGTATCCCCGCCTGCCTTTCTGAAGCGCTGAAAAAAATCCGGAACCTGTTCAGCCATGTGGCATTTGCCCATGCTGCAGGATGCGGTGCTCTGCTGCATAACGATGCAGAAGGTTATACCGTTCTGGTACAGTTTCACACAATTGCCGGTGCTCTGCCCGAACAGGCACTCATCACGCAGTTGCTTTGTTCCTTGTCGCTTTCTCCGGCGGGTTCTCCTGTTGCTACCCGCATCTATGACCTTGCCTGCATCGTCCCTACAGGGTATGAACTTCGCAGCTTTTTGTTTCACCCCGGCCATTTCTGGCTTGAATTCCGGCGTGGCAGTGCCACTCTGGCCATTGACAGGTTTGCCCCTGCCAACGTGCTGCTGAACGGCTTACCGTTGCGGCACTGGGCCACAAAGCATTACGCCCTGCCTCTGGAAGAGCTTTCGTCAGAAGTGCAGTGCAAGCCACCTGCTGCAGGCGACATTGTCCGCTGGACAACCGACCGCCGCAAGCCATTGCTGGGACGAGTCCCCTTTTTGCGCTCGTTCAGCGGTGTTTCACAGCACGAAGCAGGCGCGGCATGGCTGGTAGAACATGAAAACAAACTGCTATCGGTACGTATGCGGGATTCCGGCTCCGTTTTTCATGACGACCTGACAGCATTGTGCGGCACCGTTGAGATTATTTAGCAAAGCACCAAAGCCAGGCTCTCCGGCAGACAGAAAGGCAGCCCTTGCCCTTGTGCCTGTCATACTGGACAGTGTATCGCAATCCGACGGCCCCAACGGGGTTATACGGCTGCATTTTGCCGTCAGCCCCGGGCGCATTGCCACCCTGCTGGGAAACGGCTCTCCTGTCATGCGCACTCTTGAACTTGACGAAATGGGCTCCGCCACCTGGGCATTTATTGACGGAAAGCGCAGTGTCGCAGACATTGCGCAGCAGCTGGCACAGCAGTACAAACTGCTGCCGAAGGAGGCTGAAATGTCCGTCAGCATTTTCATGCGCGAACTGGGCAGGCGGGGATTGATAGCTCTCAGGGAACCACAACCACGGCAGTCATCATGAATCATACCGAGCACACCGGCCACGAATACTTCACTGACCAGTCCGCAATTGAAGCTTTGGCTCAACGGCTGGGAGGCAAAAATGTCGTCCTCGGCGCTTACCTGACGGGCCGCGAACACCCGCAGCACGGCACCAGAATCATGGCGGAAAACATCGACTACATTGCAGGATGGCTGCACAGCGGCATGCGCCTGAAGCTGGACATGGTAATTTTGCACGATGGCCTGTCCGAAGCTTTTCAGCAGCGCTGCCACGCAGCCGTAGCCGTTCATCACAGCGAAAAAAAGCGCGGCACGCTGACCTTCCTGCAAGTCGCCCCCGGTCGCTTCACCATTGCTGACGAACGCTTCCTTGCCATGCTGGCACTGCTGGAACGGGTACGCTTCCGCAATATCTTTATGGTGGATGTTTCCGATGCATGGTTTAACGCCGACCCCTTCAAGCTGGTTGAAAAGCGCTCACTCAAGCGCTTCTTCGACAGTGGCAGCTTCGTCCGCACCAAGGGCATCAAAGGCTTTTTAAAAGCCGTTGCCGGTCAGTACCGCGCATGGCGTGACCGCAAGCGCTACACAGTTTTCATCGGCGGCGAGAGTAACACCATCGGGGATAATCCGTGGATGCAGCGTCATATACGCAAGGTATTCGGGCAGGACATGCCGCATCTGGCAGAAAAGCCTGTCTACAACTGTGGAATCCTCGGCGGCGATCAGCGCCATCTGGTATCAGTGCTGCGTACCGTCAAATCCGAAATGGAACGCTGCAACGTAACCGATGTGCTCAACGATATGGCAGTGTTCAACCGTGTATTGCACGATTCGCAATACCATCTTGCCTACAGCAACGGGGTGCTCAACAGCCCGTGGAAAGCGTGGGCAAAAAAAGGCAAGCACGCCATCTTCCACAAATAGCGATACAATCAAAAACGCCCTTTCCGGAATTATCTGGAAAGGGCGTTTTTTTTATTGCCAGAGTGCCAAAATACAAAATCTTCTGCCAGCTGCAAGCACTTACGCCTCGAACAGAAGCGCCCATTTTCACCTTTTGAATTATGCAGACAGAGGCGGGAGTTTCTTTTTTCATATTGTGACGCATATTGGCGACAATATCAGAGCTTGTCGGGTGCAGCTTCCATGCGACAGAGGCCGACTTCTGCGCTGTGATAACCAAATCACACAGTCAGCAGACAAGGGAGGCTTACCTCTATTTCCTTCTTTACAAAGCATCCATTAAGCAGCCTGCCGCAACCGGACTCTGAAGCTGGCGAGGAATCTTTCTGTACGGAGCACGCAGGGTGGCGTTACGGGGTATCAATCCTCTTGGACTTCGCCGAAAAGTTTCAATCGCAACTCAGGCAATGACCTGCCCGTCTTTTTTGCCAATGCGGCCAAAGCTTCGTACTCTGCCCTGCTCATGGTACTGCCGCCGACTTCGTACTCTTTCGCATCCAGTTGACCGCTGGGGGTGTTTAAAACGCTCTTTCGCCGTGGCAGGATGACACGCTCCGTACGTTGGCGACGCAGCCCCAAGGTATGCGTATGATGTATTACAGCTTCTTCCAGAGCAGACAGCTCGGCAGGACGACATAGAAGCGTAAGAGTGCCGCCGGGGCGATTTTTCTTCATCATGCCAGGTGTGAAAATAACGTCCAGCGCTCCGGCAGCCATAAGCGCATCAATGGCGTGGCCCAACTCTTCACCTGTCAGGTGGTCGATGTTGGTCTGCAATGTGTAGATAACGTCATGCTCCTGCACCGTCTGTTGTTCGAGCAGGAACATCCGCAGCGGCCCGCCGCCTTGCCTGCTGCCGAACGCAGTGGCACCGGCAGCCAGCACGCCTTGCGGCCCGTCTGCAAATTCGTCAGTGACAGCATCAATAATAAGCGCGCCTGTGGGCGTAATAAGCTCCTGCCGCGCTTTGGAGGGCACGACCGGCTTTCCCTGCATGAGTGCGGCTGTTGCGGGTGCAGGCAGAGGAAGCTCGCCATGTTCGCAAAGCACTGTACCTGTAAACCACGGTAGCGGGGCGCAGCTTACATAATGCACGCCTAGCTGCTCCAGCCCCCAGAATGCCCCGACAACGTCCACCAGCGTATCCACCGCGCCGACTTCATGAAAATGCACCTGATCAACCTCAATGCCATGTGCCTGCGCTTCAACATCAGCCAGTCTGGCAATCGCACGCATGCTCCGCTGCTTTACCCGCGGCGAAACATCAAGCCGCCGGATTATGTCCTCCAGCTGAGGCCTGTGACGTAAAGGCTGGGCCTGCGGCCAGTCGATCTCCATCCGGCTTCCGGCAAGGCCGTTACGATATTCAGAAACAGCCCGCACGCTGACATCTATCCCCGCAGACACAAAGACCTGCTGAAGAGCTGAAGCATCACACCCCAGCCCGCAAAGAGCAGCAAGAAACATGTCGCCGCCTAACCCGAATGCACAGTCGATGTATAATTTCATGAGAGTCTCCCTCTCGCTCCTTGCAGCGTATGAGTATAATTTCAGTTGAACCTGCTGCCAGATTGTGATTAATATATCATATACATAACCTTAAAGGCGCCTCTTTGCACCGCCACAGGAGGAGATTCCCATGCTGATTCGCGACTGGATGTCAAGAGACGTCATTAGCGCCACCCCGGATATGTCGATGATGCGGGCCTCGAAGTTGATGAAAGAACACAACTTTGACCGTCTGCCCGTTGTGGATGCAAATAACAAACTGGTCGGTATCCTGTCTGACCGTGACATCAAAGAAGCATCCCCCTCAAAGGCGACTACTCTTGATGTGCACGAGCTGTATTACCTGCTTTCTGAAATCAAGGTCAAAGACATCATGACAAAAGATGTCTGTGCCGCAACGCCTGATGATACAGTGGAAAACGCCGCACTGGTAATGCTGGAGCGGGACTTCAGCGGCATGCCGGTAATAGATGAGGATGGACGCCTTGTAGGCATCATTACCGACAAAGACATTTTTAAAGTGCTTTTGTCCATATCCGGTGCACGGCATGGCGGGGTGCAATTCGGCTTTTTACTGCCGAATTCGCCCGGCACTCTCAAACCCATTGTGGATACACTCCGCTCTCATTCCGCACGCATCACGTCCATTCTGACTTTCGAAGACAGAGACGACGGCATGAGGCAGGTATTCATTCGTATCCGTCCTATGGACAGATCAGACGAAAACACGCTTATTGATGAACTTAAATCCAAATTCCGCATGACATACTGGTCGAGAGCCAATGTACATACCGGTCCTTTTTAAACACTTCCCATGTACGTATCGGCGGGCACGATTATGTGCCCGCTTTTTTTATTTCTCTGCCATATTCAGAAAGTCGCAACGATTCAGAATGATTACTTTTTAGTATATCATTCCTCTTAAAAAGTATGTACTTACGGCAAAAAAACCAATACCATCGCGCGCACAAACACCACTAACATATTGTAAAACAAAGCAATAATAATAAAAAAGGCATCTTGTATTTTAAACAACCTTATGGCATGGTAGCAACGCTTTTGGAGCAAACGTTCCCTTTCAGAGGATAGTTTCTTTTAAAAGCACCGGCGCACAGAAACTATCATGCAGCCATAGCCGCCTGAAAACGTTTCACAGCGCTCCCCCTGCCCCCTCTTGCTATTGACATTTTCTTTACAATGGCAGTATGGAGGGTTTTCCCAACGGGAAAGTACCCCGTCGGGGTTTGTGTAGGAGTCAAGCAGCGGATCGCTGCTTACATATAACTGTGTAAACATTTATGTTTCGCAGTTTGGCGTATGTACTAGCCCGATACACCGCTAGATTATGTCCAAGGAGGACAAGCATGGCTGAAGTAAGCTTCCAGGGTAAATCGTTCGAGGTTGACGAAGACGGCTTCCTGCTTCGCTTCGATGAATGGTGCCCCGAGTGGGTTGAATACGTGAAGGAATCTGAAGGTATCACCGACATCACCGAAGATCACCAGAAGATCATTGACTTCCTGCAGGACTACTACCGCAAGAACGGCATCGCTCCCATGGTGCGTATCCTGTCCAAAAACACCGGCTTCAAACTGAAGCAGGTGTACGAACTGTTCCCCTCCGGCCCCGGTAAGGGAGCATGCAAAATGGCTGGTCTGCCCAAGCCCACCGGCTGCGTGTAGCATTCAGCGATTGATTGCAAAGGCGGAAGCGAAAGCTTCCGCCTTTTTTTATGCCTGCCCTTTTTGTACCTGATGTCTGCTACAGGTGGGCGAGGCCCGAACCTTAGGCTTGTTGTCTGAAATTTGATGCCTGAGACCTGCTGTATGCTGCAGATTCTCAATCTCCTTCCCTCAGCAATCAGAAGAGCGCACATCTTTCATTTCCGGACTATGGACTCACGTCCCCATGCTTTGCCGTGTTGCACAGGCCATAAAAAAACGCCTGTCGCATACTACGTCAGGCGTCCCAAAAACAATCTGAACTTCCCGCCGGCAATCGCTTTGCTGGCGAAATGAAACCGGCTAGGGCACTACGCGTCCTACAGATACTCTTCGAGCCTCTTCATACACAGCACGCATGCAGGTTTCGGCATCAAGCGCCTCTGCTGTCTTTTTAGCCGCTTCGGCAATATGTCGACGCTCCGCTTCTGACTGCCACAGTTCAGTCAACACCTGACGCAATGCCTGTACATCACCATATTCGACCACCCGGCCGTTTTCTCCGTCCTGTACGTACCCTTCAGCGATACGCCTGCCCACAACGACAGTAGGCTTACCCATCATCATGGAGTTAAGAAATGTCTGTTGTCCCCCTGAATGAAGGGCACCACCGCGCATGCACACAGCAGCTATTCTGCATGAAGCCATCTTCTGCCTGAACTCCTGAGGTGTTATACCTTTTACTGTGACGTTTTCAGGAATACTGACTCCTTGCAGCAGGCTGGAATCCGTTGTGGCGATAAAAACGGGAATATCAAGTCCCCGTACAGCCTCGACCAGAACTTTATAGTCTCTGTCACCGTTGCCGCCTGCAAAAACAAAAGGCTCATCCGCCACTGAGTATTCGTATCCGGCAAGGGTATGAAAAAAAGGAACGTACACGAACTTATCTTTCGGAATATCAAATTCCTCGGAATAATCTTCCACTTCATGCCGCGCCCATACCACGAAGCAGTCAACACTGCGCGCGGAAAGGCGCTTATGCATACGTTTAATTACCTGCAATAGAGGCTTTTCGGAGCGGTACCATAAGCAGTCAATCATCACGGTGGGCACACGCCCGAAGGTGACAAGCGACTGCAACCAGCTGAAGCACTGTCCCATCGGGCCACCGTCCAACACAACGACATCATACTTATGACGTTTAAAAAGCATCTTAAACGCTATATTTACGCCTGCAAGATACCGTTTATATACAGGCCATCCGCCGTAAAGGGCATCCACGCAAAGGCTGTCTGCAAGCTCGGTGTGCGTTCCCCAGAATTTGCCTTCTTTACCGGGTACAGTGGTCAGAACTTTCATAGTATTCTCCCTTTGCTAGCGGCCCGCGCCTACACACTTGAGCCGCCCGAATACATGTGCAGCGAACTAAACCATAAGCGTACGTATTGCTGCTGTATGGCTCGAAAAGCTATACGCAAAAAAGCGCGCCATGCATACACATGACGCGCAACTTATTGATTTTCTGTAAGCGAACAGCCTGCATGGCAGCCTGTACGCTGGAACAGAGCAGGTTTATACCAATGGATTACTGCTCTGTGTTGCTGTACGCCGGAGTATACATCGGATCTTCCCCCATACCAGAAATTAAAGCATTCTGATACCGACGTATGGCATATTCACTTTGCGCTTTCTGCAAACCGGCAACAACGTTCTGCAAAACCCCCACCATCGACACAAGCACTTCATCCGGCACAATAAAGCTGCCATCGTCATTGCGCTCCAGTTCTTCCATGCTTGTATAGATGCTACGAAAATCTTCCGAGATCATTTCCACGATCTGCTCGATGTTTTTTTGATTCACGATGCTCTCCGCAAAAGGTCTCACGCAGAAGTGTGTCTCATGCGACAGCCAGATAAGCCGTCTTTCTGCGTGGCGCCCCCTTATTAACAACCCCTACCTTGCAGGTCTTTTATATTTTTTTCTACCGCAGACTCAACTAGTTAACGAGGCCCTATAAAAAAGCAAAATGGAAAGCATGCAACAAAACAAAGCAACACGCTGAAATAAAAGCACAATAATGCGAAGAATTATTTTCTGATCTGCAACAGTTTGTGCAACCAGTCATCAAATCTGGGAATATCAAGAGATACCGCAACGCGAACTTCATGGTAGGGTTTTTTATAGCCTGACAGTAGCCAATCCCTACCTTCTAAAAAACTACCTATATCAATATACATATTTTTCCATACACACATATCAACATCTGAAACAACAGCAAGAGCAAGAGCATCGTGCATATGGGCTCCGCTCAGTCCGCGGACTTCTGTGCTCCATAACACCCACGGAATCAGCGTATTACGCACAAAAGCACGAAGCGGATCGTCTCCGACGTACATAGCCTCTGCCTGCTCCTGCGTCAGAGAAGTCCGGCTGGTCACATTAACGGGAACAAAATACAGGGGCACACCGGAAGTAACGACCTGTGCAGTGGCTTGCGGGTCATACCATGTATTAAAACGCAAAGCATGCTTCCACACAGCCTCCGGAATGTCCGGAGTGTTCCAGACAGGCTGCATTTCATCAGGTTGCGTGGCGGTAAACACGCCCCCCATATGCACAACAGCGCCGATAAGGGGTACGATATCAGGGTATTTGCGTATGGCTAACGCAAGGTTGGTAAACGAGCCTTCCATTACCAGAACAAGCTCGTGCGGATATTGCCGCACCATGGAAGCAATAAGATCACATGCCGGCTCGGCAGCAGCTTTACTCGATGGAGGGCAAAGGCTTACGTGGTCCCAGTAACGCGCTCCGTCACCGGCGGACTTCGCATCAAGAAACGCGTGATGGCGGGTTCTGTCAACGCTGTCCACGGGAATATCAGGACCGATTGCCACAGGAATATCCGACCTGCCCGCCAGATCCAACATGCGCAATGTGTTCTGGGCTGAGGCAGCAGCCCTGCAGTTACCCGCACAGGCGGTACATGCAACCAGTTCAATACGGGGTGACCATAGCGCAAGCGCCAGAGCCACCCCGTCGTCCACGTCGCGCACGGGCATACCCATGGCGTTATCAATATCAAGAAGAACTTTGACAGGCCCGTTCCTGACAGACCCGCCCAGAATGGTACGTGTGTCGAGCATACGTTCCCCGATGACCGGAGTTATTAATAAGCAACCAGCCCAATCTGTTTTCTGTAACGCCGCACGTCAAGACGTACGTCAGGGAACACGCAACACATGTTTATCCCACCCCGCCTCGATAGCCTCAAGCCAGGTGGAGGGAATTTCCGGAACGGCATGAGAAGCCAGAATCTCAGGCGAAAGTGTGGCTTTGCCTAATGAAACAGCATTGAAAAGCGATTTATGGTGCGGAGCCAGTTTGGAAGACTCCACAACAGGATAGTCTCCCCAGTTTTCCGGATTAAATTTATGCGCCTGTGCTTCGGGAGAAAGCAAAAAGTTAGACAAGACCATAGCCCCTGCTTTGTTCGGCGCGTTGAAGGCAATAGCGGTAAAGTGAGTGTTAAATATCGAACCTTCGGACAGTACGAACGTACGCACGGTATCAGGATACGTTCCTTCCAGAATTTTGCTTTGTGCATGGCTGGGATGGTACGCCATGTTAAAATCCACTTCGCCCCGCGCAAACAGCGTATCCAGTGCAGCCGGGTCCTTTGGCTGGCTTACCCCCTGCTGCCACAGAAACGGCTTTACATCATTAAGCCACCGCCAGAGTTCAGACGACTTTTTTGCCCACAACGCTTCATCATAACCGCCCATAAATTGCTGGTATCCACCGGATACAGCATACAAAACCTGACGTAAAAAAGCAGAGCCCGTGAAGTCAGGTGGCTGCGGATATGTGAACCTGCCGGGATTCTGCATTATCCATTTTTTCAGAGCAGCGAAAGTTCTTGGCGGAGAAGATATACGGGCGCTGTCATACTCAAAAACAAATTGCGCCCTGCCATAAGGCGCTTCGTATCCGTTTACGGGATAACCGAAATCAGTTGCAGCGGAAGAAGCATCAACATACTTCATATTAGGTAATTTATCTGCGAAAGGACCGTACAGTACGCCGCCTTCCCGGGCATTGCGAAAATTTTCTCCGTTTATCCATAAGACATCTATAGTTCCAGTGTTCTTGCCTGCTGCCTTCTCTGTCAGCAACTTATTTACAAAGACAGAAGCATCCATAGGGATACGCTCTACGGTAATATCGTGGCGCAGCTTCATCTCTTTGGCAACGTATCCATCCACCCATGCATTGATCTGGGCGGAACCACCCCACATATAAAACCGGACAGTGCTCCCCTTTGCGAGAGCCTCAATCTCTTCATAAGTTTTACTGTCTATACTTTCAGATTTTGACACAGAGTCATCGGCGCAACCGGTTATAAACAAACAAAGTGCGGCCAAAGCCGCAACAGTGTAAAGACTCATAGCTCTCTTGCAGAAAGGTACAACGTCATTCGGAAACACTTTGATCATCAGAATTCTCCGTCAGCAGATCGGCAGGAGGAGGGCAGTCAGCAACACTGACTGGCAGCCGTATTTGAAATACAGCACCCTGATCAGCTTTACTTTGCACACTTATTGAACCCTTATGGTTGGCAGTGATGATAAAGTACGACACAGCCAATCCGAGTCCCGTCCCCATGCCCGGTTCCTTTGTGGTAAAAAACGGCTCAAAAGCCCGCTTTGCGACATCCCGAGTCATGCCCGGGCCATTATCTTCCACTTCGATAACGGCCTCGTCCTTTTCCTGCCAGGCCCGCACAATAATTACAGGGGAAGTAACCTCGGCAGCAAACATCGCCTGAGCGGCATTGCCAAGCAGATTAAGCAGCACCTGTTCTATCTCAGATGCTATGCAGTAAATGCTCTGCATTCCGTCAGCACAATCTTTGATAATCTGTATTTTTTTGAAGTCATATCTTTTTTTCAAATTATAGTCAGTAGCTACAAGCTCAAGTGCAACATCGATAAGTTGCTCGACAGGCACATATCCCCATGCACCGGAACATGGCCTGCTGAACTTCAGCATATTAGCTGTAATCTGTGCAGCTCTGAAAGCTGAAGACCGGACACCTTCGATAAAGCGCAATATACCTCTTGATTCCAGATACTGCAGAATAGCATCAAGTGAGCATCCGCACGCCTGAGCAGCGAAAGTATTATCCGGCCTGTCAGGCTCAAGGCGACGCATTATATTTTGCGCTCCCTGCAGAATGGCACCAAGGGGATTGTTAATCTCATGAGCCATTCCCGCGGCAAGTCCGCCGATGGAGCTCATTTTTTCACTCTGCACAAGGCGCTCGTCCATACGACGTCGTTCTGTAAGGTCAACAATAAAAGCAGCATAGAAAATATTACTGCCTCGCACATCCAAAGGTACAAGGTGCACAAGCGCAAACAATTCGTCACCGGAAGACGTGCGCAGGCGTACTTCCTGAGGCACTTTACTGCTTAGATCAAGGACACTCTCAATTTCTAAAGGGCACGATTCTTCATGAATGTTTTCCATACCCATCTGGCTGAGCTTGCCGGAGATACAATCAGATACCGACATGCCGAACAGATCTGTAAAGGACTTGTTAACACGCTGCACCAGGCCATCAGCATCAAGCAGCGCCACAGGCAGCGGCAATACTTCCAGCAGAACGGACAGTTGTTGTTCGCTCTTGGCAAGTGCAGCTTCCATCTGTTTTAAGCCGGTCTTATCAAATGCCGCACAAAGTAAAACATCTCGCCCTTGCCACGGCACACGGCCCAGATATGCTTCCACATCATGAATCCTGCCAGATGAGGAAACATGTTGCTGCTGGTGAAGTCCGGTATAGAGTTCTGTTGATGCAGTCATGATTGCATCGATTTCATCTCTGTCGGCAGTCCACACGTCATACAGAAAGAGCTGACAAAACTCCTTACGGCTGTATTCATAAAAACTGCATGCGGCCTTGTTCGCGTCCAGCACCGCACCGTTATCAGGGTCGATAACTAACTGAACAAGGGCGGAATTTTCGTACATATTTCTAAAAAGAACTTCACGCTCACGCAGGTATACCTCTGCCAGTTTGCTTTCCAGCACCGGCCCCAGAAGCGGCATAATCTGAGCCAGCAGGTTCGCCACATTGGAAGTGGGCTCAGCCTTTTCCAATGAAAACAGCGCCACGCGGATAAGCCCAGTTGAAGCACGGTGCACCTGCGCCACGCAGCACCCGCGCAGGATAGTTTTCATCTTCAGAGAGAAGCCGCCATCTTTTCCATCACCGAAATAACGCGAAAATCTTTCGTCTACGCTAACATCTTCTACAACCATCACATCCTTCTCGTCCTCTGTATTCAGATTGCCGAGCAGGTTTTCCATATACGCAGATAAGGATTGTTTAGCCGTCAGTTCCGGATTGTACTTAGCCAGAATAGGATAGAATGATTCGTGTTGATACAGCACCAGTCTGCTACGCCCTTCATGCTCCGCCAGCCAGACGGCGCCGAGGTTCCAACTGGTCTGCTGGCACAACTTCCTGAGAAAAATCTCCATGGCGCTGTCAGGCCCCGGTGCAAGCTGCACTTCCACCACCAGAGTTTTCAACAGACGAGCCAACTCTTCGCGTTGAGCGGCCTGCATTTCTGCGACTTCAAGATCATAATGACGAACAGTATATTTATACCCCATAAGCACCAGAATGATCCCTGCAAACCACAGCCCTGCGGTCAGAGCAACAACACGCATCATTCCCGACTGCAAGGGGCTGAACACGTCAACAATCCGCGCACTGGCTACGATGTACAAGGGGTATGAAGGGATAAGAGTCGCTTCATATAATGCGTCTTCTGTTTTTATCCGGCGTGTGCCGACGCCCTGCAGCAGCTGCTGACTAACTGACGGCGGTACGTCCAGAGATGCGAGAGACATTCCACGCAATGATGAACGCATATCGTTCCATGCAACCAGCAAAGCTCCGTCTGCCCGAACAAGCCCCACGGTAAACGCTGTGGAAAGCGATCCGTCCAAAAAGCGCTCTGTCAGATACTGGGTATCCACAAGGCCGCAAAAAAGTACCTGATTACCGGCCGCATCCTGACCACTACGATACATGACAATCTGCGGGTATGCTTCTTTGCCTTGTACGGCAACTACACGCGGGCTGCCTTGCGTCTGAAGCAGTTCCCGCCACAGCAGTTCAACCAGATCTCTGTTTAGTTTGAGCCTGCCTTCAAATTGAGCAAACGTCTCTTCACCGGTTTTTGAGTAGACCAGCACGTTGTTTATATGCGGGTGCAAAACAAACCTGCTTGCCTGTGAAATATGAATTCCTTCTGCCTGAATATTCAGTAGCATCTGTACCATATCCAAGGCATGAGAAACTTCGGCTGAGAATGTCGCCAGAACTCTGCCAAGTTCCAACTGGGCTTTGGCCAGCGCTTGAGAGCGGGCATTTCTGATTGCATCAAAAGCAAAAAAGAAAGCCATCACCGTAAGCACTACGGCAACCAGAACTGCAGCCAGCTTACCTCGGGCTATATCCAGCTTACGGGACACCGTTGCCATCCTCCAGTTGTCTGAAAAACTCCTCCGTACTCCGGAGCAACTCCATGTCCACATGTGTTGCCTGCGCAATCTCATCCTGTCTGGGCAACACCCGCTCACGCAACATCCGCACCTGCCTCCGGCTGGGTACCGTTATCTGCAGGCCCTCTCTCTGCAGAATATTTTTTGCTCTTTCTTGTGCTTCGGCCGCCTGTAGCCTTCCTTCCAGCGCAACCTCATCCCAAATCCTTTGCACTACCTCACGTATCCCAACGGGCAGCCCGTTCCAGAACCGCGCACTGACTATCGGAACATACTGGGCAAAATATTCATTATCTTCGAATGCGTAGCGCAGTCCGTATTCCCACAATTTTGCACTGGCTACCGTTTCGTACGATGTAAGCACTCCGTCCACCGAGCCGGATTCAAGCCAGGCAGGCAGGTCAGGCCAGGCAATTATACGCGGAAGCCCGCCAAGAGCGCTGATGCGCATTTCATTGCTAATTCCACCCGCAACCCTGATAGTCATTCCTTCAACATAGCGGGCTGCTGTAAGCGGTCTGGAAAGAGTAAACATCTGGGTATGCCCCAGATCAAGCCATACCCCTAGCACCTTAGCATTTATTGTTTTTTCAATTTTTTCAGCCAGCTTATCCCCGACAGGACTTTCAAGCAGTGCATAAACATCCTGCGCACTCCTGCCATAAAAAACAGGCATCATGAAAAGGTTAACCGAAGGCTCAATTCGCGCAATATTCCACGTGCCCGGCACAATCATTTCAACTTTTCCCTGCGCCAGTGCGTAGACAGCATCTCTGTCTCTGAAAAGCCGTGCATTGGAATAAACAACCACTTTGAGTTTGCCTTCAAGCTCCTGATTAACTCTTTGGGCAAAGGTCCGGACCACGCCTGTCTGCATATGGCTTTCGGTATTTTCCAATGAAATGCGCATCACCGGAGTTCCTGCTGCAAACCCGTTCAGCGGCGCACAGGCCCAAAGCAGCAGTAAAAGAGCCCAAAGCACAGTTCCGTTGCGCATAACCTTCTCCTCAAGATGAAAACCATTTTCACGACTGGCATTGCCGCGCTATTTCTATTATTTTTCCGTAAACTGACAAAAAGGTGATTCCATGCAGCACTACACAAGAATGTTTCAAGACTTCATCGCCGAAAAGCGGATGAAATGGACCCAGCAGCGAGAAGCTGTGGTGCACGCACTGTGGACCACCGAAGAACATGTCACCTGCGAAGAGCTTGCTGCACGTCTGGCAACGCAAGGGCGACGCATCGGCCTTGCCACGGTTTACCGCAACCTGCGCCTGCTCGTTGATGCGGGTCTTGCCCGCGAGTTTCACAGCGGCGGAGCATCCACCCGCTATGAGCGCTATGTAGAAGATGACCACCATGATCATCTTATCTGTGAACGGTGCGGTACAACTGTCGAGTTTCTAGATGAAACGCTCGAGCAGCTGCAGGAACAACTTGCTGTGAAGCACGATTTTCGTCTGACAGGACATAAAATGTACCTGTACGGACTGTGCCCTGATTGCAGACCCAAATCTTCGCGCTGACCGCGCCTCCTGAAAAATCTGCCGCTAGTTGCGGCAATCGACAGCTGCGGCGGGAACAGCCTTTGCCACATGTGAGCACCCTGTGCTCATGATCGCAAAAAAGCGCATCACTTCCATCCGGATCATTTCATCCATACCTGTATCCTGCAGGGGAGCACTGCGTCCTCCTGATGTACAAACGGCTAAAGCCTGCGATATCTTTTTTTGCAGATCAGCAACTCCGCGCCGGATACGCGCATACGCAGCTTCCAGAGCCGCACGATCCGGCGAATCTGTAATATTCAGCCCGCATCACCGCCAGCTCTTCGCTCAGGCCGGAAGCCGCTTCAGTTATCAATCCGGCCTTGCCGCGCACCTGTGCGCATGTAGGTGCACCTTCCATAAGCCATGCATCCTGCATCGTTTCAGATTGCCACAACAATATATTCAGGTTGCGGGCAGAAAAGCTTGTACCTTGTGCACAGGCTGCCCCATAAAAGAAACCTGTCAGACATAGTACTACAAAACACACAGGCAGTGGGCTTATTTTCATTCGCAAATCCATCGTTATATTTTGATAAAGTAAACCCAATATATCATAAGTCCCTGCACTCGGGCACAAAAAAACCCCCGGCCGGCACCGGGGGTTGCGTGAGAACTCTATCGGGAAGATAAGCCTAAAAAAGGCTCAGCAGCATCTTTGTACCCACCACAATAAGTAGCGCAGCAAAAATACGCTTAAGGCGGGGTACAGGCAGGCTATGAGCAAGCCGCACCCCTACAGGGGCGGTAAGCATACTGGCGCATACAATACCAACCATCGCGGGCAGATAGACGTACCCGACAGAGTATTCGGGCAGGGTCGGCTGGCCCCACCCGCTAATTACATAGCCTAGCGCGCCCGAAATGGCGAGAGGAAATCCTATGGCGGCAGCAGTGCCGATGGCTTTATGGATTGTAACATTGCACCATGTAAGAAAAGGAACAGTCAAAGTTCCACCACCGATACCCACAAGGCTTGAAAGCACTCCGATCCCGCTTCCCGCGGCAATCATTCCGGCAGAACCGAGCAACTGGCGTGTCCCTTTGGGCTTGATATCAAGCAGCATCTGAGCTGCCACATACAGCAGAAAACACCCGAAAAAGCCTTTCAGAAAATTGGTGGAAAGAGCAGAAGCAATAAAAGCTCCGGCAAACGTACCTACCAGAATGCCGGGTGCAGTGGCCTTTACCGCATACCACAACACGGCGCCTCGTTGATTATGCGCGCGCATGCTGGAGATGGATGTAAAAATAATCGTGGCCATGGAAGTGCCCAGCGCCAGATGCAGAATATGCTCGTGCGGAACGCCTTGCCACGTAAACGAAAAAGTCAGCATGGGAACTATCACCAGCCCCCCGCCGATTCCCAATAAGCCTGCCAGTACGCCTGCAAAGGCCCCCAGCACAAGGCATAATACAAGAGACGCAATCATGATAAGATGACCTTGGCGCTATTTATTCAGTAAAAAGCCCGCCACCATCGGCAGCGGGCATCTCATTGACGTTAGAATCCGCGCAGGATGTGCCTGCCGATGTCTCTGACCGTCTTGCAGCCTGTAAGCACCATGGACTGAACCAACTGTCCACGTAGTGACTCAAGATACTTGGCAACGCCTTCTGCCTTGCCACCTACCGCAGCAATGCTGAACGGCCTGCCGATAAGCACCACGTCTGCGCCGAGGGCAAGCATTTTAATAACATCAAACCCGTCGCGCACACCGCCGTCAGCCATAATAGTAATACGGCCCTTCACGGCATCTGCGATTTCGGGCAGCACTTCCGCACCACCGGGAGTATGATCAAGAACTCGTCCGCCATGGTTGGAAACCACAATGGCATCCGCCCCGACCTCAACAGCCAGCTGGGCATCCACAACGGTCATAATGCCTTTGAGAATAAATTTACGACCTGCTGCGTGCACTTTTTCAACAATAGCTCTCAGCTCTGCAGCAGTTTTGGGCGAAACAGGGCGTCCCATCTTGCGCAAGGTAACAAGCCCCGCAGCATCAATATCCATACCGACAACAGAACAGTCGGAAGCCAGAGCGCGATCCAGTTTCTGATCCAGCTCTTCACTATCCCACGGCTTGATAAAGGGAATGCCATGACCGTCGACCTTGGCAATGCCGTCCATACCGGCATCGATAATAAACGGAGGCACGCCGTCGCCAGTACAGCCTATGACGCCCTGCTCCTTACAGCCGCCAAGAATGGCGTCCACATACTCTTCTTCTGTAATACCGCCGCCCATGTTGAATGAAACGCCGCCGATGGGAGCAGCCATTACAGGCATTGAGAGGGGAATCCCGAGAACATCGGTCGCGGTATCAGGCTGCACTGCGTCGTGAATAAGGCGCATGTTCAGCTGCACCGCAGCCAGCGCCTCAACGTTATTACGAAAAGCTGAAGCCGTATTCAGGCCACCCATGCCCGGAACTTCACCGGCACAGGCTTTTCCGTTACAGACAGGACAGACTCTGCAAAAGCCTTTCATCAGTTCTTTTGCGTTTTCGCGAACTTCTTTCATGCAGGAGCAACCTCCTAACTGTTTGATGCTGGTGTGAAAAGTGTGTCATCACCGACAGCCGGACTATATCCTAAGGCCCGAAACCCTGCGTTTAGCACCGCCGGCGACTGTAAATGCCTTTTTGATTGACTGCCCAAACCGATACCGTACACCGCATCTGAGAGCAAGAGTGTTACTAAAAAAAACTACATACAGGCAAAATTAGTCAATCCATTGCAACGCAATCTGCTCTACATAATCGATGTGTGCGTGCATCTCGCGGAAAGCCGCCTCCGGGTCACGATTCATCAGAGCTTCCAATACCCGCTCATGCGTCATCACCGCCCAATCACGCCGTTCTTCGGTCTGCAGCGTAAAATCACGGCTTTCGCTTACAATGTCGTGGATACGTACCAAAACCTCGTAAAGCACTCTGTTGCCTGTGGCTTTTGCAATCAGCAAATGAAATTCAGCGTCATGGGCCGAACCGGAACCGCCCTCCGCGATAACAGCCTTCTGTTCATTAAGCTTTTCACGCAGCAGGCCGATATCGGCATCGGTTATGTTACGCGCGGCAAGACTGGCAATCTGGGGTTCCAAAAGTTTACGAAACTCCAGAACTTCCTGAATATTGCGCTGTTCAACAGCCATGCCGAGCGGCCCGTACAGCAGCTCCTGCCTGTCATCCAGCACATAGGTGCCATCTCCTCTGCGGCTGGCAAGCACGCCTTGTTGTTCTAAAGAACGGATAGCTTCGCGCACGGAATGTCGGGACACGCTCAAAGCCGCTGCAAGCTGCCTTTCCGCAGGCAATTTATCCCCACGGCGCAACTCGCCGCGGGCAATCAACTCACGCAGTTGATCTGCAATTTCTTCGCGCACGCGCTGATGTTTTACCCCGCCCGGAGCAAAACGAACTGTGCTTCTGGTCACCTGTTATCTCCCACATCAAAACGAAGAAACAGCTCTACAAGAGCGTCACTTACGACCTTCCAGCGGCACGCCGCCGGTTACAAATGAAATCCCCTGAGATGAAGCCGTGCCTATCATAACCCCTTCAATAATCGGGGCAGGTACGGGGCTTTTACTGCTCCAGCGGACGATAAAGCGGGCACTTGAACCACCGCTCAGGTCATTTTCGGCCACCACAAACCGGACACCTGCCAGCGCGGTGATGTTGACTTCATCTTTAATAAAGCGGTGCACCACCTTGCCCTCCGAGTCCAGATAGCTGACTTCCTCAAGCACAATGGTATGTTCTGCAGAGGAATTTCGCACACTGAGTGTAGTCGCCAGAGCAAACCGGCTTTCCTTGTTGCCGTAATAAACATGTGAATACACAGGAACATGGACAGTCTGTCCTCTCCACTTGGGGGCACTCCACGTTTCGGCATAGACGGGCATTGCCACAAGCAATACAGCCGCCAGAACGACGCTTAACAATCCTGCCTTATTCGACACCTGAGCCTCCTTATATGCACCGGCTCTACCGCGTTACCTGTTTTCTAATGTAAAACCGTGTTACCGTGACTCCTGCACATGATCGAGAGCTTGACGGAAAAGCTGCCGCACGTGGTCGTCATCCAGCGCATAAAACACATTTTTTCCTTCTTTACGATATCGTACCAGCTTGGACGCCCGAAGAAGTCTGAGTTGATGAGAAACAGCAGACTGGCTGAGGCAAAGAATGGCTGCCAGATCACAAACACACAGCTCACTTACTGCCAGAGCCTCAAGTATACGCGCACGGGTTTTATCGCCAAGCACTTTAAAAAGCTCAGCCAGTGCCCCCAGATCATCTTCTGGAGACATGGCCGCTCTTACGCGGTCAATAGCCTCTGTGTGCTCACAATGTTGACGGCAAATGGGAGTATCTTCCTGCACGCTACCTCCAGAATACAGCCGTAAGGGCTGAAATAGAAGAAGAACATAGCTGCGTGCAGGCTGCGGGTCAAATAAGGAAAGTAAAAATCAGCAATCAGGTCCCAACGGCACGATGGCGCGCACTACAGTGCCGATATCCGGCTCTGAAACAATTTCCAGCCTGCCATACACCAGTTCCAGCCGTTCACGCATACTGTCCAGACCGATTCCTGCACGATACGCACCATCACAATCAAACCCTTTGCCGTTATCGGTAATGGTCAGGACACACTCATTCCCCACCTGTTCCAGACCTATTCTGGCAGATCCTGATCCGCTGTGGCGTGCAACATTGTTCAACGCCTCCTGCGCTATCCGGAACAAGACCGACTTCTGAGATTCGCTGAGCACGGCTTCAGACATGGCAAGATGGCTGGTTATATTCAGCGAATGCATATCTCCTGTTTCCTGCTGCAACCACCGCAGCGCCGCAAGAAGCCCGAGGTCATCAAGTACCGTCGGGCGCAGATCCATTATGATCCGGCGCGTTTCAACAATCGCGCCTTGCAGGTAGCCGATAATACGCGACAGGTTATCCATCGGCCAATCCAGATTGGCTTGCTCCATACGGCTGCGCTCGCCTTCCATCATAAACTTGATGCCGGAGAGTGTCTGTGCGGTAGAGTCGTGCAATTCTCGCCCTATGCGCTTACGTTCCTCTTCCTGTGCGGAAAGCACCTGAGCGGAAAGGCGTCGCATACGGCGGGATGCCTCCTTCTGGCCTGTCACATCCACAATATATACGGCCACACCGGTAACCCAGCCTGCAACGCCTTTTACAGGATAGTAGGTAACATCAAGATCCAGCCCGAATGCCTGCACTTCGAAACGTGTCGACATCATGGATTCAAGCACTTCATGCAAGGCGTCGCGCCAGACAAGCGGATCGGAGGACGTTTCCAGATACTCAAAAAACACACTGCCGCAACCTGTTGTCGTGTTAACCCCGAGCAGCTTAGCCGCAGTAATGTTCATGGTGATAATTCTTCCTCCGGTATCCAGAAGCAAGGCACCTTCGGCCAAAGCATTCATGAGGGCCTCAAGATGATTTCTGTGCCGGACAATCAGTTCTTCATTCAGCTTGCGCTCCGCAATTTCACGCTCCAGTTGATCATTAACGCGCCCCAGTGCGGCTGTACGCTCCTTTACACGCAATTCCAGCGTCTTACGGACCGCCTCCATGGCACGGGTGGCCTCAACCCTTGTGGTAACATTGATTCCAAGCGTCAAAAGCAATTTTTCACCGTCGGGCATCACCAGCGGAGTCCGCACTATGTCAAACCATTCGCGTTTGCCACCTGCTCCGACAATACGTTCTTCCGACTCCACGCGAACGCCTTTTTCCAGCACTTCCCTTTCCACTTTGCCAAAGTGCCCGCAAAGAAGACTGACCGCGTCATCAACCATCCAAACATCTGCAGGTAGGCCATAGAACACGCGCCATGCCTTATTGGCAAACATCAGTTGCCCCTGAGCGTTAAAGACACTCACATGGTTAGGAGTGGATTGCACAAGCAGTCTGTTGAACTCCTGCTCACGGAGCAAGCTTTCTTCTACTCGCTTGCGTTCCTGCACTTCTGCTTCCAATGCCTCGGTACGCAGTTTGACTCTGCCTTCCAGTTCCTTGTTAATCTGCACAAGACTTCTACGTCCGGCCTCACGCTCTGTCACGTCCCGCTCCAGCAGTCCGAAAAGCGGCACCGCAGGCTGCCCGCCGGGGACAGGAAACACTGTACATTCATAATATCTTTCACGATCCAGATTGCGAAAGAATACGGAGCATTTCATCTGCTGCGCCTGTTGCAGTGACTTCAGCACCTTTCCTATGGTCGCTTCGGACAGATTTAACGGGCCGGCTTCACAACCGTGTTCATATTCCGTCAGCCTGTGGCGTACCGTTGCGGCTTTGTTTGCAGCAAGAATGTTCGCTTCGGCATCCAGTAATAACAGAGAGTCTGGAACAGCATCAAAAAAAGCTCTGAAAAAGGCAGAAAAACGACTCAGAGAAAACTGACGCCAATTACTTGTCCGGGCAGCTACAATCATGTCCAAACACTTCCCGCCACCCCCATGGTTCCGGTGCAGAACGGCAGTAAACTGTGCATCGCCGGAGGTTGGGATCAACCTGAAAACACTATAGTTAAATGTTGCCGTACAATCCAAAGCTAAAAGATGGCGTAAAGCCTGTGCATCTTCGGGGTGAACCACGCGTGAGAACACGGCGGAATCCTCAAGCAATGCATTGGCAGAACAGCCTATAAAACTTTCGAATTCCGAGCTGGAAAAAATACATTCACCAGAAGCGCCATCGCGCAGAAGCCAGACAATTTCCCGCCCGGTATCACCCAAAAAAATATCCGCCGCAGCCTCTTTCAAGGCTACGGCGGATTCTAACACATCAACACGCTTGCGGTATTGTTCACACTCATGCGCCAACTCGCGGTTGCGGGCTTCCAGCTCTGCAACGCGACGCTTCAAGTCATTTTCTGCGGCATCCATTTCTACATCCGGCAACACGGCGAACCTCCGTCCCCCAGACTGTCTGACAGCGCCTGACACATGCTTTCAACTGAACAATGATGGCGTCAGACAACTACCCCTTGCCTGCCTGCCAATTCAGAGACAACCTGCTCAAGCCGAGCCGGATCATCATCATTCAGCAATGTATGCACGCTGTCATAAGGGATAGTCTGGGTATCGTACTCAACTGTAAGCGTACGGGTAAACAAATTCATGTTCGTGCGGATAATTCCGGCAATACCACCCCGACCTGCATCCTTAAGCATAGCAACCTTGGGATGCGCGGCAATGGCCAGATCAACCCGGACTTTCAATTTACCGGGTTTATGCTCACACACGGTGAAAAACTCTTTAAGTTCAGAAAGTATAGAAATATCCATCAATTACAACCATATTGTACAGTGCTGCCGAATTCAGGCGACACGCTGTGATTTTGTATTCTTGCTGCCCGCGGGCACAAAAAATGATCATATCCCGAGCAGCCGAGGGGAGCAAGTACTCTTGTATGCCGCAAAAATCCAGTAGATTTTTTCCCAATTACTCTACCAAGCCTCTGGCATTCGGAAACAGCTTCGTGTAGTGAATTAGCATGCATTTTACCCGTCCCCAATTACTCTGGAACATGACAAGAAGGTGTAACTTCACTTGTCACTATTGCTATTTTCCTCATGATAACAGGCCAATTACAGAAACACTGCCCGTAACTTCGCTCATCAGCTTTCTACAAGAAGCGGGAGGAGAGTGGCTTGTCGGTCTTACAGGGGGCGAGCCTTTCATCTACCCGAACTTCGTCAATATGTGCGAGGCGCTTACAGAAAGACATCTCATCGGAATTGATTCAAACCTCAGCGTGACACCTGTCATCCGGCGTTTCGCAGAGCGGATTGACCCGGCCCGGGTGCATGATATTTATGCGGCCCTGCACATCGAGGAACGTGAACGCAGAGATGGTGTTCAAGCTTTTATCAAAAACTACCATACCCTTGCAGAAAAAGGCTTCACCATAAAGGTGAACTATGTGGTACACCCCCAGCTGGCAGAACGCTTTCTGCGGGACAGAGAATTTTATGCACGTCACGGGGTGCCGCTCACACCGCGACCTTTTAAAGGTCATTACGAGGGTAAACGGTATCCGGAAAGTTACGGATCTCTCGCAAAAGCCATCTTTGCAGAGCACCCTGAAGCCGGCAAAAAGACAGTTTTCAACTTTCATGGCGTGCCCTGCCACGGCGGTTACACTTTTCTGCGAATGGAGCCAGACGGGACAATACTCCGCTGCCCAGGCGACAAGAAAGTGCTCGGCAACATTATTGCAGGTAGTGTACAACGGGAAAATGGTCCCACGCCCTGCAGGATGCATCGGTGCCCTTGTCAGGGGGTGGAACACATCATCGCTGATGCTCCGCAGCAAAGCTTTATCGAAGGTGTCAGAGCCTATGTCGTGGGTGAACAAGAAGAAGCAGAAGCAGCGTTTCGGTCTGCAATACGTATGGCCCCCCGCATGGCACAGGCTTTCAATAACCTTGGCGCAATCGCACACGCGAAAGGTGACTTGCCGGCAGCTCTGCACAATTTTAAAACAGCAGCTGATATTTCCCCAAATGACCCGCTATACGCACGCAACAACATCACCACTCTGATTGCGATGAACCGTAAGGGCGAAGCTGCATCACAATGCGTTACGTCCGGAATTACAGAAGACCAACTCGAAGATACGCCGCAGCTTTCCACCACGGTGGCATACGATATCCCCTGAGCAGAGAGACGAACGACGCATGGCTTCCACGTACAATATATTGATGTATTCCCACGACACCTACGGACTAGGGCACATTCGCAGGACCATGACCATCGCTCAGGCACTGCTTGATGCTGATGTCAATATCCTGATCCTTACGGGGTCGCCCATTGCGGGCCGCTACACATTTCCCCAAGGCATAGATTTTGTCCGTATTCCCGGCATGATCAAACAGTCAAACACAAGCTATGTACCCCACTCCATCAAAGTTGCGCCCAACCATGCGCTGAACATCAGGCAGGAAATCATTACTGCCACGGCCAAGGCGTTCGACCCTGCCATGTTTATTGTGGATAAAGTTCCGGTGGGGCTGAAAGGTGAAGTCCGTCCAATTCTGGAATGGTTCCGGACCAGCAGACCTTCCACCAAAGTGATTCTGGGGCTGCGCGACATCCTTGACGACTCCGAATCCACCAAGGCGGAATGGGCAACCAAAAACTACCTCCGTGTCATTGAAGATCTGTATTCTGAGGTCTGGGTCTATGGCGAAAAACATCTGTACAATGTACTGGATGAGTATGGTATTCCTGAGTATCTGCATAATAAATTTGTTTTTACGGGTTACCTTCCCCGCCGTTCCTACTTTAAAGCGCCCTGTGCCTCCGTACCGGCACGCCGTAATGGAGACAGGCTGGTGCTGGTAACGGCAGGTGGCGGCGGTGACGGCTACCCCCTGCTGGATTGTTATATGAAAATGGCCGAATCCGGCCCCTTACCCTTCCGCACCATTATGGTTTCCGGCCCGTTTGTGCCCAAGCCGAAGCAGGATGAGCTGGCAGAACGGGCCAAAAGTGCCGGTGTCGCATTCAAAACATTCCATAACAGGCCGGGAAAACTGATGGCCAAAGCAGACCTTGTTGTCAGCATGGGCGGCTACAACACCATCTGCGAAGTGCTTTCACAGCGCAAAGTCACGCTGATCGTTCCAAGGGACACACCAAGACAGGAGCAACTGATCCGGGCACGCATGTTACGCCGCGAAGGGTTGGCAGATTATATAGAATGGGACCAGATGAGCCCCGCACTGATGCACAGCCATATCATATCTTTGCTTGATAATCCTGCACCGTGGAAGCAGGCCATGGAGAACTTCGCCCTGACAGGCCTTGAGTCCATCAAAAACAGACTTACCGCTTTCCGAAAGGAACTTCCCGAATCATGACAAACAACACATCCCTGAAACGCAGCACAAATCCGACACTCGGTTTTGTGCTGAAAGGTTATCCCCGCATTTCAGAAACCTTCATATCCAATGAAATAAGACTGTTGGAAAAAGAAGGCTTCCATATTCATATTTTTTCTATGCGCGCCCCGCGTGAATCATTCACGCACGAGTCTGTTCAAGCCATCAAGGCAAAAGTAACCTACCTTCCGGAATCCATGATCTTCGGCCTGCCAGCCCTGTTATGGCACACCTTCAAAAGGTTTTTCCGTGACCCGAGGTGCTTTGCCGCAACAGCCCGCTTATGGCTTTCACGCTGCAAAGGTACGGACAAGCTGCATACATGGATCAAGCATTTCATGCAGGGGTGCTATCTTGCGAACAAGGCACAGGACGAAAACATGGGCATCGGACACCTTCATGCACACTTTGCTCATACCCCTTCGTCTGTGGCACTTTATGCGTCGCGCTTATTGAATGTTCCTTTTACCTTTACCGCCCATGCCAAAGACATATACACGCAGGCGCCGGAACGGCTGAAGCTGAAACTTGACCATGCCCGTTTTGCCGTTACGTGCACCGGCTACAACAAAACCCATATGGACAGGCTAAGCAGCAGCACCCCCGTACACAAAATTTATCACGGCATTGATATAAGCCTGTTCAACCCTGCTGCTTGCCAACCTGCAACGCCTCCGCCCTACACAGTAATGACGGTGGCGCGCTTTGTGGAAAAAAAAGGGCTCGGTATTGTTGCAGAAGCACTGGGAATGCTGCGCAAACGCGGACATGACGTACGCTGGCTTCTGGTAGGAGACGGAAAAGAAAGTGCCAGAAACAGGCTGAAGCAACAGATAGCAGCAGCCGGAATGGAAGGGCACGTGACCATGACAGGCACGCTTACCCACACGCAGGTGCTGGAGCACTACAAGGGCGTACACGCCTTTGTGCTTGGGTGTATCGAAGCTAAGGACGGCGACCGGGACGGCATACCTAACGTAATTGCAGAAGCCATGGCGCTGGGCGTGCCCGTTGCATCCACAACGGTTTCCGGCATACCCGAAATGATCAGCCATGAAGAAACGGGTGTGCTTGCTGCTCCGGGAGATGCCACTTCATTGGCAGATGCGCTTGAGCGTCTTTTAACCAACTCCGCCTTGAGGGAAAAAATCATTCCCGCCGCAAGAGCTCGCGTAGAAAATGTTTTTGACAACAAAAAACTGACCGCCGAACTGGGCAACATTTTTGCTGCTGATGGTGTGCCCCGCGCCAAAGAGAACAACAAACGTCCTGATATTCCTGACGGTTCATCCAACGCCGCAGCCTGACAATAAGCACGGGAGAATCACTGTGACCCTATGCTTCTGCACACCTTTCAAACCACTTGACCACCCTCGCACATCGGGTGATGTTACGATAGCAAAAGACCTGTGCAATTTCATGGAACAGCAAGGGCAGCACATTTATCATGTCCCGTATCTGGGTACCGACAAAATATGGCGCAAACCGCATCTATGGCCCAAATACCTATACAGAAAGGCACAGGTTGCCACCTCTGTCTGCATGAAAAAGCCTGCGGCCTGGCTCACGTACCATAGCTACTGGCGTGCACCAGATGTCCTCGGACCGGTGGCTGCGGCAGCAGGTGTCCCTTACTTCATCTTTGCCGGAGCGCATTCACCCAAACGTGCCAAAGAGTCAGGCGCCCGTTGGGGGCACGATAAAAACCTAAAAGCACTACAGGCCGCCGCCCATGTTTTTGTAAACAAACGGCGCGACCTGCCTGCCTTGCATCGAGTGCTGCCGGAGTCCAAAGTCAGTTTTATCCCCCCCGGCATTCACACAGAGATGTTTAAATTTGACTCGCGCAGCCGTGCGGAACTGCGCAAGGAGTGGCATGTGCGGGGCGCATCAGTCGTGCTGACTGTCGCAATGCTGCGCAAGGGTGTAAAAACGCAGGGGCTTGAGCATGTAATAAGTGCATGTGCAAGGCTTCGGGCCCGGGGTGATGATATTATTCTGGTGGTGGTCGGTGACGGGCCGGAGCGCGAGCGGATGGAAGGTATCGCAAAATATGCTCTGGCTGGGAATGCCCATTTTACCGGCCTTATCCCTCGGGAAAAACTATATAAATACTACAGCTCAGCCGATCTTTTCGCATTTCCGGGTATTAACGAAGGGCTCGGAATGGTGTATCTGGAAGCTCAGGCCGCGGGATTACCCGTTGTGGCTTGGGACCACGACGGTGCTCCCGAGCTGGTGCTTACAGGCAAAACAGGCATCATCACACCATCATGGAACAATGACGCTTTTGCTCACGCCATCGGCCTGTTAGCTGCTGATGGCAAGATACGACGGACTTTGGGGGATCAAGCCCGCATCCATGTACGCACCACGCACCAACTTAACACCAACTACGGTACCGTGCTAAATATAATGAACCGGATTTGCGGCAAAACCAAACCGGATAACACGTGTACCCATCCGGAAAAGAGATGATCGAATTTCTTGTGATAAGACATGCCAGCACAACTTGGAACGAAGAAAAACGCATTCAGGGACACACAGATACTCCCCTGTCTGAACTGGGCATAGAACAGACCCGTGAATGGGCAGAATCTCTGCGCAACCGTCATTGGGACAAAGTTATTTCTTCCGACCTGCAGCGTACTTTCCTGACTGCAAAAGCGGTAAATGACGCCCGCAATATTCCCATCAAGACTGATCCTCGCCTTCGCGAACAGGATTGGGGCAAATGGGTAGGAATGACCATTAAGGAAATGCGCGAAAAAGAACCTGATGAAGTTGATCGTCAGGAAAAAGCCGGCTGGAACTTCTGCCCTCCCGGTGGAGAAGTGCGCTCAAACGTTCTCAAGCGCAGCCTTGAAAGCCTGAATGATGCTGCCGCAGAAATGGCACAGCAAAAAAACAATGGCTCTGAAAAGGGTACAATTCTTGTTGTCACCCATCTTGGCGTCATCAAAGGGCTTATCTCGCATTTTCTTGATGACGACTTCAGCATGAGCAAGTTCAACCCCATTGAAAAACGCGCACTGCACCGCTTCTGCTGGGAAAACGGCAAGCTTTCGCTGCTGGAATTCAACGGCCCCCTGTAATGCGCATTCTTCTGTACTGCCAGCATGTCCTCGGCATGGGGCATTTTTTTCGAAGCCTTGAAATATGCAAGGCCCTTAGTGCACATGAAATTACACTGGTAACTGGCGGTCATCCTGTGGATATCCCCCTGCCGCCGCATGTGCGCAACGAACAGTTGCCCCCGCTGATGATGGATGCTGATTTCTCTGCCCTGCGGGTTGTAACACCCGCCGGTCAGAGCGCAGTACATGAAGAAAGCTCCTCCGGCTCAACTGCCGTTGCGATAAGCAGCCAGCCGCAAAATTCTGAGACGATAAAGCCTGAAACTGCTGCTGGGAATATCCGGAAGAATCAGTCGGAAAACGCGGAGCACCTGCTTGACCAGTTAAAAAAACAGCGTGCCCTGCAACTGCAGGAAATCATGCAGCGTACCCGCCCCGATATTCTGCTTATCGAACTGTTTCCTTTCGGGCGCAGACAATTTTCGTTCGAACTTGCCCCCTTGCTGGATGCAGTCAAAGAAGGCCGCTATGGATCGGTAAAAACCGTATGCAGCGTTCGCGATATTTTAGTGGAAAAAGCAGATCAGGCTAAATATGAGCAGCGTGTTATCAACGCACTGAACCAGTGGTTTGACGCTGTTTTTGTACACACAGACCCTGCCGTTGTCCGCCTTGGCGAAACGTTCTCCCGTTTACGGGATATTGCGCCAACAGTGCTGGACACGGGGTATGTGACGCCGTTGCCGGAGAAAGATGCAGGCAACCGGCTTCGCAACGCGCTGGATATCAAAATGGACCTTCCCGTTATCGTAGCCAGTGCAGGCAGCGGCAGCGTAGGCTTCGAGCTGCTGCTTGCCACGGTCAAAGCGTCTGCTCTGTTTGCACGCACTACTCCGCATAAGCTTTTTGTCTTTACCGGACCTTTTATGGCGCACAAGGAAGCAACACAAATTAAAACCGCCGCAGCACATGCAGCACATATCAGCGTAGAGCGATTTACTCCGCACTTTGCCGATTATCTGGCAATGGCAGATAGTTCTATTTCTCTGGCAGGTTACAATACGACCATGAATCTGCTTGCCGCTGGAACATACGGCTTTGTGCTGCCTTTTGACCAGAACCGTGAACAGCGCATGCGTTCTGAAAGGCTGGAACGCTTAGGCGCCCTGAAACTGCTGGAAACAACAGACCTTGTTCCGCAGAGGCTTGCGTCCTTGGTTTCAGAAGCCATAGCGCAGAAAAAAACAACCGCTGACGCCCCCGTAGACTTGCATGGTGCGGAAAAAACAGCGCTCCTTCTGGAATCGCTGTACGCGGAAAATAGAAGCTGACATTATCGCAGCTACCTTTCTGCGCGGCCTCGTATAGTCCGGATGCAGCTTAGGCACTGACGTATCCTCTTCATTATCTAGATGCGCATAAGGATTTCTCCGCATGACTGCTGTCGCTTCTCCCATCACGCAACCTTCAAAGCCTGCCCGTCCCTATTTTTCTGCCCTGTGGCGCGTACCTGCGGCTACGATAGCGGACCGTGCGGCAAAACTACACCATGCAGCGGGTATAGCGGCAAACGACTTTGCAGCTTTGCACGGCAAGCCTGCCAGCATTTTTTTCCGCGCTGATGATGTTGCTGTTCCTTCTGCCATGAATACCGTCATGTTTACGGCCTTTATCCGCAACAACGTTCCCCTTGCTCCGGCATTAGTACCAGCGTGGCTCAACGAGGCACGCTGGGAAGTCCTTCAGGCACTCGCGGCTCATGCCCCGCACCTGTGGGCATGGCACCAGCACGGCTGGCGCCACCGCAACGCGCAGCGCGAAGGAAAAAAAGGAGAGTTCGGCAGCCACCGGACATACGACGCAAAAGAGGCGGACATCCGTAAGGGGCGCGACAAACTGCACCGCATTGCAGGCAGTGCCATGTGTCCGGTTTTCACTCCGCCATGGAACCGCATGGATGAAGAGGCCCTGAACGCTCTTGTCCTGCTGGGCTTCAAAGGAGTCTCACGCACGGTGAATGCCCGCCCTTTGCCTCCTGAAGGGCTTAAGGATATCTCTGTAAACGTAGACTTGCATACCCGCCGCGAAACCTCTCCCGATGCAGGCTGGCAGGCTTTGACGGACGAGCTGTGCGCAGCAATCAGCACGGGGCAGGCAGGCATCATGCTGCACCACCAGCGTATGAATGCAGCCGCAGCTGCATTTCTGAATATTTTTCTTGCTTTTGCAGCCAGCCACCCCTGTCTTGATGTTGTTGATATTCGCAAAGCTGTGCTATCGTAACACACGGCTTCAGCCTGTTACGGCAAACCGGCGTCATCAGCTAACGCCGCAAAACAGTAGCACAACGTGCAGAATGAACAAAAAGCAAGGCAACCACACAGCAAAACGGCAGATTGTCCTGCCTTTCAGTAAGTCCGTAGAAATCGCATGGCGCAATCTGCGTGTGCGTTTTTTCCGCTCGCTCATTACCACAGGCAGCCTTGTGCTTGCGGTGGCGTTTCTTGCTTTTGTACTTATAAACTTAAACATTGCCACAGGACTGGCACAGCATGGCGATGCTGACATGCTGCGCACATTATATCGTGCCGGTTTTGATGTGGATAACGCTTCAGGAACGGTACAAGCAGGTGCCAAGGACAGATGGATTATCATCCTCTCACTTCTTGTGTGTGCCGTTGGCATTGTGAATGCGCAGCTTATGTCTGTGACAGAACGCTTTCGTGAAATCGGCATCATGAAATGCCTGGGGGCACTTGATTCCATGATTTTACGATTGTTCCTGCTGGAAGCCGCCATGCAGGGTATGGCGGGTTCTGTTGCCGGAGCCGTAACCGGCCTGCTTGCCGGGGTTACCAGCGGGCTTATGCGCTTCGGTACTGATGCCGTGGTGCTGATGCCCTGGAGCGATGTGCTGCTTTCTCTGGCTCAAGCCACCGCAACAGGTCTTGCGCTCAGTCTTGCCGGAGTACTGTATCCGGCCATTGTGGCAGCGCGCATGCGCCCTGTTGTGGCTATGCGGGCCGACCTGTAACCACGCGCGACGATTTATCGCACGCAAATAAAAAACACCTTATGCCGGCTTGTCGCAACTTGTTACAGTAGCAGAGCAGCCTCGGCATTGAGTTGCACGACTTTTTACTTTGTAGGGATATAGTTCCAGATGCATACCCGAGACAAACGCCTTCGGGCGGCCTTCGGCTACCTGCTCCGCAAGCCGGTCAAAGCGCTGAAGGCCATACATCGTGACCGCTTTCAGACCCGCTACTGGCAAGAGTTGGTACGCGATACATACAACATGCCGGAAGGCCTGCCTGTAACAGACCTCATCAACCTGTTCGGCAACTTTGACGAGATAGTACGTCCTTACGCCTTTTTAGAGGCTTCCGCCACGGTAACGGATATTGCGCTGCTCAAAGCGTTGGCAAGGCGCTTTCCGGACGGGTGCGATTACCTTGAAATCGGCCGCTGGCGGGGTGAATCGCTGATGAATGTGGCAGACGTGGCAAGGTCATGTGTTTCTGTCAGCCTGTCAGAAAAACAGATGCGTAAAGCCGGATTCAGCGAAAGCATGATTGCGCAGGATGCTTTTTTTCTGAAAAACAACATTGCTCCGGAACTGGCAGCACGTATCGAATGCATCAATGACGACACGCAGACTTTTGATTTCAGTTCACTAGGGCGTAAATTTGATCTTATTTTTATCGACGGTGACCACCACAGCGAAGCTGTAGCCCGCGATACGCAAAAGTTGCTGCCCCTGCTGCGCAACGAATCCTCTGTAATCGTCTGGCACGATTACGCGGAATCTCCGGAAAAGCCGCGCTGGGCTGTTATGGCAGGAATCCTTAAAGGTATGCCCGCATCCGAGCATCACAGGCTGTACCATGTGTCGAATACGTTATGTGCGCTGTACACGCGGCAGCCGCTAAAGGCCGCAACCCAGCAGTTTGCCGTAACGCCGGACAAATATTTCAGCGTCCGCATCACCGGACACCACCTGCCCACGGCAGAGTAACTGAATCCGCAGGAGGAAACTGACAACCATGACCACGCGCCGCACCATTGTCAGAGTCACGGGGGTGACCAAAACATTCCGCATGGGCAAGGTTGATGTTCAGGCTCTTAAAGGCGTTGATCTGGAAATTTATGCCGGTGAGTATATCTCCATCATGGGTCCTTCCGGCTCCGGCAAGTCTACGCTTTTTAATATGATCGGCGGGCTGGACAAGCCCTCTGACGGCAAAGTGTTCATTGACGAAGTAGATATTTCGCAGCTCGACGCGTACGAGCTGGCGTGGCTGCGTAACAGAAAAATCGGCTACATTTTCCAGACGTTCAATATCATTCCTGTAATGACGGCTCTTGAAAATGTCACACTGCCCATGACCTTTGCCGGTATGAACAACGACGATGCCATAGCAAAAGGACTGGAGCTGCTCAGCCTTGTGGGACTGGCTGAACGCCGCGACCACAAACCGCTGGAACTTTCCGGTGGTCAGCAGCAACGCGTTGCCATTGCACGAGCCCTTGCCAACGATCCGTCAATCATTCTGGCAGACGAACCGACAGGCAACCTTGACCTGACGACAGGCGAAGACATCATTGAGCTGTTGCGTACGCTCAGTACCGAACGCGGCGTAACCATAATCTCCGCCACGCATGACTATAAAATGCTCAATGTCTCTGATCGGGTAGTGTGGGTGCGTGACGGCCGCGTGGACAAAGTTGAGTCCCGCGGCGAACTGAATATTTCGGTGGGCGGCATCGCCGGCGCGCAAAAAGGCAATATATAGCCGCATGGCTTCTCGGGGCGCAGCATGAAGTACGGCTTAGACATACAGTTATCCCGCTGCAGGCAGCCGGAAGCACTACAGGGTACCCTTCGGGATTGCCCTTCTGCCGCTATTACGGAAAAGCTGCGGGGAAATTTTCAGGCAAGCCCGCCAGACAGGCTCCTGAAAGCCCCCCTGAAAAAAACTTCCGGCACGGCAGGCTACGGATATCATCAGGCTGACGCCGTGTTACACCAGTTGTGCCTATTCCTTGCTGCAGCCGTTTTGTGCCTTGGCCTTATCTTCAACGCCCTGCCTGCCGCCGCCACAGAAACCCTGACGTTGGAAGAAACCATCCGCGCCATGGCCTTTCTGCGCGACCGTGCCCCCGGTACAGTTGGGGGCAGCCATGCCGCAAGCCTGATGGAACGCGGATTCTCGTCTGCATTTCCCACACCTGAGGGGCTTTCCGGCAACGTTGTCATTGGCCGTCAGCCGTTTATGCTGCCTGCACGCGTACATGACGTAAGCAGTATAACAATTCTGCCGGACGGCTCTCCCGCAGCAATTGCTCCTTTGCTCATGAACCGCCTTTCCACCGGTTCCACAGGCAAGGAAGGCGTTACCGGTATGGCTGTCTGGAGCGGCAGCGGCTCGCTGGCAGACTTTGACGGCATGGACGTCAAAGGTTCAGTCGTGCTTATGGACATGAACTCCGGCAAACACTGGATCAATGCGGCACGGCTGGGGGCTTCGGCGCTTATCATGGTGGATTTCACCAAGCCGGGCGAAGCCTCGCGGCGGCTTTTTCAGGAAAAGCTGGAACCTACACCCATCGACTTCCCTGTCTTCTGGATGCCGCAGGCGCAGGCTGAAAAGTATTTCGGCCCGCTTGATTCCTCCCGCCCTGCAATACTTAATAAAGAAGTACGGCTGCATTCGCTTACCGTCTGGCAACGGGTGGAGGCTGACAATGTTTTCTGCTTTATCCCCGGCAGTGACCCTGCCCTTGATGACGGATTTCTGCTGGTAGAAGCGTTTTACGATGTCACAGGCATGGTGCCGGGCGCTACTCCCGCTGCAGATCAGGCGGCTTCTGCCGCTGCACTTGTCGAAGCGGCACGACAGTTTGCCCTTTCACCGCCGAAGCGCTCCGTACTGCTGGTAGCAACGGCAGGACACAGTCAGGGCAAGGCCGGTAGCCGCGAACTTGCGTGGGCGCTTTCCGCCCCGCGTGAGCTGATGCTGAAACGGCAGCAGGATGCCCGCAAGCGGTCAGAACAGGCAGAAACTATTCTTGGTATTCTGCAAGAGGACATGCCGCTTGCTGTTGCCAGATCGCCGCAGGCATTCCGCAACGGCAGCCACGACCTTGTGCGGGACGCCTTTCGGGATGTGCTGAAAAATAAAGAAGATGATATCACCCGCACCCTTATGCGACTGCGGCTTGAAGCCTCCGGCCCTGAACGAAACCAGAAAATTCAGACGCTGGCAAAACAGCGCATCACCCTTCGCCGTCTGCCCTGGACAGCCGGAACACTGCGGGAATCCGACGCCATTGATGAACAGTCGCGCACAGTGCTGATGGACATGCTGCCTGAAGTTGCGGCCAACCAGCAGCGTATGCTTATGGATGCTCAGGCCGATGAGCAATCTATGACCGGTGCGCTTATCGTGCGCGACCTTGTCGGCAAACGGCGTATGGACGCCGGTATTTCACTGCACCTTTCCAGTCACGGTGACGGGCTTGGCGGGTTTCAGTTCGGGTGGTTGTACGAACTTAATGACACCGTCAACCGTACCCGCCAACTGGGCGCCATTGATGCCATGATGCAACAGGCTTCTGACAGGCAACTGGCCTATGTGCCGGGTAATGCGGATGCCACCAGAGCCTATCGGGTATGGCGTAAAAAAGCAGACGAGCTTCGCAGTCTGGGCATTGATCCCGGCCCGTATTCGCCTCCTGTTCCGCTCCTTCTTTCCGATACGCTGCGGCCCAGCCGTGCCAGACCGTGGCAAAGTTATCTGCCTGACAGACCTCAGCTAGGCGCGGAACCGCTGGCTCTTGCCGGTTTTCCCGCCCTGACGCTGGCAACGCTGCACGACACGCGTACCACATGGACCACGCCTAATGACCTGCCGGAAGCCGTAAATTTTGATTTTCTACGCCGCCAGAGCAAGCTTATTAACACACTGCTGCACGAACTTGCCACAAGTCCGGCACCGGACATCGGCAAAATGCCCCGCAGCGGATTTTCCACGCTGGACGGCCGCGCCAATATGTTGCGACAGGGCGAGCTTTTTCCCGACAGAAACGCAGAGAACGCCGTATTCATAGTTTTTCAGGGCAAAACCGTTTTCCCCGCCATAAGCGATGCCACAGGGCGTTTTTATGTTCCGGGGCTGGCCCGTTACAACCAGACCGTACACAAAGCGGTTATAGAAGGGTACCGCTTTGCCCCGCAGACGGGCCTTGCCGTATGGGCCATTGATAAAGAGCTTACCGGCAAGAACGCCTACCGCGTAAAAATGAAACGTGAGCAGGTGCGTACCGACCTTACCATGTTCGGCTGCACACAAAGCACGCTTTTCGGCATGGTGAACCAGCGTACGTTCAGGCACCTCACCGTGCCCCAACTTATTGATGCCCGTACGGAAGCTGCACCGCTGCGTTACTGGTACAGCAGGTTGGATACACGTTCATCCACGCTGAATACGCTGTTCCTTGAGCCTGACGTCCCTTACAAAATGACGTTTTCCGACAACTTCATTGACCGCAAAATGCTGCTGTTGAACGCATCGGATAAAAACCCGCAGGGGGCAGGCTACCTTATGGCCGACTGGCCGGTGCTGTACGATACGGAATACAAAGCCGCGCGTGATATGTGGGCGTTGCTGGGCCCCCGCATCGATAACCTTGAAGATCACGGTATCATCAACGAACGGATACGCGACCTGCGGCAACGCGGAGAAGCGCTGCTTGCCGATGCAGACGATCTGCGCAGCCGGAAAAAATGGGACAGCTACACGGAAGCTGCCCGCGCTTCACTTTCACTTGCCTCGCTGGCGTACAACGATGTGGACACCACCCAGCGCGATGTACTGGCAGGGGTACTTTTTTATATTGCGCTGTTTGTGCCGTTTGCCTACTGCCTTGAGCGGCTGCTGTTCGGCTTTGCCTCCATCAATAAGCGTATTGCCGCGTTCAGTATCATTCTGCTGACCATCATCGGTATAATCTACGCAGTGCATCCGGCATTCCGACTGACATACAGCCCCGCCATAGTTATTCTGGCTTTCTTCATTCTCGGGCTGTCCGCCATAGTCTCCCTGATTATTTTCATGCGCTTTGAACGCGAAATGGAAGACCTGCAACGCCGCTCGCGCCATCTGCGCGGGCCGGTAGTCACTAAGGGCGCAGCCATGGCTGCGGCAGCCGCCATCGGGGTAAGCAACCTGCGCCGCCGCCCCATGCGTACGGCTCTGACCTGCGCAACGCTGGTCATTCTTACCTTCACGATCATGAACTTTACCGCCGCCCGTTCCATACGTCAGGCGGGGTGGGTATCATTCAGCGATACCGCACCGTATCAAGGGCTGTTGCTGAAAGACCTTGGCTGGCGGACTCTGCCGCCGGAAGCATTACAGGCGGCCAACGCACTGTTTGCTTCGCGCAATGCCTCCATGCCCCGAATGCAAAGCATGTCCGGCAGCATGCGGCAGGCGGAAATGCAAAGCGAGATCCCTCCGGCAGGCAGCAGTATGATGCAAGGAGCTAACGCCCCGACCGGAACCTCCGCCTACAGCCCTACTGACGAAAAAAGTCTGGTAGAGCAGCTCGCTTCCCGCACGGACGCATCAGCATCGGAGCAGCTTTTCCCCGTGGGCTCCCCCGACATGACAACGCCACGCATGGGGCGCGCCGGTATGCACGGCGTTGTGGCTCCGCGTGTCTGGTACGAAACCAGTGACCAGACACGCGCACCAGTTATTCCGCTGCTGCGCGGCACCATTGAATCTCGCCTGCGCGGTGTAGTGGGCCTGTCCCCTGATGAGCCGCTGGTATCCGGTCTGGACAAGGCGCTTGTACAAGGGCGCTGGTTCCATAGCGGAGAAGAACACGCCATCATCATTCCGCAGCAGGTTGCGCGTTCGCTGGATATCCGCATCACGCCGGACAACCCGCTGCCACAGGTAACATTATGGGGCATGAAGCTGACCGTTACCGGCATTCTGCGTGACAACGCCCTCAGGGATACGCCCGACCTTGACGGCGAACCCATGACTCCCATTACCTATCCCAACGAGGCGGCAACACAGATCAGCGCTCTGGAAGCCGAGGCCCTGACGGAAGGTGACGACCTGTTGCGCTACGACACCCGCTACGAACATGTAGATGGCGATCTGGTAGCCATAATGCCTGCGCGTACACTGGCCTCTGCCGGAGGCACGTTAAAGGCTCTGGCTGTCCGCCTGCCGCAAAAGGTCGCACAAAACGAAATCCAGCAACACCTGCTCACACAGCAGGGCCTTGGCGACCGCTTCGGGCTGATGCTTTTCCGCGGCACGCAGGAGGGTACATTCCTGTACTACGCCGCCAACGCCACCACATATTCCGGCGTTTCGGTTATCCTCATACCGCTGGCCATTTCAGCGCTTATCGTACTGAACACCATGATAGGCTCGGTGCATGAGCGCAAAAATGAAATCGGCATTTACACGTCTGTGGGGCTTGCACCCTCGCATGTTGCCTTTTTGTTTGTGGCGGAAGCCATGGCGCTGGCTGTCATATCCGTTGTGCTGGGCTACCTGCTTGCGCAGGGCTGCGCTGCCGTGCTTGCCGGAACTCCGGTCTGGCAAGGCATGACTGCAAACTATTCTTCCACCGCCGGAGTGGCAGCCATGGTCATGGTAATGTCCGTCGTGCTCATATCCACCCTGTACCCCGCCCGCATGGCGTCGCAGGTGGCCATTCCTGACGTGACCCGCGCATGGAAGCTGCCCGAAGTACAAGGCGACACTCTGTCCCTGCCGTTGCCGTTCCTCATCAAAGGCCGCGAACAGGCATGTGCAGGCGGTTATCTGATGGATTACTACGAGGCCCATGCCGACATATCGCATGGCGAGTTTTCCACAGACTCCATGGATTACAATTTCATCAGTTCCGATATTCTGCCGTCGCAGGGAATCACCATAGCAGATGCCGAGTTGCTGGACGCGGAGGCATGTTTCTCCATGGCGTTCAAAGTCTGGCTGGCTCCGTTCGACTTCGGGGTACGGCAGAATGTACGGCTCGTTTTCTGCCCGTCAGAACTGTACAAAGGCTACAGGCAGATTCAGGTAATCATCCGACGCGAAGCCGGTGAACGCATCATCTGGAATAACCTGAACAAACGTTTTCTCAACGACCTGCGTAAACAACTGCTTGTCTGGCGCTCGCTGGACGATTCTGCTCGGCAAGCCTATGAGGCGGGCCTTGAGGCTGTTCTTTCGAATATGGGCCGGCATGTTCCGGCTGAAGCAGCGGAAGAACGCGAAGCAGCAAGTCAGACTGGCCCCGACCATACCACCGGAGGCACAGCATGATTCGTCCCCGTGCCATATTCACCGGCCTTGCATTCAGCTTGGCTCTTTGCATTGCCATTCCCATGCAAAGCGCCTTCATCGGCGGTGCGCCGCTGGGTGGCGGGCCCATGCCTGTGGCTCCTTTTGTGCTGGCAATCATCCTGTACGGTGCAAGTGCTTTTGCCAGTCGCTACACAGGCGGCAGACCGCCCTTAAGCGGTGGCGAAATTCTGGTTGTCTGGCTGCTTACCACCATTGCCTCCGGCGTGGCATGGAGCGGCCTTACAGAGCACTTCCTGTTGCTGATAACCGCGCCTGTCCGCTTTGTGCAGGAAGGCTTTCTGTGGCCGGATGCAATGCGTACGCTGCTGCCCGACAGCTGGCTGCAGCGCGATGCCGGTGCCGTGCGCCTGTTGTACGACGGAATACAAAGCGGCCGCGCCATGAGCTGGAGCGAAGTCGCTTCGCAGATTCCGTGGCATCTGTGGTTGCCTGTACTGGGCACATGGATTCTGTTTTTACTGGTATGCTATGCCACTATGATCTGCATAGTCAGTCTGTTCGGGCGCCAGTGGGTAGAAAATGAACGCATGAACTACCCGCTGCTTCGGGTACCGCAACTGATGGGCGAGGCTCTGGATGCCGGAAAGATGGGGCAGTTTGTCACAGACAGATACCTGTGGTGGGGACTGAGCATTCCCGTATTTCTGCACCTGCTCAACGGCCTGCACTTTGTCACTCCGGGCGTGCCGCAGATTGACACTCTCGTGCTGGCCGGTAAGTATTTTCCCAAATATGGTCTGCTTTCCGGCTTTCATAAGCTGAAAATTTACATCGTGCCTGCGTTTATAGGCTTTGCATTTCTTGCCTCGCGGCAGGTCTCTTTCAGTTTGTGGTTCTTCCATCTGGCGGGACTGCTGTTGCTGGGCCTTTTGTATGTATCCGGCCTGCAAGCGCCGGAAGCGGCCCTCGGCGTAACGCTGGGACCGGACTTCAGCCGTCCGGAAGAGGCCCAGTCCATGGGCGCGGCAGTCATTTTTTTCTGCTTCCTGTTATGGCTCGCACGGGGGCATCTGCTTTCCACCCTGCGGCTTGCTGCGGGGATAAAAAGTCCTGCGCCGGAGTCCGGCACATCACCCGCCGCAAAAAATACACAGGAAGCATCGTGCCCTGCCGGCAGCGGCGAGTGGATGAGTGCTGTCACCGCTTTGCGCGGTGCTGTTGCAGGTTTGCTGCTCATGGGCATCTGGTGTCACTGGGCAGGTGTTTCGATTATCGGATGCGTGGCCTTACCGCTGGTGTTTTTCCTTATGCTGCTTGTGGTGTCACGCCTTATCGCACAGGGCGGCCTGCCCGGTTTTTCGCTTTCCGCAGCGCCTACTGACGGCCTTACATCCATGTTCGGCTCCGGCATTCTTGGCGGGGCGGACATAGCTGTGGGGGCAGTGATGCAAAAACTGCTGTTTGCCGATATGCGCGAATCCGTCATGCCTGCACTGGTGCATGGCTCCAAGGTAACGGATATTGCCACCGGAAAACCCAATCCGGCAGTAACGTATGACACTGCGGAATCCGCACAGTCTGCGGAATCTGCAGTAGCAACCGGACGGTGCAGACTGCTCTGGAGCATCGCGCTGGCGCTTGTCATTGCCGTAGGCGTTTCATTCTTTACCATGCTCATGATGGCCCACCGCTACGGATTGCGTGACCTGAGGCTGGACTTTGCCTCCCGTTCAGTCATGGCCACATACGAAAACGCCTGGAAGCTGCTTGAACTGCCCACTGCGGTTAATGAGTGGGCGGCAGGATTCATCATTCTGGGCATGGTCATCATGCTGGTACTGGTAGTCTGCTTTACGCGTTTTTACTGGTGGCCGCTGCATCCACTGGGCTATCTGGCTGCATATTCTCCAGCCATGCGCGTTTTGTGGTTCAGTCTGCTGATAGGATGGCTGGGCAACCAGATAGTACTGCGCTATGGCGGAACACGGCTGTACAGGCGTATCCAGCTCTTCTTTGTGGGACTGGTCGCAGGTGATTTTCTGATGGCAGGCGGCTGGGCCGTTGTTTCGGCGTTTACCAACAACCCCTACCGGGTGTTCCCGTTTTAGGCGCGATCTATGTATCAGGACAAGGAACTGCGCGAATACCGCGACCTGCTGCAGCCGCCCTCGCACTTTGAAGAGGGCTTCGGATGGAAGACAGTCATCGGAGCCATCTTTATCGGCTTTTTAATGATGCCCGGCAGTATGTACCTGCAACTGGTCATCGGTCAGGGCATAGGCCCTGCGGCGCGCTGGGTCACCATTATCCTGTTTGCCGAGGTAGCCAAACGGTCATACACCGAACTGAAGCAGCAGGAAGTCTTTCTGCTGTATTACATGGCCGGTGCCGCACTGGCATCGCCATTTCAGGGGCTGTTGTGGAACCAATATCTGGTGCAGTCTGATGCAGCGCGGATGCTGGGCCTTACGGAATTCATTCCGGCATGGGTGGCACCTCAGCCGGGGGCAGGCTCGTTGCTGGAACGTACCTTCCTGCACGGAGACTGGCTTATCCCCATCCTGCTGCTGGTAGGTGCGCAGCTTATCCAGCGCATTGACCACTTCGGCTTAGGCTATGCCCTGTACCGCATCACAAGTGATGTGGAAAAACTGCCCTTCCCCATGGCACCCGTAGGGGCGCTGGGCACAATGGCGCTGGCGGAATCCGCGGAGGACCGTAAAACAGGCTGGAAATGGAGGGTATTCTCCATCGGCGGGGTCATAGGGCTCGGCTTCGGGGCCATTTATGTACTGCTGCCCGCCCTGTCCGGTCTGCTGCTAGCGGAACCGGTGCGCCTTATCCCCATTCCGTGGATTGAGCTTACGCGCTATACCGAAGACGCTCTGCCCGCTGTTGCCACAGGCATCCAGCTGGATATGGGGCTGCTTTTCATCGGCATGGTGCTGCCCTTCTGGGCGGTCATAGGCGGGCTTATCGGCCTTATTGTCACGGTTGTAGCAAACCCCATGTTGTACGAAAACGGCATCCTGCATCGCTGGCACGAAGGCATGGGCACCGTTGAAACCGTGTTTGCCAACAACTTTGACTTTTACATGAGCTTCGGCATCGGCCTTGGCCTGTCCATCGGTGCCATCGGCATCTGGCAGGTCATACGCTCGTTCATGCAGCACGACAGGCAACTGGATTTCAAGGCGCTGTTCAACCCGCCCAAAGGACGCGGGGACATCAATTTCTGGCTTTCCATCGGCATCTACGTAGCGTCCACGCTGGCCTATGTGGCCCTGTGCGTGTGGCTGGTGCCTTCATTCCCGTGGGTTTTCTTTCTGCTGTACGGTTTTGTATACACGCCTGTTGTTTCGTACGTCACTGCCCGTATGGAGGGCGTTGCGGGGCAATATGTCAGCCTGCCCATGGTGCGCGAAGCAAGCTTTATCGCCGGAGCCAAATACTTCGGCTACAGCGGTATAGAAATCTGGTACGCCCCCATCCCCATTCACAACTATGGCGAAGCAACCGTACAATTCCGTCAGATTGAACTTACGGGCACTAGCCTGCGCGGCATTATTAAAGCCGAGCTGGTAGTCTTTCCCGTCGTGATGATCGCCTCACTCATTTTTTCACAATTTTTATGGCGTCTTGCTCCCATACCCTCTTCCAACTATCCTTTTGCGCAGGAATTGTGGCATTTGCAGGCTCTTAACTCGCTGCTGATGCAGACATCCACACTGGAAGGCAACTCGCTGTTCTTTCAGGCGCTTTCCGGCAAAATCGTCGGCATGGGGCTGGGGCTGGGCATTGCCATGTATGCACTGCTCAGCGTGTTCGGGCTGCCGATAATGCTGGTATACGGCGTTGTGCGCGGTCTGGGGCAATCCACCCCGCACGGCATGATTCTGGAAGTGGTCGGTGCCTTGCTCGGACGTTTCTACTTCCTCAAAAAATACGGCAAACGCTGGCGCCATTATGCCCCTGTACTGCTTGCCGGATTTTCATGCGGCATGGGTCTGATGGGCATGTTTGCCATGGGCTGCACACTTATTCTGAAATCACTAGGACGGCTCGCGTACTAACGGTAAGCAGATTTGCCTGCTTTTCAGCCTGTCCCTGTGTAGTCTTTTATCCACGCTTTCAGATTACGTAGCAGAAGCATCATAAAACGCGGCGTATCCTGTGCAGGACACGCCGCGATTCTTTGTATGAGTCGGTGGCTGCTTCATCCGCCTGTATCAGTTATACTGATTCTGACACCGGATGCGCCTACCTTTATAACAACGGACAGAAGGGCTTACTTAAAAACCAACTTTTAAAATCATCACAAGCATTATCGAATACTCGTACCAAACTCTTTTCGAACTGTTACGCACACATCTTAAAACGCGTGCTGCGCGTTCCCTTACCACGCTCGCACCCGTATTACCGGCTACGCGGCCCATCCTCAGCTTGTGGCGCAGGCAGAGCCCTCCGGAACATCTCCTTCTGCAGGCAACGGGGCACCGTCTTTCTGAAACATGGATGCGACAAGGCTCAAGTCTGCCGGACAGCCAGACAGCAAGACTTCGTCGCCGACATTCAGCGGCGTTTTGGCACCGGGCACCGGCAGCACTGTGCCATTACTGCGTACTGCCATTACGGCCACGCGGTACTTTCTGCGGATATGCAATTCGCCCAGAGTCTTACCTTCTACGGCAGAACCTTCTTCCACATAAATCTGGCGTAACTGCATGAACGGCAGGAATGAATACTGTCCGCGCTTCTTCAGTTCTTCCGCATCCAGCTTGTAGCCTTCTGCGCGAATGCCCTCCAGAAATGCCCGCAATTCGTCACTGCCGATCATAAACCGTTCAAGCACACGTCCTACCATGGCAACAGAGGCTTCCATTTCTGCAGGAATGACCTCGTTAGCTCCGGCTTTGCGCATGTCATCGTATTCGCCAAGATAACGCGCCCGGGTAATAATCTGCGTATCCGGCGCAAGCTCTCGCACCAATGCCGTTACGGAATGTGCCGCAACAGGGTCAGATACTACAACGGCTACGGCACGGGCGTGCTCAATACCGGCATGTTCCAGCATGGTTTCACTGGCTGCATCGCCGAACATGATGGGAATGCCCCGTGCCCGTTCGTCACGGACCGTGTCAGGGTTACTGTCTATAATGACGTAATCGATATTCCACATGCGGGCTGCCTGAGCCAGATGCCTGCCACCGGGTCCGTACCCGATAATCACAAGGTGATCGCTCTTTTCCGCATCTGCAACAGCAGAATTATCACGCAGGGCTGAAGAACCGCGACGACGCAGCTTGCGCCCGAACTTGTTCATATACTTGGCAGCCCACGGCGTTAAAAACATGCTGACAACGGCGGCGGCAAGGAACAATTGCATGGCCTCGCCGGAGAACAGACCGGCTTCGTTGCCAAGGCGCGCCAGAATAAATGAAAATTCGCCCACCTGACACAACAGGCCGCCGGCCATAACCGCACTTGCCAGATTAAGCCCCGGCAGCATGGCTGCACCGGTAACCAGAACGGCCTTGGAAAGCATCAACAGCGCAGTCAGGCCGATCACGGTAAACGGGTTGGTAAGCGCAAGCCCGACATCAAGGCTCATGCCCACGGAAACAAAGAAGAAGCAGATAAACAGGTCATGCAACGGCAACACCTGAGATGCGGCGTAATGTTCATACTCCGAACCGGAAATGACAAGACCCGCCAGAAACGCGCCAAGCGCAAGTGAAAGCCCTGCGGCATGCGTGCCCCAGGCAACACCGAAGCAGATGGAAAGAAGCGTAAGCAGAAAAAGTTCACGATTTCGCCAACGGGCGACGTAATGTAACAGATGCGGCACACCGCGCACGGCAAGAAACAGTACGCCCGCCACAACCAGCGTTGTTTTAACAATCAGGGTGATAATGGCCCATGCAACACTGCCCTCCTGTCCGGCAAGAACTGGAACCAGCAGCATCATGGGCACAACGGCCATATCCTGAAATATCAGAATGCCCAGTGAGGCAGTACCTTGCGGTGTTTCAACCTCGCCTTTATCACGCATCAGCCTGATGCCAATGGCCGTACTGGAAAGAGCCACCAGAAAGCCTATGAAAATCGAGGTATTCCACGCAAACCCTAGCAGCCAATACGCGGCTGCGCCAGCTGCAAGGCTGGTCACACCAACCTGTGCACCACCGCCGATAAGCGCCACACGGAGTAAGGCACGCAAACGGGCGATGGAAAACTCCATACCCAGCGTAAACAGCAGCAGTACAACGCCGATTTCTGCCAGCACGTCAACTGCGGCCACGTCAGAAACCATCCCCAAAGCATGGGGACCGGCAGCAACACCGGCCAGCAGAAAACCGACCATGGCCGGAATACGCAGGCGCTGAGCCAGCAGCACAACCGCCACGGAAAAACCTAACACCAGAACAAGATTACCTAGCAGCTCCATATCAACCCTCCGGATAGCATAGGGAAGTGACCATAGCGCAAAAGTGACCGCCTACAAAGTACTGAATAAAAAGATTTCTCACGGGGCAAAATGCTACAAAAGCAAACGGATAGATATAGCAAACACTATGCAGCTTTTGTCGCGGCATAAAATAATACAAGTTCAGTAGGCATCATGCAGTGAAAAAAGCTGCGGACAGCTTTCCTTCAGGCTCAGACCGTCCTGTCTGCCTATAAATACAGATCCCGCTCTCCGGCCTTCACTCTTTCCAGCAAGGCTCTGAAACGGGCCGCGTCTTCTGCCGGAATATCTGCCAATTATCGCTCTATAAGCGCTTCGCCTTCGGCACGGGTCTCCGCCGAGGCAAAGTCGATAAGATACTCCTGAAAGCTCCACAGAGCGTTAGGGTGGCAGAAGTTACGGATAAATCCTGTTCTGGCAAGCCCCATGAAGTGATATCCGGTGCGTCCTTTACGATAACAAGCAGTGCACCACGACGGCACAAAACCATGTCCGAGCACAACATCACGAACCACAGTCTCCAGCGGCCTGTGATCGCCAAGGCTGAACTGTCCTGTTTCGGCATCATCACAGCAATTATCAGTTTCCTCTGCATAGCCTCCCGGCGTAGTGCGGGAAGCGGCTGAAATCTGTGTAATGCCATGCGCGATAAGCTCGTCGCGCAGAGTTGCAGATTCCCGCGTAGAAAGAATCAGTCCGGTATATGGCAGCGCCAGCCGCACAACAGCTATGATGCGCCGGAAAGTCGTATCGTCCACAGGATGCGGAGGCTGCGCGGCAAGAGGCATACCTGCGGCAGGCTCAAGCCGCGGAAACGAAACCGTATGCGGCCCTACTCCGAAATCTTTTTCAAGCCGTTCTGCATGAGCCAACAGGCCGAGCACCTCAAAACGATGGTCGTACAACCCGAAAAGCACCCCGCAGGCTACGTCATCTATGCCTGCCTCCTGCGCACGGTGCAGCGCATGCAGACGCCATAAATAGTCCGCCTTCCGACCGCCCTTATGTACCGCCCTGTATGTGGGTCTGTGGTACGTTTCCTGAAAGCACTGGTAGGTTCCGATGCCCGCTTCTTTCAACTTTCTGAAGCCATCCACGTCCAGAGGAGCACAGTTTACATTCACTCTGCGGATTTCAGCAGAACCGCATACGGTATCGTACACAATACTCATAGTGCGCGCTATCCAGTCTGCCCCGAAACGGGGATGTTCACCGTACACCAACAGAAGACGCTTCTGCCCCTGTTTTTCCAGAGCCAGCACCTCATTGCGTAGCTCATCGTCTGTAAGCGTACGGCGGACCATGTCCTTAATTGTCGGCACTGAGACCGCAATACGTACATCGGTTGCCGCATTCACTGGTTACATACAGCGGGGCAAACAGAACAAGCCTACTGCCATAGACAGCCTGCTTTACATGACGGGCCGCATCAAGCACGGCGGCTTCAGTTTCAGGATCATCTTTTTGCAAAAGAACGGCAGCTTCGTACGCGAAAAGGCCGTTCAGTTCGCGGGCCTTCTGCAATATGGCGTCAACTTCGTCAGAACCCGCTTCTGCGGCTGCGTGGATGGTTTTCCAGATTCCGTCAATATCGATAAAGTCGCCGCATTCTCTGGTTACAGCTCTATTCTACTGAAATAACAGGGATGATTTTTCTGATTTCGGCATGGCGGTGCTCCGTGGCTTCTGCCGCACCGTCCGGACTGGCTGCATCCAGCCGCGCCGAGTTTGTCCGGTCTGCCGGTACCGGCAGGGATAAGAGGGGCAGGGCCGGGTAAGTGTGGGTGTCCCGGCCCTGCTAGGGGCATGAATAGAGAACAGGTAACAGGCATGATAAACAGAGCGGCGTGGGCCACCGCCCTGCGCGTTCTCTTAGTATAACAGCACTCCTTACTCGGCGGCGTCCGAGAGTCCGGGGCTGTTTGCTGCGAATTCGTTACAACGGCGTGCCGCTTTCTGAGGCTGCATCACGATGGCAGGCCCTGCCACGCAACCGCCCTGACAGCCCATGACTTCAATAAAGTTGCCTTCACAACCTTTTTTGACCCATGATTTCAGCTGTCTGAATGATTTTTTGTTAAGACCGTCCACACCTACAGGGCGAACTTCGGCACGGTTGCCGATATGTTCTTTGACTCCGGCGGTCACGCCGCCGCTGACAGGGAACGAGCGGCCTTCACGCAGTGCGGGGAACATAAATTCACCCTCTTCACACTCAGCTACTTTGATGTCCCTAGCTGTCAGCATGGCCACCATTTCCTGAAAAGTCAGAACATGGTCGACCAGTTCGTCATGCTTGCCTTCGTTGCGCTTTGCCACGCAAGGTCCGATGAATACCGTCACCATTTCAGAATCAAGCTTCTTTACCATGTCTGCAGTGTAATGCATGGGCGTACGGGTATCGGACACGAAGGGAGCAAGCTCTGTAAGGTGCTTGTCCACAAGCTGGGTGTATGCAGGGCAGCACGAAGAAGTCATGAAAGGCGCTCCGTGCTCCATACGCTCTACAAATTCATCCGCTTCAAGCTTGGCGGTGATGTCTGCGCCGGAAGCAACTTCCGCCACATCGGCAAAGCCCATAGCGCGTAACGCTGTGGCAAGCTGGCCCATACTGGCCTGCACCTGTCCGGCAATGGCGGGAGCGATGATAGCCACAACTTTGCGGCCTTCCTGAATACGGCGCAACACGTCAATCATCTGCGACTTTTCCAGCACTGCTGCAAACGGGCAGGCAGCCATACACTTGCCGCAGAAAATACAGCGGTCGTAGTCAATAACCTGTTTGCCGGTTTCGTCTTTGCTGATTGCGCCTGTGGGGCAGGATTCCTCGCAGGGAATCGGAATCTGAACAATAGCGTGATAGGGGCACACGTTCATGCATTTGCCACACTGCACGCATTTGTCGGGATCAATTTTGGACTTGCCGTCTACAATAAGGACGGCATCTTTAGGACAGTGCTGCACGCAGGCCTCTGCAAGGCAGCCACGGCAGGCACTGGTTGCTTCGTAGTGAGTGCGCACACAACCATTGCAGGCTTCATCAATAAAAGTCAGCATGTTGCCGTTGATGGAATCGCGCTCTTTTGCACCGCGGGCATATTCGCTGAGCGAAGTAAGTTCGTCGACTTCTTCTTCAATGGCATAGCCCAGCATCGCCATGCAGCGATAGCGGATGATGGCCCTGTCACGGTAGATACAACAGCGGGAGCTTTGGGCTTTTCTGGGACGCATTTCCAGTGGGATTCTGGCGACTTGCTCTTCAAACGAATCACCATGGAACGCCTTTGCAATGCGGACCATAATTTCAAAGTTGATTGTGTTATCGTATGTTCTAAAATACATTACGGTTGCTCCGGTTGCTTCTCATATACCCAGCCCCGTTCGGGGTCCGAACCATACGGGCATATGACAGGAGAACCACGCGCCCGCTGCCTGATTGCCTACACAAACAAGATGCCATTTGCAACCCCTGAAACAGGTGTCACGCTAAAATAACGGCACAGAGCAAATTCTTTTTTTCACAATCAAACAACCCTTCCTTCTGAATTATCATGAAGAAAGGGTTGCGAGAGCACGCCGCAAAAGCGATTATTTTTTATAAAAAGATTTTTCAGACCGCTTCTCGGTCAAATCAGGCTGACCCCCACCTCCGGCGAGTCTTCCTTGCAGCAAGGGGTGTTACGCAGGATGTTCTCTTCCCACTCAACCACCGCCTGACAAAGAGCCTGCATAAAACGCATGGCCACTTCCGGTGCACTTTGAATATCGACCAGCAATTTTTTTCGCGGCAAAACCAGACACACTGTGGGCTCTGCAGCCCGCACGGAAAACAACCTGCGTGTTTCTGCCAGCAGGGCAAGACTGCCCAGAAATTCGCCGGCCGAATAGCGCTTGCAAGAGTGAACCTGCCCTTCAACTTCACGAACAGCTTCCAACACGCCGCTGACTACAATATAAGCGTTACTGTCCCGCTCATCCTGCCGGAAGATGTATTCTCCCTCCATATACCTGACCCGCTCGCACAGATAAGCATATGACCGGATCACATCCAGCGGCAGTTCCCTGAAGATGGATATCGAGCGCAGCAGCTCGACATTGGCGTCATATTCGCAGCCGCTGTTACCTTCAGCTGCCTTTGTGTACAAGACCATACAGCGCCCCTTTGCGTTCCATCAGTTCATTCCACGAACCATGCTCAATTATGCGTCCTGCCTTAAGCACGGCAATTCTGTCATATCCTTTTAATGTATCAAGCCGGTGCACAACGGAAAGAACAGTGCTGTGCCCTTTCCATTTTCGCTCCAGCAAATTTTGTATGCGCGACTGCGAAGCATTGTCCAGAGCTGATGTGGCCTCGTCCAGAACAAGTATGGGTGGTTCCTTCAAAAAGGCGCGGGCCAGTGCCACCTTCTGCTGTTGCCCGCCCGAAAGCCTGTCACCCATGCTGCCCACACGGAACTCAAGGCCCAGCCGCAGCATCTGCTCAAGTACGCCTTCCACAATCAGCAGCTGCATAACGCGTTGGTAGATGCGTTCCTCCGCCCCCGCGCTATCGGCTTTTACGTGCCCGTAAACAATATTATCCAGTACGGACTGGCCCCGCAGATAACTTTCACGGTTGTAGAACGCTATCTGCGGCTGCGGATTATTTTCCAGTTCTTCGCGCAGCACAGTGCGGAACTGCGGAAGAACAGTAGTAATATGGCCCGGCAGAGGCACTATTTTATGCCTTGCGGGCAGATAGGTAAAAGCAATGCGCAGCAGTGCCTGAACATCCTGCTCCGATAGCTCAGCCGCCCGTCTGACATCTCGCAGCTTACGGGCAAGTTGCTGTGCTTCTTCATACCGTTCCTGCGGTACAGGGCTTTTTTCAAACAGTTCAGAATCGGCGGAAGCACTGCCGATAATGTCTACCGTACGGGTAAGCAGGTCCTGCCCCAGTTGCAGCAGGGGGGCAAACAGATCTTCTTTTTCCAGCAAGGCGCGGAACTGTTTGTTCGCCGGTAGTCCGGATTCCTGCCATTCCGGTGTCAGAGGCGTGCCGAAAAGCAGGTTTTCCGCCATGGAGCCATACATCATGAACCGGCTCTCATCGAACTGCTCTATATCATGCTCAAGCTCTGCCCCATGCAGCTCCTGAAAGCGGCTTCGTCCGCGGATGACCCCGTTGCGGAAGGCATTGTCCGAATCTTTATCGAGCACTGCCCGCAGGCTGAAGCGAAGCACATCGGCAAACAAGCCGACCTGCTGCAATACCTCTATCACACGGTCAAGGTCCGGCACCCTGCTTTTGTCAGCCCCCTGCACCACAAGAGCCTCGCAACCGTAGACAAGATTTTCATAAATAGTCCCGTCAAAAATAAACGGCTGCTGTGCGACCACTCCCATATTGGAAATGACATCAAGGCGCGTAAGATCTTTCACCTCGTGCCCGTCGATCATCACACTGCCGCCGGTGTATTTGTAGTGCTGCGAAACAAGCCGCGCCAGAGTGGATTTACCGCTGCCCGAAAAGCCGACCAGCGCCACATGTTCTCCGGGTTTTACCGTCATGGATATTTTGTCTACCAGCCGGATATTACCGCCCACATCGTACACAGCATCTTTAACGGAAATTTCGCCCTTAAAGGTGTAAGGTTCGCGCCCCTGCGGCACAGCAAGCACTTCCGGCTCGTAATCAAAATAATCCATCACCTGCTTGTAGCGAACCTTGCTGTCCTGCCACAGCTGGTAAAACTCCATAAGTTCTTTCCACGGATCATAAACCTTTTCATAGGCAGAAAGAAACGCGACCAGCGCACCAAGGTCAAAGCGGCCGTTAATCGCCAGATAGCCACCCACAAGAAACAAAATAAACGGACCGAGTGACTGAAAAAAGTTGTTCACAAACTTGATGCCGAACTTCAGGGCGTTAAGCCTGACTGCCAGCTTGTACAGCCCCTCCAGCCCCTTACCGAAGCGTTTGCCCTCAAGTGCTACGGATGCGTTGCCATGCACTTCGCTTATGCCGGAAACAGATTCACCGATTTTACCGCTCAAGTCGCGGATAGCCGAAGTCCGCTGCCGGTTGGTCGTATTATACCAGCGCTGCAGCCACGGAATAAACAACATTTCAATGGGATACACGGCGATACTCAAACCTGCCAGCAGCGGGTTAAGCCAAAACATGTACCCCGCAAACCCCAGAAACGTAAGAATATTGACCACCGGCGCAGAAATACCGCTGCCTACGAATGCAGCCATGGACTCCAGTTCGGTCATGACGCTGGAAATAACCAGCCCCGGTGAAGTCTTGCGGAAAAAAGGCAGCGGAAGAGAAAGGATATGCTCGTACAACTCGCGCCGCATCCGCATAAGAGTGCGGTTGCCTATCCACCCCTGCAGCAGGTTGATGGCATATTTCAGTACGCCGGCACTGATTACAGCGGCGATGTACAGCCCACAGTACAGAACAAGCGCTTCAAAATCCCCCATGCCGATAGCCTGGTTGATAATGCGTTTCTGCATTTCCAAAGGTAGAATACGCATGGCAACCGTAATCAGAATAATGCCGACCAGCAGGGCCTGCAATCTGGCGTTGCCCTTGAACACCCAGTAATATAGAGAACGTTTTGTGACCATTCGACGAGCCGCCCGGTAAAAGCTTGTATTGTTCTGCAACGGCAGCATCCGATGCGCTTTCATCCTGCACCAAATACTGTTATACAAGTAATCTGTCACACCCTGCCGACCGTTGCAATGCTCTATACGCACAACGGGTATACTATAAGATCAAATCGGCAACGGAACTGCTATGAATATTCGCTGGAAATTTTTTTCTGTTCTGCTGGCATCAAGTGTATTGCCCCTTCTGGTTGTCAGCATGCTTATTGCCGTGCTGGGCGACAACATCGAGCGTGACGTCATACGCGAAACCAGAGCGGAGCTGAGCGACCGTGCAAGCGGAGCCATGCTGAACATGGCCCGCAACTATGCCTCTGGTTTAATGCAGGACATTCAGGCTCTCAGCGTCATTGCGCACACCTTGCAGCGCGAGGCAGAACGGCTGGCCGTATCACCTCCCCCTGAAGAAGCTACCGCACTTTTCAGCGAAGATGTCCACCCGCAGCTGCCCTACCCGCCGGATATGGAACTGGATGAAGCTTATTCCGGCAGGCCCGGCGGCATGATGATGACCGCTGCCACAGGGTATGTAAGCTTTGGCAGCATGGTTTTCCATGTTCCCTCCGGTTCACCGACGGAAAAACAAAGAGAAGAAGCAAAGCGCTTTCTGCCGCTCCTTTCCATCATGCGCGACGTGCGTGGCATTTTCGGCTCCTATATCTACCGCATGTACATAGGCCTGGAAAACGGCATGACAGGCATGTATCCGGGCACTCCGGATATTCCTGCACGGTACGACCCGCGCATCAGGCCGTGGTACCGTGCGGCAGCCATACGAGATTCCATCACGTGGACGTCTCCTGTGGTGGATATGATCACCGGTAGGCTGACACTTAACCTTTCCATTCCCCTGCATGCAGAAGACGGCACTCTGCTGGGCGTTGCCGCTCTGGATATTCTGATGCAGCAAGGCCTTCAGGCGCACTCCGTTGTGTCTCACTGGTCGGACGATCTGGACATGCTGCTGGTACTCAAAGAGCCGGATGAAAAAGGCCTGCCCTTACTACGGGTTGTAGGACGGACGCTACGCGATAATGAAGGCAAACAGATGTGGCGCATGATGACACGCGACTCCGGCATCCCCATTCCCAGAGGTGAACCTCTGGACACTCTGCGCGCCAAGATGAGCAAAAAAAGTGACGGGGTAATGGATCTTGTCTTTCAGGGAGAACCATCTTTGCTGGCGTACGCCCCCATCACAGACGACCTGAGCGTTATCATCATCACCCCCCGTAGCGTTATTGAAGAAGTGCCCGACACCATCAGTAAAATGCTCACAGAAAGTGACGAGGCCATGAATCTTGTCGTCGGCATTTCACTTCTTACAGTACTGCTGGGTGCATTCATACTGTCACTGCTGGCTTCACGGGCCACCACCAAGCCGCTTATGGACATTGTCAACGCAGCCCGCAGGTTGTCTCAGGGGGACTGGACAGCCCATATTCCTGTCCGGTTAGGGGATGAGCGTGACGAAGTGATTAATGCCTTCAACGAGATGGGCCCCCGACTCAGCAAACAGATACAGATACAGCAGGCTCTGGATGTTGCGCATGAAATACAGACGAGCCTTCTCCCTTCGGCTGCTCCGCCTTTCACGGGCTGGGATATTTCAGGCCGCAGTTCCTATTGCGATGAAACAGGTGGTGATTATTATGACTACATCCTTACCGAAGGAGCCGGAGGGCCGTCCCTTACTGTTGTTCTGGGGGATGTTTCAGGGCACGGACTTCCGTCAGCCCTGCTGATGGCAACAGGCCGTTCCTTGCTGCGTGGTCAGGCTGACAGTAATCAATGTCTGGCGCATCGCATCGAACGGGCTAACGCTATTCTCTCTGAAGACGTGAACGGCACAGGCAGATTTATCACACTCTTTGCTCTGGCTATTTCCCCTGCTTCGCGAGTGGTGCAGTGGGTACGTGCAGGGCACGATCCGGCCATTGTATATAACGCCGCGGATGGTTCTTTTTCGCAGCTGCAGGGCAGCGGCCTGCCGCTGGGGGTCGTCCCCGATGCGCAATACTCTGCCGAAGAAGTGGAACTGCCTGAAAAGTCCGTTGTGCTGCTGGGAACTGACGGTATATGGGAAGCTGTAAACAGTCAGGGAGAGATGTTCGGTAAAGACCGGCTGTACGGAATCATCAGCACTCATGCGAACCTTTGTGCGCACGAAATAAGTCAGGCTGTCATTGATGCCGTAAACGAGTTTACGCGCGGTGCCACCCGCCTTGACGACGTGACGCTGGTAGTACTCAAGCCGCAGGCAGGCAGCTGCGGCCACGCGGTCACTGATGAGCATGACGTTCCGCCGGAATCCGATGACACCATCTACGTCCGGTTGCATTCAACACAGGATGCTCCTGCGTTAAACGATGTCATTGATAAAATGTGCGAACGTGCTAAGTGCTCGCAACGCGCACGCTTTTCATTCACACTGGCCATTGACGAACTCGTTACAAACGTTTTTGAACATGGCAGCGAAGAAGGTACAGAGCGCAGGGTCGAGGTGTGGATGTGGCTGCAGGGCACGGTACTGCGCGCGCGGCTGGAGGATAACGGACATCCCTTTAACTGCACTAAAGCACCCCCGCCGGAGCTGAATGTGCCCCTTGAAAAGCGCAAAAAGCCTGTAGGCGGGATGGGTATTCATCTGGTAAAACAGTTCATGGACGACTTCAGGTACGTTCGTGAAAAAAATAAAAACATTATCCTGCTGGGAAAGCAGCTTGCTGAAGACCCGCAGCAAAAGCCACAGCAGAAGATAGAAGAATAAAGGAGCCACGCATGACGCTGAACACCATTACGCACGATTCCGTGACGATTCTGGAGATGCGTGAAAGACTGGACGGACAGGACACCCAGAAGCTTGAACAGACTGTTGAAAGTCTGCTTTCCGAAGGCGCCAAGAGCCTGCTGTTTGACTTCGAAGACCTTGATTACATTAACAGCTCCGGCCTGAGAATTCTGGTCATGGCGTACCAGCGACTGCACCCTTCCGGTGGCAGGGTAACGGTATGCTGTGCCCGCGATTACATTCAGGAAGTGTTTGAAATTTCAGGATACGACAAGCTTTTCGGCATGTACGAAACGCGTGAAGCCGCACTGAAATCGTTATAAAAAAACGCTGTCCGATACACATCCGGACAGCGTTTTTTTATCAAAACAACACTTGCGGCGGGAAATTATCCCCGCCTGTGCACACGGGTTGCGCGCTATTTAATGTGAATCTCCACCGGCCCCGGCGAATAGCCTTTCAACTCGCTGAGCATTCCTTTAATCGCACCGGATACAATACGCGCGACAAAAGGATTCATGCCTATGGGAGCGCCTCCCACCGTCACGGTGAAGTCATCCCCCAGACTTTTACAGTCTGCGGGAGTAGCGCTGCCGGCAACAATGCGTTGCGCAAGGCCTGCACAGTCTTCTTCGCCGCACTCCCCGCAGTCAAGGGCAGGCAACGTAAAGCCGCGCTCTACGGCAAGAAAGGCAAGTCCGGCAATACTGTTCTGGTCAAACACCGGCAATCCGCCCGCCGTGGGAGAAGTGCTGTCCCGATAATTCCACGCGGCAACAGCCAGACCGGCCCCCAACTCCTGCTCATCCTGTGCATTGCGCAGGCACACCACGCGCGGCAGCCATCCAAGCTGCTTACCGCCTTCCACCAGCAGGACATCAGCGGCAAGTAACGGCAGCAAGTCGGGCAGGTGCCGTTTGCGGCTCCAGAAAATGGCAGCTTCATCATTACCAAGTCCTACCACTATGCGCCCCGGCTTCATCAAGCGTTCTGTATCCCTGTCGCTTTTATCCAGCTTGTGATGAGCAAACTTGGCGATGGCAACAGTATGTCCGACTTTTTCCAACGCATCCGCCAGAAGACCGGTAAGCGTTGTTTTTCCTGAGTCCTTGAACCCCACAATGCCTATAGCTTTCATAATTCCTCCGTATATGCGCAGCACCGTCCGGCAGCAGAACGCGCTTCTGGAGCTTGCTGAAAATTTTAAATCCTGCCCCTGCGTTGTAACAGAGAAAAGCCACGTCCTGTAACACAAAATGCGTACACAAAAAATGCCGTTCTCGTGTCCTTGCAACCAGCAGAACACAAAAACGGCAGACTACCTTAGTCATTCTGCCCCACGCGGAAAGCAAAGGTAGAGAGCCTCCGTTTTCGAACGCCCAGAACAAAAACGGAGACAGGATTCATAGTTAAAAAAACTGCGGTGCCGCAGGAATGCGGCACCGCAGAGTCAGTTTTTTCTAAACGCGGGTACGACGCCCCATAATACGCGCAAACATCTGCTTTCTATTCATATGCAGCGGGCCGAGATCAGCTACAGCTTTAGTGAAGTAGCTCAGCGGGTCCTGCTGGAACAGGTAGATAACGCGCACATCATCGGGGTCACCCAACACGGCGTCAGGGTACTGGCCTTTTACCTCTTCAAGACGGGCTTCCGCCAGCTCCCTCATTTCCTCTTCATCGCCGAAGTTCATAGTGCCGGTGGGACACGAAGTCACACAGGCAGGCTTCAGACCATTGTGCACTCTGTCGAGGCACATGTCGCACTTGGACATAACCTTGCTTTCGGCATCCACCCGCGGAATGTCATAGGGGCATGCATCGCGTACGCCCTGCGCATCCACATTTTTGGTGTTGCGGGTAAAGATAACCGCGCCGGTCAGTTCGTCACGGATGATGGCGGACTCGTCATCAATCATGGCCTGATACATACATGGCGGTTCCACGCAATGACGGCACTGCTCGGGGAAGAACAACCAGTCCACTTTTCCTTCAACTACCACCTCGGTAAACCGCACAAGGCGATACGAGGTAAAGCTGAGGTCGCGGGGATTCTGGTGCGATCCCCAGTTGATGGTCTCTTCTGCCGGCAACTTGTGCCACTGCTTACAAGCTATCTGACATCCGCGGCAGGCTGTGCAGCGGGTAAGATCTACAAAGAATGACTTTCCCATTTTTCAGCCTCCTTACATTTTGCGGACGTCAACCATGAACGCCTTGGTTTCAGGGATGCCGGTGTTCGGGTCGCCCACAGATGGCGTAAGCAGGTTTGCCGCGTCGCCGCCGTTTTTCGGGGTCATCCAACCGTAATGCCACGGCAGGCCCACAAGGTGAACTTCGTTACCCTGCACATTAAAGGGCTTGATACGCTTGGTGACAATAGCCACACACTCCAGCGAGCCACGCAGGCTGGAAACACGTACCTTTTCGCCACCTACAATACCGCGAAGCGCTGCAAGCTCTTCACTCATTTCCACAAAGAGCTGCGGCTCGGCTTCAATCAGCCAGCCCTGGTTACGGGTCATCAGACCGGTCTGCCAATGTTCCGTCACGCGGTACGTTGTGCCTACAAACGGGAAACGCGGGTCGCATACGGCTGCGTCTTCGCCCTTGATGACGTATGCCGTGGGGTTATGCAGCTGCGGCGAGAAGGGGTTGTCCTTAATAGGACATTCCAGAGGCTCGTAATGCTCGGGAAAGGGGCCTTCTTCACGACCGGGGCCGAATATCTGACCGGCTCCGTGCTTACGCATAATGAACGGATGCTTTGTTCCGGGCTTCCAGCCGCCATCAGGCACATCGCCAACCCAGCCTTCACCGTTCCATGCGATAACAGGCTTTTCTGGTGCCCACGGGGTGCCCTTGGCATCTACGGAAGCACGGTTGTACAGAATGCGCCGGTTGACAGGCCAGCACCACGACCAGTTGGGGTACAGACCGATTTTAGCCTGTTCCGGAGTCTGGGTTTTATCGCGGCGGGCTGCCATGTTGCCTTTATCGGTATATGAGTTGCAGTACAGCCAGTTGCCGGAACAGGTCGAGCCATCGTCCTGCAGGAAGGCAAAGCTGGGGACCTGCTGGCCCTTCTTGTAGGTCTTGCCCTTGATGGTCACATCACGCAGGAAGTAACCGTTGATCAGCTTTGCAACCTTATGTGGGTCGAAAACATGATCGGTATGCCAGTCTTCCAGATTCAGATGCAGGATAGGATCGGGGAAAACGCCGCCTTCTTTCTGGTACAGATGACGGAGCTTTTCCATCAGTTCGTATACGATGTCGCCATCGGGCTTGTTTCCGGCAAAAGGCTTCGGCCCTGCGTAGCGCCACTGCATCCAGCGACCGGAGTTGGTAACGGAACCTTCTTTTTCAATGGAAACCGCACACGGCAGCATGAATACTTCCGTCTTGATCTTGGAAGGATCCATACCGGGGCCTTTCCAGAACGAGCTGGTTTCGTTTTCAAAGATGTTCACGTTGACCAGCCAGTCCAGCTTGCCCATGGCTTCGCGGTTTTTATTGGCGTTTGCACCGCCGCAGGCGGGGTTCATGCCCCATGCGAAGAAGCCCTTGAACTGCTCCTTGTGCATTTTTTCAAACAGCGACAGCCAGAAGTAGTCCGTCATGGGCTTATGCGAATCCACCTTGGGCAGCCAGTTATAGGCGCTTTCCAGCGAAGCTTCGGGGTACATGGCTTTCAGCAGGCTGGCCACGTACTTGGGCTTGTTCTGCCACCAGTTGGCCGACATTTCGTCGTTGCTGACCGGAGTATTGGCCTTGTTATAAGCCTCCAGTGAAGGCCAGGCGGACTTGGGCACGCTGAGGTAGCCAGGAATGATATGCGCCAGCAGACACTGGTCGGTGGAACCCTGTACGTTGGATTCGCCGCGCAGCGCGTTAACACCGCCGCCTGCCACGCCGACATTACCCAACAGCAACTGAATGATTGCCATGGCGCGGATGTTCTGCACACCCACGGTATGCTGAGTCCAGCCCATAGCGTACATAATTGTACCGGCTTTATCCGGCTTGCCCGTGGCGGCAAAAGATTCGTACACCTCGAGCAGTTCTTTTCTCGGTGTACCGGTAATATCCACTACCTTGTCCACGGTGTAGCGTTCAAAATGCTTTTTCAACAGATTGAATACGCACCGGGGGTGCTGCAAAGTTTTGTCACGGGCAGGCACACCGTTTTTGTCGGTCTCAAATGCCCATTGCGACTTGTCGTACTTGCGCTTTTTAGGATCATATCCGCTGAAGAAGCCGTCTTCGAACGAATACTTTTCGCCCACGATAAATGAAGCGTTGGTGTACTCGGCAACGTACTCTTTAAAGTACAGATTGTTATCAAGGATATACTTGATAAGACCGCCGAGGAACGGAATATCCGCACCGGAACGGATCTGGGCAAACAGATCGCAGCGTGCCGATGTACGGGTGTACCGCGGGTCCACATGGATAAGCTTCGCTCCGGCGTCTTTGGCCTTGAGCACCCACTTAAATGAAATTGGATGGTTTTCGGCAGCGTTGCTGCCCATTATCAGAATGCAATCACTGTTCTTCAGATCGATCCAGTGGTTGGTCATCGCACCGCGTCCGAACGACTCTGCCAGAGCCGCTACAGTTGCGCTGTGTCAGATACGCGCCTGATGCTCAATGTACACCAGGCCGAGGGCTCTGAGGAAGCTCTGATAAGTCCAGCATTCCTCGTTATCAAGCGCTGCGGAACCGCAGGATGCAATGGCTTCGGTTCTGTTAACCGTTTCGCCTTTTTCGTTCTTGGTGCTGAAGGATTCATCGCGGGTTTTCTTGACTCGGGCGGCGATATTTTCCAGTGCCCATTCCCACGATACCGGCTGCCAGTGATCGCTGTAGGGTGCGCGATACATGGGGGTGGAAGGACGTCTGTCGTTTTCGGCAAGCTGCCAGATGGATGCGCCCTTGGCGCACAGGGCGCCTTCGTTGATAGGATGGTCAGGATCGCCTTCTACGTTGATGGCGCGGCCCGAACCGTCTTTAGATGTATGAACGATAAGGCCGCAGCCTACCGCACAGTAACAACAGACAGAGGTGGTCTGTTTTGCCCATTCCAGCTTGAGCAGTTGCGCTCTGGCAACGCCCGGCGCAAGGCTGAGTCCAAGCCCTGCGAAAGCAGACGCCGTTGCCGCTCCGGCTGCTGCTTTCAGGAAGGTTCTACGTGATACCGTCATCGTGCCTCCTTTGTGATGCCGCATGTTATCGTCCCCGTATCTCGCGTCCCAGACGAACCAGCAGGCGGAAGCCCGCAGGTCGTTGCGGTTCGGGCCAATGTTCGCTCTGCGTGGTCTGACAACGCAAAACTGCAAACACAGGCACAAGCAGACGTGCCCGCAGCCTTACCGGAGTAAGACTGTGCCCGAGACCCGCAAAGGGTACGCCTTCTGCGGGGGAATTCGCGGTCTGCCTGATGTGGGGTGTATCCATGCCGTCACCTTCGGGGTTACATATGCTTCCGGAACTGCTCCGGCAGCATATCTTTTTCCAGTATGACGATACTAGCGGCACCATGACCAGTTCTCAAAAAAGGCTGTCTTGTTTGACTTCTGGCACACTTGGCACACATCAATGTGTACAAATTCAATATGTTAAATTTAACACAAGGAATTCATACTCACGGTCTGACACAGATATTGAGAATACGTGAACGGAAGAAGCTGGAAAGAAAAAGAAAAAAGACGGTTAGCCTATGGCAGAAACGCCCTGCGCACCGGCTTGCGGGGAGGCGGTTACCACCACTCCCTCAGGTGTGGTTTCAGGCACAAAGTCACACAGGTAACGCACCAGCACGGGAAACAGATCACCATGACGAATATTATAGCGGAATTCCAGCTCCTTAAGATACAAAGGGAAGCGACGCGGAGTTATACCCTTGAACATCTTCAGCCGCTTTTCAGCAAACGCCCAGAAGCCCTGCCCGCTTTCCACGGCAACAGGTCTGTCGTGACGCCGGAGATACTCATACGGCAGGCTGTCATCACCGCAGAAAACCAGTGCGTCGTAATGACGGTAACGGTCAGTCCACACAAGGTTGCCTGCCCGCTCCACTTTCAGATGAAAGCTGTGGTTGAAATGGAAGATAGTTTCCGCAGACATGCCGGAAACAAGGTCGATGAAAAGCCGTCCGCTTCGCTCCATAATGCCAAAAACCGGCACCGTACCGCGCAAGCGTGATGAGGCCTCCGGGTCACCTGTAAGTTTGCGGTTACGCAAAAAGTTACCAAGCCCCGTTTCCGGACCAAGCAGCTGCACAGCGTCAGGGGCGTGCGCCAGAATGGCAAAGCGCATGGTCGTGACGGCTTTGTAGGTGGCATTATACGAAAGGCCCGCCTCTACAGCCATCTGATGGACTGTCGGCTCACTTTCAAACAAGTCGGCCAGTCGCAGCCACGTTTGCGGCGACAGTCCGCCATTATTGATCCAGCGACCGCTGAAATCCTGAAATGTATATTTGCATCGGGCACATCTCGCACGTCCTCCGGCAAGATCATACAGTTTGTCCTCGCCGCAACGGGGACAAAAACGCAGACCACCGGGCCAGCATTCTGCCAGCACGTATGCAAGTGCAGCTTCTTCAGACTGCAACAGCTCTTGTCGAGATGCTTTAGACATTACAATGATATATACAGAATTCACCCCGAAGGCAAACAGGGGAACCGTCAAAAAACGGTAAGTTATGACACGCCAAAAGCAGACCTGAACACCGGCATCCGATAGCACGCAACACGATGCAGAACTTCCGTAACAATGCGCCGCGTTTTTTCATCAACGCTGAAGCCCTATAGCAGTGAGACAAAAATCTGTCATGGTAAAACTGCAATTCGCCGCAGAAATTCACGCGGGTCTTCCGTAAAGCGTCCCAAAAGCAGTTCACGCCGCTCCAGTCCGGCAGAGCCCTTAACAACAACATGCAGTGCCGGAACGGGAAGGTTGCCCAGCTTACTGTACAGCTCCATGTCCGGATCAGCAAACAGGGCAAACTTTATCTGATGTTTGTCTCTGAATTTATCAACCAAATCAGGCGTATCTCCTGCCGCAATACCCAGCAGAAGAACACGGTTGTCCAAACCCAGCTTGTATATTTCTGCATTCAGCATAGCCAGCAAAGGAGCTTCCTGCTGGCACGGCCCGCAAAACCAGCTGTATACATTGATAAGCAGTACATCCGCCTCCAGTTCCGACAAAAAAAATGCCGAATCAGGCAGCCCGAGCGCAGCAGCCTGAGGATGTGCCGGAAGCTTGAGGTCTGGAAAAGGTTGCCCTGCCTGCGCACTTGATAGCGGCAACAACAGAATGCAAAGCAGCAGGCAACAGCCCGAAAGCCTTGCCGCATCCCGCAAGCAGCCTTTTCTCCCTGTTCCCCCTCGACCTCTTTCAGCCTGTCCTCTTTGGAATATAGCTCCGGCCATAGGGGCATTCGCGCAGTACGACTTTGACCAAGGCGTAAAAATGTGAGCAATATTCATGCAGCACACTCCTTTTCGGATGGTTATTCACGGTGTTCCTGCATCCCTGAAAGCAGCTTCTTATCATCAAGCCTACCCCGTGCATTACAGTATGACAATGAAAACCGGCTATAAAAGCGGCAGACAGACACATCATGCTGAACAGCTCCCTTCCTTTTACCGGCTTCCGTACGCTTGCCCAAAAGCACCTATACAAGGTACGTACCTGTCTGAATCGGCAGCATACTTATGTGCTGTTTCCCCACAGACTCTTGCTCAGCGGAGAGACCGTGCGCCACACACATTCCCCCATCACCGCCTACAGGGCATCCTGTATTTGCTGTTTACACATGCTGGCTGTCGTTATCCTGATTACCGCAGCCGCTCTGCTCTCCGGTTGCAACCTGCAGCAGGGCACAGAGGATTCGCAGCAACGCGCCGGTATCTCGGATACTGAAATACGGTTCGGCTCATCACTGCCGCTTACGGGGCACGCCAGCTATCTGGGCATTCAGACCATGCGCGGGGCTCTCAGCTACATTAATTATATAAACGAAAACGGCGGGGTATACGGAAGGAAAATAGTGCTGGATGCACGTGACGACGGGTACGACCCGCCTCGTTGTCTGGCAAATACTCAGGCACTGCTTATCGAAGGCGATGTGTTCGGCCTTTTCTGCTATGTGGGCACCCCGACAACAGTCCGGGTACTGCCGCTTATCGAAGAAGCACGTGTGCCGCTGTTAGGAATGTTTACAGGTGCAAACCGTCTGCGCAAACCCTTCAGCAGATATGTCATCAATGTGCGGGCGTCATACTATCAGGAAACAGAGGCTGCCGTGCGCCATCTGGTAGAAGATATGGGCCTGACCCGCATTGCCGTGTTTTACCAATATGATGACTACGGGTTTGACGGGCTGACCGGTACCGAACTTGCCCTGCGCGAACTTGGCCTTGCTCCGGTGGCACGCGGTTCATACCAGCGGGGAACAATGGACGTGAAAGACGGCCTGCAACGGATTCTGGCAGCAGACCCGCAGGCGGTTGTAGTTATCGGAACATACGAACCAAGTGCCCGCTTTATCCGCATGGCCGGCGATGCCGGAATAAGTGCCGTTTTTCATACTCTTTCTTTTGTGGGAGCAGAAGAGCTGGCGCGCCTTCTGGAAGGCGAATCCCGCAACCCTGTAACAATGTCGCAGGTTGTGCCCCCGCCGCTTGCCCCGCAGACACCTGACCTCATGGCAGATGCGAAGCAATATGTTCAGTTGATGCAACGCTACTTTCCGCAGGATACGCCATCCATCATCGGCCTTGAAGGGTACGTCAATGCGCGGGTATTGGTTGAGGCTCTGAAAAAAGCAGGACCGGAGCTTACCCGTGAATCGTTCATCGACGCCGTCGAGTCACTGCACGGTTTTTCGCTTGGCGGCCGGAGCACCGTATCCTTCAGTGCGAAAGATCATCAGGGAATGGACCAAGTTTACTTTACATTGCTGTGCAACGGGGAGTTTGTCCTTATAAAAGACTTCGCCCCCGTAAAAGAACTGATGCCCCCCCTCCGGCAGGATTGCAGCAAGGAATTCTCCACTGATGCGCCATCAAATGGCACTGCCGACAAGCCGTTACTACTCCCGGAGCCAACGCCTCCCGACTTAAAACCTGAGACTAAGGTTCCGGTCGGTCATAAAACCGGCAGCCCGCTGCCTGCTGCTGATAACGCAGGAAAGGAGGCCGCCATATGAGGCGCATCATCGATCGCTTTTCCACATTGAGCCTGCAAAACAAATTTTTCATTTCCATCCTTGCGGTGATTATGATCATCAGCGGCACCATAGCCCTGCTAGCGCGCTGGATTCTTGTCTCAAGCCTGACGACCGAGCTGGAACTGCGAGGCACAGCCATTGCTCACAGCGTAGCCGCACGCGGCGCAGGGTATATTCTTGATAACGATAAGCCGCAGTTGCTGAACCTTATTTTTGACGAGGCACAGCTGCGCGAACGCCAGCAGCTTGTGGCATATATTTTTGTTCAGGATAACGAAAACACGGTACTGGGGCACACGCTGGTGCGCCCTCTGCCGGATAAGCTGACACAGGCAAACCCGCTGGCAGAAGGTGAACAGCGTAGCGTTAAAGTGGTTTCCGTACACAACGAGCCAGCATACGACATCGCTGTGCCCATTTACGAAGGCCTGTACCGTATAGGCACAGTGCACGTGGGCTTAAGCAAAGACCATATCGACAGTCTGGTGGGCAAGCTGCGCATAACGTTTCTTGGTTTTATCTCAGCAGTAATTATCATCATATTTTTAATCAGCCACCGGCTTTCGCAGTACATTACAGCACCTGTGGTTCAGCTTACACGCATTTCAGACGACCTTTCGCGCGGGAACTTTCAATCCGCAGGCACGCTGGACGGGGGCGACTCCGGCTGGACGATTCAGGACTGCCCTGCCTACGACGATACAGACCTGCCTTGCTGGCATTTTGACGAACAGCTGAAAAGCAGTTCGCGGCTGGATTCTCTGCATCGATGCAAAAAGTGCCTGTTTTATCGCAAACGTAAAGGCGACGAGGTGCTGCAACTGACAGACTCATTCCGTAACATGGTCTGGTCCATCAAGCTGTACCGTCAGCGTCTGCAGGAGTCGGAAGGGAAATACCGTTCGCTCTTTAACAGCGGGCCCGATCCAATTTTTGTTGTGGATTGCACCAATCAGGCAATTCTGGATGCCAACCCGCGGGCAGAAGAAGTGTACGGATACAGTCACGGAGAGCTGAAAGGAATTTCATTCCTGGAAGTCGGGCCGGACCCCAACAGAGAATGTCTGGCAGTATTTGATGAGGGCGGCGACATCCAGACTTCGACAGGATGCCTGTATTACAACAAGGTGGTGCACTACCGGAAAGGCAGACAGCCGTTTTACGTCAATATGCACGCCTGCCCCATCGGCTACCGCGGCAGACCGGCAATTATTGTGGCCACAACGGACATAACGGACATGATGGAAAAAGACGCCCAGCTTGTTCAGGCGTCTAAAATGAAGTCACTGGGCGAAATGAGCGCCGGTGTGGCGCATGAACTGAATCAGCCGCTCAATGCCATTCGCATGGGCAGCGACTATCTTACCATGCTTGTTTCGCCCGACTCGCCCATGGCACCCCTTCCGCATGAAGCAAAGGAAGCGCAGATACAGGAAGTACTGGACGAGATTAACGTTCAGGTAGACAGAGCCACGGAAATTATTACCACGCTACGTTCATTCAGCCGCAAAGCAGATTTTCTAGCCGCCCCCATAGATATCAATGCACCCGTCAAGGCTGTAGTATCTCTGGCCTTACGCCAGTTCCAACTGCAAAACGTGAACATCAAGCTTGATCTGCAGGAAAATCCGCCACTGGTGCTGGCACACGACAACAGGCTTCAGCAGGTGTTCTTTAACCTTATCAGTAACTCGCGCGATGCCATCATTGAACGGCAACGTTCGCAGCAGCGCCCCACTTCGGGCATAATCACCATTTCTTCGCGCACAGCGGAAGATCAGGTCGTTCTTTCATTTTCCGACAATGGTTGCGGTTTTTCAGACAGCATCCGCGACAAGGTCTTCGAACCGTTTTTTACTACAAAAGTAACGGGACAAGGCATGGGACTGGGGCTGGCAATCAGTTACGGTATCGTACGCGATTATGGCGGCCAGATAAGAACAGAAAGCAAAGCAGGCGAAGGCACGACTTTTCATCTCAGCTTTCCGGTACACGCCACAGATGCAGTCAGACAGGCGGCAAACACTCAGAACGGACAAAATTCAGCATCGGCTTAACCTTATGCCTGAGGCCGCCCTTGTGCTGAATGGCAAAAATCATTATTGGCAAAGGTCTACACAGCCCTACAGGAGCCGGTGCCGCACTTTGCGCAAGCTACAGCCGTTTGCACAGAGTGCGGAAACAGCGTAACTGGAGCAGGGTCGTGCATAGGTCCGGTACGGCAGTTGTTTCTGCCGGAAGAACAGCCTTTCCGGCTTGATTAAGATAATTTGTTTTTTGCGGAGTACTTGCTTGCGAATACTGGTTATAGACGATGAAGCCCCAACCCTGAAAATGTTCTCGCTTTTGCTGGGGGCCTACGGGCACAAGGTATTCACGGCAGACTCAGGCGAAGCAGGGCTTGTCCGTTTTAAAGCGCACCAGCCACCGCTGGTTCTGACAGATATCCGGATGCCCGGCATGGACGGAATGGAAGTGCTGCGTCAGATAAAAAAGCTGGCCCCCGCAACGGAAGTCATAGTCATCACCGGTCACGGTGATATGGACCTTGCACTGCAGGCACTTAATCTTGATGCCACGGACTTCATCAACAAACCCATCAGACGCGAAGCGCTTGATCAGGCATTGGTCCGCGCAGAAGAAAGACTGCAGCTGCGTAGTCAGCAGGCAGAGGAACTGACGCTTACGGAAAACTGCGAAGCTTCTGTAATCACATTACGCGGAACATTGGGCACATCAGCTGAGGCTGCCATTCACAATATTTTTCAGACGGCAGAAAAGCGCGGACATGCCATCATCTTGGACTTTGCCTCAAGCACATCCATCAACGGAGCCGCTATCACCATTCTGGCCGAGTGCATCCGCAATACGGCTCTGGGCGGAATTCCGGTTACTATTTCCGGATTGTCAGAAAGCTTCCGCAACGTATTTGAAGCAATGGGAGTGCTGGCACATGTAGCTGTCTGCGATACTCTGCATTCAGCAATGGACCACGCGGACTAGCCTGTACAACCGCTTCAGCTATCGCACCACGGTTTCCCAGTTGCCGTCTTTCAGCAGCTCTATCCGGTTACTCAGCGGTCCGCGTACAGCTTCATACTCCATGGGATAGACCGTCTTACCATTCACATCAAAAAGTCCGAACCGGAAAGTCCCGTTCTCTCTTTTCTTTGCCAGAAACACTCCGTATGCCTCGTTAAATACAATCCACTCATAGTCTGAAAGAGCTATGACCTCGTTACCTACACTATCGATCACGCCCACCAGCCTTGTGCGCTTATCAGGCGAGGCATCACCCTGCGCTTCCACATGCCGCGAAACAATGAACCGCTCTACCGGCGAATTAATCTTTTCCAGTGAGGCATAAAGCGGCCGTATTGTCCAAGCCTTTGACGGCAACGCATATTGCCCTACCAGCCTGCCTTCGGCCCCGCGCACTCTGACAGTTGCCACGGTATCCGAAGTCATACGGATAGAATGTGCTTCCAGCAATTTTCTGCCCGCGTGGTCGAAAAGCACATCCGTGTCACGCTTTGTTTCACACAACAAACCATGTTTCAGAGTCTTGATAGACTCACAATGTGCGGGAATAAGAAGCACTCCGTCCGCACGCAGAAAGCCTTTTAATCCCCAGAACCCACGGTCATCATATTCTGTAACGATAAACCCGCCGTCAATGGCCTGAGCAAAAGCATACTTGAATACATAGCGGCCAAGAAATTCCTTGTCGTAATTATGCAGGCGAAACGGCTCAAGCGCTCTGCACGCTTCTATAAGGCGCGCAAACTCTTCGGGATTCTGGACATCCTCATAAGACACGATATAGTTCAGGCCATTGTCACTCAAGGCATAAAAAACAATAAACCGGTCTGCGTAGTTCCTATGCTGCAAAACGGTATACGTATCTCCCCGCAGATATTCTGCCCACTCCGGCCCGAGTTCCTGCACCTTGCCAGCCAGATATTCACCAAATGGCATCTTGCTGACTGCAAGGTCAATTTCGCCCGCAAACTCCTGGGGCCGGAAGGAACGGCTACTGTCCTGTGTGTCCTCCATAAGCAGGCGGGCCAGAGTCAGCAGGTTGTCCAGCTGTTCCTTCAACTTTACCTCAAAATCAGGCTGAGACTTTTTCCGCCCTTCTCCCAACCGTTGCTTCAGATCAAAAATCGAATGCTGATCCTGCGATGCAGGGGCAAGAGCGGTCACCATATCGTATATTTTGCGAACAGCTGTAATGTCTGTATCTGCATCGATTTCCGCTTTTCCGAAAATATGCGTTCCGTCCGCATAATAATGCAGCAGCATATGTATGCCTCCGGCTGCGTCCACATAGGCCACATAATCTTGTTTCCGCAGCAGGCAGTCTTCCGGCAATATTCCCTGTTTCTTCATCCAGCGCTGCATATTAAAGGCCTCTGCAGGACCTTTAGTCGTCACTATATCTACGTCATACGGAACCAGAGTATACACATTATCATCAGGACGCTGCCTGTTGATGTATATTTCATCTACAGCCCATACGTACATTCCGCTGTCCCATTTATGTACAGTGGCATCTACAGGTCTGAGGAATGTTATCCCTTCATCTGTTGTGGAAAAAAAATAACTATCCTGAGAAGGCGCAGCTGCTGTAAATCGTTGCCGCAAGTCCTTCACATATGCAACATGCCCATCATATTGCTTTTTATGAATCTTACGCAGTTCAGAAAAATCTGTATCATCTTCCTTCACATGCTTTAGCTGTAAATAGACATCAATGCTGCCCAGCGCAAAATCGGTAATATGACTTCGCAGCACAAGGTGCGATTTTTCAAAAAGCAAAACTACAGATTCGCCATCCACGCTGGTAGTCATCTGCTTGCCGTCCACCACCAGCGGAGCGACACTCGCACGTCCCCGCCTGTACGTGGTTACAGTACGTTGTGGATTATTAATGGAAAAATAAATGAATCTGGCACTTTTCCGGATCATTGCCACAACATTTTCCTGATCCATCAGGCCTTTTTCAAGCACGTCAACACGCACATCCGCAACAGTATAGTACCCATCATCAACTGCAGCGCCCTGCACTGGAACAGCAAATAAAATGAAAACGCATGTAAAAAAAGATTTTAGCATTATAAGAACCTGTAAACTTTGGACCTATGGTACGACATCGGCATACATGCCCGAAAAAAGCACGGCAAAAAACCGTACACACTGAGGCAGTGTATACACATATATAAAGCTTTATTCTACAGGAAGTTGAAAGAGAAGTATCACCCGCCGATAGCGGACATACGCTTTTCGGCTACAGAACCGTCAGCATGCAGATGTTCAAGCATCCGGTAGCCCAAAGGCTTTCGGAGTGCCGCCAGTTGCATGATCTTGCGCGCAGCCTCCATACCCAGCTTGGGATGCCGGATTACAGGGCGCAGACGGTATTCTTTATCCGAAAAAAGACAGGTCCGCAGACGGCCGTCCGGCGTAATGCGCAGACGGTTGCACGACTTGCAGAAGTGGTCGGAAAGCGGGGTGATAAGGCCGAAACGCCCTTTGCCCCCTTCAATGTCGTACAGCTTTGCGGGACCGCTACGGCGTGTACGCCCTTGCACGGGAATAAGATTTGCGTAATCACCGGCCTGAGACAGAATATCTTTGGCAGACCAGAAATTTTCTTCACGCCAGCGGGTACACCCACCCATAGGCATAAATTCGATAAAACGCACATCAACAGGGTTGCGCCGGGCAAAATTCAAAAATACGGGCAATTCGTCATCATTGAACCCACGCAGGGCAACAGCATTCAACTTAAGCCCGATCTGGTGCTCAAGCACTTCATCCAGCGCACGCCGCACCTGCCGCAGCATGTCACGCCCTGTCACTTTCTGGAAGCGTTCACGGTCAAACGTATCAAGGGATACGTTCACATAGCGGACCCCAAGATCGCGCAACGCGGCAACCTTACCCGCCAGCAGAGTGGCATTGGTAGTAATGCGCACATCCAACGAAGGGTGACGCTTTGCAAGTGATTCAACAAGATACAGAAAACCTTTTCTTACAAAAGGCTCACCGCCGGTAAGACGCACCTTTTCCACGCCAAGGCTTACAGCAGCATCCACAAGACGCAGCATTTCTTCATACGTCAGAATCTTTGTATGCGGAATGAAGGACAAGCCGTCACAAGTCCAGCAATACATACAGCGCAGGTTGCATCTGTCCGTTACAGAAAGCCTGAGATAGCTTACCTGCCTGCCGTATTCATCTGAAAAACGCTCCACCGCAGGACTTTGCTGGTCTTGCGGGACATTGTCGTACAGGGCTTTGTGGATTGTACTCATACTGTAAGTGCCCGTATTACCCGACGGGCCATTTCCAGATCCGCCGGATAGTTCACGTTGAAAAAGGGCAGGGATTCTTCCCTTGAATATGAAACACGATGCTGTAACTCTTGTGGCACCACACGGCTTACTTTGTAAACCCCGCGGTCAGCTGCCTTGCGGAACCATTCCAGTGCACCGAATTCGTATATCGCGACCAGCGCCTCAATGTAACCGGTATCTTCCTGCACAAAAGTTGTCATCAGGCTATCCGGTTGTCGCTGTGTGCGGGCCGCAAGCAAGCGCTCCAGCATGGACCTGTCCATAAACGGCAGATCACATGAAAGCACCAGAACCGGCCCCTGAGCCACCCGAAGAGCGGTCATAATACCGCCTAGCGGCCCCAGACCTTCCTCTTCGTCGCACAGCCAGAAATATCCATTTGCATTGGGGCGGCAATCGCGCACGCTTATCCAGACTTCGCCGACAACGTCTTTCAAAAGAGCCGCACAGCGGTTCAGAAGATCCGGCTCACCTTCGCCGAACAGGTGCACGCCACGCTTATCGCTGCCCAGACGGGCGCTCAGCCCTCCAGCCAGCACTACGCCCACAGGCGCAGTATCATCAGCGTGCATCCCTGCCATTATTCTGTCACCCTTCCTTCCGCATCGGTAAACAGCGTAAACCGGTTCTCTCTGTCACGTGCAAATCCGACCAGCGTCACGCCTGCATCAGAGGCCATATCTACCGAGGCCGTGGTTACCGCAGAGCGGCTGACAATAAAACGAAACCCAGCGCGCATTGCCTTTGCGCACAGGCTGGCGGTAACTCTGGCCGAAACCAGCATCACCAGCCCGCCAAGCTGCACGTCATTCCGTGCCGCCCAGCCTGCCAGCCGGTCTATGCAATTATGCCTGCCGATATCTTCGGTACGGTGCAGGACGGTACGGGTAGCGGCATCAAGAACTCCGGCCCGATGAAAGCACCCTGTACCATCCCAAAGCCCCTGAGCACCCATGAAACCGGCCATACATTGCAAAAGCGAAGCTGCATCCAGTCGACCGGGATCAGGCAGAACTGCCGGTTGCGGCTGTTCGTGATGGGTAATCACAAAGCTGCGCTCTCCGGCGGCTGTCACCAGCACTTTACGGCCGTCCAGCCCCATATCAAGCAAAGCGTGCCCTGCGGCAAGATCCTCCAGCTGTTCAGGCCAGGCCCACAGCGTTCTGGGCTCTGCCTCGCCGATACGCACCGTTACCGGCACTTCGCGGCTAAGGACATCATCAAAAGTGTACCACCCGCCATCTTTATACTGGCGAACCCCGATTGTTCTCGGGGCCGCACCGCAACCAGCCAGTTTCATGGCATCAAAACCCCCATGCCGACTGCGTCGGCCTTACAAATCCCTGCTCCCGCGCAAGAATGTCGAGCGCAAGAGATTCAAGATCATCCAGAACGGGAATTGAAAGCCTGTCCAGTTCGCGGAAGTCTGCAACTTTCAAATAACAGTGACAACTGCGACAGACATGCACTTCAAAACCGGCCTCACCTTCTGCCTTGAAATATTCCAGTTTGCTGTGATCTTCTTCTCCGCAGAAAGGACACTGCAAACGCTTTGCACGATACTCATGCCTGCACAGCGAACAGGTAAGATACCGGAAGCCCTCTTTATTACGCAGGCTTGCCACCAGCGGCATTGAGCCGCAGTGCGGACAATGCCCGTGCGACCAGACGGTTTCGGTATCGCGACGCTCCGCCAGCAGGTCACTTACCGCCATCAGCGAAGGAACCAGACTGCCCTGCACAAGATACCGGACAAAACTGGGAGCTTCAGGCATACGTGCTCCCCAGTCGGCAAAAAACAGCTGATCATCCTGCAACAACGCATCACAGGCTTCTTCCAGCGAAAATTCACGGGCCTCAAGAGCCTTATGCAGCGAAGTAGCTCCCTCCGCCATGGAACCGCCCGACTGAGCCATAAGAGCCAGCAGCTTGCCGAAGGTCTCAGCCGTCACAGCCTTGTCGTACGGAAATTGTTCACGAGGCAGCAAAGAAGCGCCCTGAGCATGAGCATCAGCCGGAGCAATCTGGTCCGGCAACGAAACCTGAACCTTGCCTCGTGCTTCCAGCTGCAGTTCTGCCGTTCTGGCAACAATCTCAAGCAGGGGGGCAGGAATAAATTCTTTTTTACGCAACGCTTCCAGTTTGCGTTCCAGCCTGCTACGTTCTTTATCCAGATCAAAGCTCATGTCTTTTCCTTGTGTCTCTAATGTCTGCCGATTTTCATCGGGGATGTGTTTTTTGTGTCATGGCCATGTACACGAAACAATTTCAACCTTCCTGCGCTCGGTCTTGCACAGGCGCATGCCGACACGCCAGCATCCTGCAAATAATGTTCTTTTGTTCTGCGCAGGTCGTAACGCCACATTTTGAAACAAAAATTCAGAGAATTCTATTCAAAAAAACAGATAACAACCCGCAACGATCAGGGCGGACGCAACCAAGAGCAACGCTCTTGACGAAGAAGCTATCACACCTATTATTTCTGTAGTTATAGGCAGTTCGCCACGCAATCACACATATTATATAGCGTTACACAGCACCAAAAGAGATCATTTTAAATCCAAAAGGAGATTCTTATGGCATTTAGAGACATAATGATTCTTGGTTTTACAGTCTTTTTTGGCTATTTGTCTTTTCAGAACGTAGCATTTGCAGACGAATATCATACAACCGAACAGAAACAGACCGCCAGCAGTGAACAATATTTAACTCCACCTGTTGATGTTCTGAAAAAACAACTAACACCGCTGCAATTTAAAGTTACCCGACAGGATGGTACTGAACCTCCTTTCGATAACGAATACTGGGACAATAAAAAGCCCGGCCTCTATGTGGATATTGTATCAGGCGAGCCGCTTTTCAGTTCCATCCACAAATATGACTCGGGAACGGGCTGGCCCAGTTTTTATCAACCGCTGACACCGCAGAATATTGTTGAAAAAGAAGACCGCAGCTTTTTTTCTATAAGAACTGAAGTCCGCAGCAAGCATGCAGACTCTCACTTAGGGCATGTTTTTACTGACGGTCCGCAGCCTACAGGGTTAAGGTACTGCATCAACTCTGCAGCACTTAGGTTCATACCGGCAGAAAAACTGGAACAGGAGGGCTATGGGGCATTCATGTATTTGTTTGAGTGAAGCACGGCCTGTTGCTTTTCTTGATTTAGGGGCAAATAATAATCAAAAATTGCAAGGCCTTATTTTAAAATGCAAAATAATACCATCAAAACACCGGTGGCGCAGGCGGGCCGCTGTCATGCCTGTATTTAAATCAGATTCAGGCATAAACACATGCAAGGAACCACCATGAAACTCGGCTGGAAATTGTCACTTCCCCAGATCATCATCGTATTAGGGCTTGGCATAGCCAGTTATGCCATTATCAGCACATCCTTTGAACGCATGCAGGAAAAATTCGTCTCCTCCATGGTAACAGATGTCTTCAATGCAGTGGATTCCGGAATCAACACTGCCGGAGATTCAGCACTTGCACTTGCGTCATCCTTCAGCGGTCAGCCGGAGGTAATTCAGGCTTTTCAGCTTGCTCACAGCGGCAACATCAACGATGAAAACTCACCAGAGTCGCAAAGGGCAAGAGAGCTTTTGCGCACTGCGCTTGCGCCGGCTTTGCAGGGCTATAAAAGCAACACCGGCAAAAGCATGCGCCTGCACTATCATCTGCCCAACGGCCGGAGCCTTGTACGGCTATGGCGCGAAAAGCAAACCCAGCGCAACGGCAAGTGGACAGACGTTTCGGACGACATCAGTAGCTTTCGCAATACTGTTCTTGATGTAAACAAGGCCGGCAAGCCCGTTCAGGGTATCGAGCTGGGACGCGGCGGCTTTGTTGTGCGCGGTGTGGCCCCCGTCATCGGGCCGGACGGTAAAACACTCGGCTCTGTCGAAACACTTGTACCCTTCGACCCCATTCTTGCTGCCAGTTCCGCCGAGGGTACGGCACTTTCCCTTTTTATGAACAAGGACATGCTGTCCATTGCCCGTTCGCTTAACAACCCGAAGAAATACCCTGTTATCGGCAATGACTTTGTGCTGGTCAGCGGCCAGGACAACACGGAACTGGTAGAACATACTGATGCTCCGCTTCTGGAAGCAGGCAAAAAATCTCTTGAGTTCCGCAGATACGGAAGCACAGCCCTTGCCACCCATCCTATTGTAGACTACCGCGGCGATCAGGTCGGCGTGCTTGTCTGCGCTCTTGACCTTAGCGAGTTTGCAGCCATCAAAGCGTATTCTTCCAACGTGCTCATCAGCGCACTGACAATCATCCTTATCCTTCCCGCTCTGGTTGCATTCTTTATGCTGCGCCGCTTTGTGATTACTCCCGTCAGTCAGATGGTAGGCAAAATCAAAGATATTGCAGAAGACCGTGCCAATTTTGACGACAGGCTGAACGACAGTCAGAAAGACGAAATCGGCGATCTTGCCCGCTGGTTTAACACGCTTATGGCCAAGCTGGGTCTGATGATGGTTGATATGCAAAAGTATGTAGACGTGCTGAACACAGTACCCGACCCCATCTTTGCAGTGGACGGCAACTTTAAAATCATCATGGCCAACAAGGCCGCAAAAGACTTTATCGGAGTTGATGAAAACCAGCTGGCAGAATGCCACTGCCATGACAAGTTCAACACGGAAGTCTGCCAGACTCCCCACTGCCCCATTGAAATGGCCAAAGCAGCCAATGGCCCCGTCAAAGCGGAAATCATATGTATCGAAACGGGCGGACAGACCTTGTATGTGCATCCTTCTGCCGATGTTCTGCGCGATTCGCGCGGACGTCAGTATGGATATGTGGAAGTAGCATCCAACGTGACTGATCTTGTTCACTCGCAAAACGCCATTGAAAATCAGCTTAACCGTATCAGAGAAGTCAATGACACCACGCGCGAGGCTGCATCCGAAGTGTCCCGCACCGGCCATCAGCTTTCGGGCGAGTTTGAACAGATAAACTCAGGTATCATGATGCAGCAGCAACGCGTGGCGGAAACAGCCACCGCCATGGAGCAGATGAATGCCACAGTGCTTGAGGTGGCAAGCAACGCATCCGCTGCGGCGCAACAGGCATCTGAAACCCGCGAGCAGGCTCTGGAAGGTGCACGAATCGTAGGCGACTCCGTATCTGCCATCCTTCAAGTGCAGGAACAGACAGCAGCACTCAAAGACGTAATGCAGAATCTCGGTTCGCAGGCAGAAGGCATCGGTCAGGTAATGACAGTCATCCGCGATATAGCGGACCAGACCAACCTGCTGGCGCTGAACGCCGCCATCGAAGCTGCCCGTGCCGGTGACGCAGGACGCGGTTTTGCCGTTGTTGCCGATGAAGTACGAAAACTGGCAGAAAAAACCATGAGCGCTACACACGAAGTCGGCGGTGCCATTAATGCCATTCAGACCGGCGCGCAGGAATCCATCAAAAACGTGGACACGACCACCGAAATGGTGGGCAATGCGTCCAAGCTGGCAGAGCAGTCAGGCGAAGCACTGAATAAAATTGTCGAACTGGTAAATCAGTCGTCATCACAGGTAGACGCCATCGCCACCGCGGCGGAAGAGCAATCCGCATCCAGCGAGCAGATACGCTCCGCCATGGACGAGGTAAGCCACATCGCAAATGAAGTGGCAGGCAGGATGGAAGAATCTTCCGGCTCAGTCCAGAACCTGACGATTCTTGCAGAAAAACTGGACGAACTGTCCCAAGGCTAGCAACCATCACGCAGAACAATAAAAAGCCGGTCGGGGTTCTCACCGACCGGCTTTCTTATTTCATCAGGCCAACTGCACCATCGCTCATGTATCTGGGCTGCTAGGCAACAGATAAACGAACAAAGGCAAGTTGGCGTAAGAGCCACCCTGCTACCGTACTTTTGTTACGGGAAAACGCGGGGGCAGTTGAATACCGGCACGTTTACGTACGGTGTCAGCTCTGGACTGTATTTCACCAAGCACACTTTCCATATCCACGGTCAGCACCTTACGGTCGCGCATCAGCCAGCGCCCGTCGCACATGGAAGACTCCACATTTGCCGAATACATAGCCCCGACCATAGCTGAAACAGGATCATGCACAGGCAGGGTTCCGAAATCGCAGGGGTTAACCACAATAAGATCTGCCTTCATACCTGCTGACAACGAGCCGATGGACTCTTCCATCAACATGCACTGTGCGCCCATGACGGTTGCCATTTCCAGTACCCGTTCAGCCGTTACGGCATAAGGGTCAAGGTGACGTCCTTTGTGGATAAGCGAAACAAGATACATCTCACTCATCATATCCATATGATTGTTGCTGGGTGCACCATCCGTACCTATGGAAACGGAAATCCCCTTGCGCAGCATTTCCGGCACAGGCGCAAAGCCCAGATAACGCATGGCAGCCGCTGCATTGTGCGAAGTCTTCACGTTGTGCAGCGCAAGCAGGTCCACCTCTTTGGGGGTCAGCCACACATGGTGCACGGCCAGAAGGTTTGCCCCGAGAGCACCCAGCGAAGCCAGATGTTCCACGGTAGTGGCACCGCGGGTCTGTTCTGCAAAGCGGACTTCTTCCAGAATTTCCGCAACATGCATATGCACGCCGGTGTTCAGGGTATCTGCCATGTCCTTGGTGGCAACAATCAGCTCATCAGAACAGTTGAAAATTGTCCGAAGGCCGAACCACATGTTAATGCGGCCATCAGCTTTGCCATGCCATCTGTCGTACAGGCCCTTCTGCTCTGCCAGCACTTCCTGCGTCGGGCGAACCCAGCCGTCCGGCAGTCCTTCACCACAGTCCATGCTGGAAAGGCAAAGGTTGGCACGCAGCCCCAGTTCCTCTACAGCACGGCCGGTAGCGTCCACATGCTGTCCACCGGCTTCACCGAAGGTGGTTACACCGGAACGGATAAGTTCACAGCCGCAGGCCAACGTGGAAAGATACTGGTCCTCTTCTGAAAGTGCGCTTTCAAAAGGCCATGTACGGTCATGCAGCCATGTAAGCAGGTCAACATCATCTGCAAGGCCACGTTCAAGCTGCTGCGAAGTGTGCACGTGCGTGTTCACCAGACCGGGCAGCACAATGCGTCCTGCCATATCCAGCACTTCATCGGCGGCATCGGCATCCTGCGGTTCTACAACGCCGACAGCGGCAATACGGTCATCTTTAATAAGGACATCGCCGTTTTCAAAAATACGGCGCTCGGCGTCCATGGAAAGAACAGTGGCATTACGTAACAGGGTTGAACCCATGGCAAATCCTTTAACTACTCCGCATCACGCGGTAGCACGAGGTTAAATACAACAGCAGAAACAGCACCCACGGCAATGCCCGATTCCACAAGGTAACGGACAAGGTCGGGCAGTTTGTTGCGTAATTCTTCCGGCATAAATACGGCGGCAAGTGTAAGCAGAATAGGCAGCCCCATGACCAGCATATTCCTTTCGGTCAGCTTTACATTACGCACAACGCGAAAGCCGTTCATGGCGATTACCACACAGATAACTGCAAACACACCGCTGATAACAGGCCCGGGAATGCTGGCAATGACGTTCATCAGCTTGGGCACCATACCCAGCACCAGCAGAATCACACCGCCGGCCATGATGGCCCAGCGGCTGGCCACGCCGGTAATAGCAATGATTCCGGCGTTTGTGGAGTACCCGGTTACAGGGGTTCCGCCCAGCATCGCGCCAAGAAAACAGCCCATACCTTCACCAAAAGTGCCGCCATTTATGCGGTCATCATCCAGCTTTGCCCCTGTAACTGCCTCTACGGCAAACCACGTACCAGTGGTTTCCACCAGCACGACAAGATAAATGAAAAATAAAGTCAGCGTGGCGGAAAGGTCGATTTCCGGCGTACCGAAAGGAAAAATTGCGGGCAGAGCCACCCAGGGAGCAGCGGCAACACTGCCAAAATCTACCATGCCGAACATGGACGCAGTCAGCGTTCCCGCAACCATGCTCATAACAACAGAGCTCATGCGCACCATCTGGTTCACTTTACCGGGGCGTGCGCCCATTACGGTAAGCATAACAAGCACAGCGGCCGAAACCAGCGCCACAATGGCGTTGTTTGCAGGATCGCCGTAGTACCCGTAGCAACCTTTAAGCGCAACAGGCATCAAAGCAATACCTACGATAACGATGACAGTACCGCCTACAAGCGGAGGAATAAAATAGCGGACAATTTTACTGAACACTTTCAGCGGCCTGCCCAGCAGGGTCATAATAAGCGCACCGGGAAGCAACGAACCGAACATGGCCCCAAGCCCCAACGAGTTGCCGATGGAAGCCAGCGCACCGATAGGAACATAAGAAGGTCCCTGCATGACCGGTAAACGTATACCGAAACCTGCCTGAATCAGAGTGGCAATACCCGCCGCCACAAAGGTCATCTGAATGAAGGACGCTGTTTCTGTCACTGTCAGCGACAATATGCCCGCCATGACAAACGGAGCAATATACACATCCATCGCAAGCACATGCTGCAGGCCGAGAGCAAATGCCTTCAGCGGCGATACGGGATCATCCACACCCACTGTCAGGTGCAGTTCGTTTTCACGGTCCATGGGCATCCTCCGAGCCGGAATATTTATGATTGGAAACAGGGGGCTTTCGGTACTCTTTCACAGCACTCATGTAAAGTACCACATACATGTAATCCTACTTGTTTAAAAAAAATCACATGCACTTAGAAGACTGCGCACCATACTATCAATCATGATCCGCTATCTGTAACCTTTCTTAATACAGACATTTTCCAGATTATGCAGTCTGCAGCACAGCTTTGCAGCCTTCACTTGTCTGCTTGCATATTTTTTTACATTTTCCGGCTTTCGGTCACAGAACAAACGCCTCAAGCGCATTGATCTGACATATGCGTGCAATGCCCCAAGGAGTGAACCGCCCCTTCCCCACTCCTCAGCCCAATCCGCATCAATACCGCACGCGCTGCTGACACATGAGGCAGAAGACCGTTAATATTATTGAATTATGCGCATCAGACATGCTTTTCACACAATTAAAAACACAGGCAGTCAGGCACAAGAAGCCCGCTTTGCGCACAACCGGTCAGGAAGCAAGCATGAAATACGTCTCTTACAGACTCCTCATTGCCATATAAGCGCAACTACTGGTATGTATTACCGTAACGCACATTGAACATCCGGAGCTGCTGATGCCTTTCAGGTTCAAACCCATACTGCTGATGCCCGTTGTTGTACTGGTTACAGCCGTATTTCTGCTCATCCCCAAAAACGAAGCCCCCACTGGTATCTATCAAGGCTATGTGGAAGGCGAATACGTTTACATAAGCTCCGGGGTCGGTGGCAGGCTGGAGAGCCTGACAGTCGCCCGTGGTCAGGATGTACAACAGGGAGCCCTGCTTTACAGTCTTGATGCAGGACAGGAGGCGCCTGCCGTGCACGAAGCAGAGCAGCGCGTACAACAGGCAAAAGACAAATTGCAGGATCTGAGCAAAGGTCAGCGCCCAAGCGAGTTGCGGGCCATCGAGGCACAATTACGGCAAGCACAGTCTGCCTATGAGCTGGCAAAAGATGTACACACACGCAGAGCATCGTTATTCAAGGGCGGTACCATTTCACGCGAAGAACTGGACCGTGCGCAAACAGAGCTGAGCGAGACTGCCGCAAGGGTGCGCCAGATACGCGCCGAGCTGGCAACTGCACGCATGGGTGGACGGGAAGACGCTATACGGGCGGCAGAAGCAGACGTACAGGCTGCAGAAGCGAAATTACTGCAGGCCAAATGGCTGCTGGACGAAAAAACGCAGCGTGCGCCTGCCGCTGCAGAGGTCCACGACACTATGTACAGGCAAGGAGAATGGGTTCCGGCCGGAAAGCCTGTAGTTTCGTTATTGCCGCCGCAAAATATCAAAGTCCGCTTTTTTGTGCCCGAACCCGTAGCTGGGCGCATCAGCACCGGCGACAAGGCAGAGGTTCGCATCGACGGCGTTCGCGGGCCCTTCCCCATGTGTGTCAGCTACATTGCGGACAATGCGGAGTATACCCCTCCTGTCATTTATTCCAGCTCACAACGTGCAAAACTGGTCTTTATGCTGGAAGCCGCACCATGCGCCCCGGCAAAGGAGCCTAACGAGAACGCTTCCCCCGCGGATGAGACAGTTCAACCGGCTGCCGCCCACAATAACAGTACATCTGCATACCCTCTTTCAGACAGTTACGTTCTGCGCCCGGGGCTGCCTGTGGATGTGTTTGTTCCGGCCTCACTGTTGCCGGAGCAAGATGTACCTGCCTCTGCAGATCAATAAACTGAAGCAGGCTATGCCATGACCAGCTATACTCACACTCCGCAGGCTGAGGACCAGAAGTCTTCAGATTCTCCCTCCGGCAGCAGCCGGCTGGTCATTGATGTGCGCGGCATCAGCAAAATTTTCGGCCAACGGACTGTGGTCAACAGCCTTGACCTGCAAGTATCCCGCGGGGAAATTTTCGGTTTTCTAGGGCCCAACGGTTCAGGTAAAACCACATTTATCAGGATGTTGTGCGGGCTGCTGCGGCCCGATGCAGGAAGCGGAACATGTCTGGGCTTTGACGTTATTGATGAAGCACATCGCATCAAGCCGCTGGTAGGCTATATGACTCAGCGGTTCAGCCTGTACGAAGATTTAACAGTTACCGAAAACCTTACGTTTGCGGCGCGGATGTATCGCATTGAAAATATTCGCAGTACAGTACAGCAAAGTCTGGACCGCATGGGGTTGCGCCGCTTTGAATGGCATCTGGCAGGCCAGCTTTCGGGCGGTTGGAAACAACGTGTAGCTCTTGCTGCATGCACGTTGCACAATCCCAAATTACTGCTGCTCGATGAGCCTACGGCAGGTGTAGACCCCGGCGCCCGTCGTGACTTCTGGGAAGAGGTTCACCTGCTAGCGGAAGAAGGCATCACATCGCTTATCAGTACCCACTACATGGATGAAGCAGAGCGCTGTAACCGCCTTGCATACATCGCCTACGGAGACCTGCTGGCACAGGGGACAGGCGCAGAACTGATAGCCTCTTCCGGCCTCACAACATGGCGGGTAACAGCCGACGACCCGCACCATACAGCCAGAGGACTGCGCGACAAGGCAGGCGTTGAACAAGTGGCAGCTTTCGGAAACGAGCTGCATGTCAGCGGAAAAGATGCCGTGGCCCTGCAAGCAGCCATCAGCCGGATTGAAGCTGCCGGTGCACGGTGCCAGCTTATTGAAACCGGACTGGAAGAAGTGTTTATCGCCCTGATGCAGTCACACCAGCCTGCGGAGTCGCCTGCAGGGGAGCTCGCCAGAGAAGATAAACAGAAAGGAGACACCGGACACAGTAAGCGTGGCGGGCACAGCACAACTAACGCGGGGCAGAAAACGGCCCCTCAACAACCAGACCAATCTGGAAACACAGCACGTTCCGCCCAGCAACAAGTCCCTCCAGCTTCAAAAAAACAGGGTGCTTCCCCTTCAACAGCAGCATCAGGGGCGACCAGACAAAACTCAGCCCCGCCGGATAGCACCAAACAGGACGAGACAGTTTTATCAGGCTCATCACCAGCCGTAACCGGTCCGCAGAAAAGCCGGCAGGCTGAGTCGAAGGTTGAATCGCCAACTCCTGTCCCGCCACCAAAAAACAAAGACGGTAGCCGCTGATGACTTTGGCATCATTCTCCCCGCGTCGTTTCTTTGCCATTGTGGCAAAAGAGTTCATTCAGATGCGTCGCGACCGTATGACGCTGGGGATGATGCTGGGTATTCCTCTGCTGCAGCTTATTCTGTTCGGCTTTGCCATAAACTCCGACCCGCGCAATCTACCTACAGCTATACTCTCTGCTGACAATTCGCCTTTTGCCCGCTCCATTGTCAGCGCCATGCAAAACAGTACGTTTTTCCGTATCACCCGCCATGCGCACAGCAGGGCGGAGCTGCGCAATCTGCTGAGCACCGGAGAAGTCCAGTTTGCTCTGACCATTCCTGAAAACCTTGAAACCCGCATCCTGCGCGGAGAAAGACCAGTGCTGCTGCTGGAAGCCGACGCTACGGATCCGGTGGCATCAAGCGGTGGTACAACGTCATTTCCTGAAATAGTCCGCAGGGCTCTTGACCGAGACCTTACCGGCAGCATCGCGCTGCAGCAGTCAGGCCAACTCCCTGTAGAGATCCGCATTCACGCGGACTATAACCCCGAAGCCGTTTCGCAATACAATATTGTTCCGGGCCTGATGGGAGTAATCCTTACACTTACCCTTGTGGTTATAACTGCGGTGGCAATCACGCGGGAGCGCGAACGCGGAACCATGGAGTACCTGCTTTCAACGCCTGTCAGCCCGCTTGAGGTCATCATAGGCAAAATACTGCCTTACATTCTTGTGGGGTATGTACAGATGGTGCTCATAGTTGCTGCCGCGCGCTACATCTTTGCGGTGCCGATTGCAGGCGATGTATGGCTGGTTTTTGTCATGGCCCTACCCTTTATCGGGGCCAACCTGAGCATGGGAGTTACTTTTTCCACCATCGCCAAAAACCAGTTGCAGGCAGTGCAGCTTTCCATCTTCTTCTTTCTGCCTTCATTACTTCTTTCCGGTTTCATGTTTCCTTTTCGCGGAATGCCGGAATGGGCACAGGCAATCGGTTCTATCCTTCCGCTAACGCACTTTCTGCGTATTGTGCGCGGCGTATTGCTGAAGGGTAACGGATTTGAGGCGTCATGGCCTTCGTTATGGCCTATACTGGTTTTCTGGCTTGCTGCCGTGCTTATTGCGCTAAAACGATACAGCGAGACCATAGACTGATATAGACTTACTCAGCTCAAGTATATTTTTATTGAATCGCTTGCCTTACCCACCTGTTTTGCCGCATGTTAACACCCACTCACTATGCAACAATACTTCACTGTACGTTGCGTAGGTCACCTCCATAAGAGGCATGGAGGATAGATTCGCACGAGCTGTCAGACGTGCCGAATCTTTCACCAGAATGTGCCAGTACATGGCACGCAATAATTGTACAAAGCAATAAGGGGGCCTTGTGCAAGTATCCATCAGGATGCAGCTTATGCTGGGATTCGGCATAATACTGCTGTTTATCGTTCTTTCCGGCGTCACAACATTCACCATGAACACACGTAGCATCGGCATATCAACCGAAGTGGCTACAGACGACGTGCCAGGCACAATTGCTTCACTTCGGTTGCTGGATAATACGTCCAAGATGCATACCGACATGCTGGATTACCTGACCGGACAAAAGGCGGCACGCAAAGAATTTGAACACAGCTACTCCATGTTTAACGAACAGTATGAACGGCTGCTGGTGCTGGAGTCCGCCACTCCGAAAGGTATCGAGATGATGGAACAGGTCCGGGCACAGGCAGATGACTTTATAGCAAAGGCCCGTTCGGACGTTTTTGCTGTCTATGATCCTGAGCTGGCACGATGGGCTGTGACAGAGAGCGATCGCCTGAAAAAAGAACTCAGCACGCCTTTAAAGATGCAATTAAAGGCGCTTACTGAAATCAAAGTGGAAAAAGCTCTTGCTTCACAAGGCGCAGGCCATTCGTTCAGCCTGTATCTTCTGGAAATAAAATACGTATCCGACCTGCTGCACATTGCAAGCGAACTGAGCGAAGCCGGAAGCCTGTATGTGTGCGGCGATGCAGAGCAGAAGTACAACTTCGACAGTTTTGTCATGGAATTTGAGGATACGCTGGATACGCTTAAACCGCTGCAGAAATCTGCGGTTGAAAAAGAACAAGTAAAGACAATTGAAGACAGCTTCAATGCGCTGAAAAAAACAGGAAATGAACTTTTCACTAAATTTGACCCTACAGCGTACAACCGCGCATTAGCTGCTGCGGAAGTCATAGAAGCATCGCAGATCAGACAGCTGAACGAAATCCTCAGCACCACGGCAGAAGAAGAAGTAACAGAAGCAACTACCGCCCTGACAAATCTTGTTTCTTCTTTACAAACGGTAAACACGGGGACCGCCATCATCACTCTGGGTTCACTTATACTCGGTATCTGCACCACCATATTCATCACTTCACGCATGAACGGCCAGCTTCGCGCACTACGCGAATTTGCAGGCAAAGTAGCAGACGGCGACTTGAGTGCGGTATTGCAGGGCAGCTACCCCAAAGAATTTGACATGCTTCGTGTTGCCATCCAGCGTATGGTGGCAAACCTTAAAGAGCGTCTGGGATACGCACAAGGCGTTATGGAGGGCGTTTCCAACCGCTTTCCCGTCATCACGCTGGACGCTGGCGGCAACATTGCCTTTGCCAACAAGATGCTGCTGGAAGCATACGGCAGAACAGAAGCACCCAAAGAATTCTACGGCAAACCGTTTTCGGAATTTATTAACGATGCCTCTGCCGCGCCTGTTATCAACGCGCTGAAAAAGCAACAGATGGAACAGGCAGAGGTTACCGCCACGTCAAAATCCGGCACGCGTACGCTGGAAGTAACCGCAACTCCCATCTTTGACCTTGATAAGAAGCTTATCGGTGTGTTCAGCGTTTATTACGACCTGACTCCGGTGAGAGCACAGCAACGGGAAATTGAAAAACAAAATTCCCTGATGGCAGACATTGCACAACAGGCTACCGACATTGCAGAGGTTGTCTCCGGCAGTGCCGACGAACTGGCCGCACAGGTTACTGAAACAACGCAAGGCGCCCGCCGCCAAAGCAGCCGCACCGGCGAAACGGCTTCTGCCATGAGCCAGATGGGCACCACCATTCTGGAGGTGGCAGGCAGTGCTTCGCAAGCGGCACAAAATGCCACTCTGGCTCGGGAAACCGCATCAGAAGGTGAAAGAATAGTTGAGCAGACCGTGGCATCCATCCGTGAAGTTCATCACCAGATGGATGCACTACGCGGCAATATGGATGCTCTTGGCCAGCAGGCACAGGACATCGGCAACGTTATTACCGTAATTGAAGATATAGCCGACCAGACGAACCTGCTGGCACTTAATGCCGCCATCGAAGCCGCACGCGCGGGTGAGGCAGGCAGAGGCTTTGCGGTTGTAGCGGACGAAGTGCGCAAGCTGGCAGAAAAAACAATGGGGGCAACGCGCGAAGTAACGCAAGCTATCACCAGCATCCAGCAAGGAGCACAAGCCAGTATCAGGGCCACCGCTACGGCAACACAATCCGTTGAACAAAGCACAGGGCTTGCTGCCGATTCCGGCACCATCTTGAATAAAATAGTCGGTATCGTGGCGGACACAGCCAGACAGGTTGAGGCCATAGCCACTGCCAGCGAAGAACAATCCGCCGCCAGTGAAGAAGTAAACCGCGCAATGGGCGATATCAGCGCCATATCTGATGAAACGGCAGAGGCAATGCATCTTGCCAGCAGCGCGGTTGAAGAAATGGCAGAAAACGCCCAGCACCTGAAAACGCTCATCGAGCGGCTGCGGCACTAATCACGTCCCCACGTACCTGTCCGGAATAAAAAACCGGCCCTGTCCACATTAGGACAGGGCCGGTTTCATTTGCAGCCTGAATTTTCACCAACGCATGTATTGCACACAGCAGCCGGTGCGCGGCTATCAACCTTTTTTAACGACAGAAGTCTTCAGCAGCATAGAACCAAAGCCGGGCACCTTGCATGAAATGTCATGCACGCCGTCTTCAGGTTCAATCAGCTTGATGTTTTTTACTTTGGTGCCCTTTTTAATGGGCGAAGAAGCACCTTTAACTTTCAAGTCCTGAATTACGATAACGGTATCGCCATTTTCCAGAACATTACCGTTGGCATCTTTATACACTCTTTCTGCTACGTCATCAGCCTTAAACTCGTGGCTGCATTCAGGACAGATAAGCATGCTGCCGTCAGAATACACATATTCAGAATTGCACTGCGGGCAATTGGGGAGATTTTCCATAACTTCCTACTTGGTTTTATTTACCCGACGCAACTATAGGGGGACAGCCAAGATGAGAAATAGCGTGGAGCCTAAAACAGATAGGACAAACATAGGACAGATATAGGCCAAATCCGCTACTGGCGCGGCCTTCTAGTGAGTATAGGTCGACTGTTTCGGATAAAAAGAAGGGCGAAATCCAAAATGAGAAAAACTCTGGATTTCGCCCTTCTTTGTACACCCAAAATGAGAAATATGTTTGATGAGAAACGTTATTCTTGTGGGATCTTCTTTTCTGGGGTGGC